>NZ_JBITMD010000025.1:0-177979 GCF_044465905.1 Nonomuraea sp. NPDC049480
TTCGTGCCCTTGACCTGCTTGACGAGCAGCTTGGCGAACGCGTCGTCCAGCCCGCCGGCGTTGGCCGGCGCCGCCGTGGCGAGCGGTAAGGCGAGTGCGGTGATGAGTGCGACAACGATTCTGCGCATACAGTTTCCCCCTGCTTGGAACAGGAAGGCGAGGCACTTCCCCCGAGCCTCGCCGAACGCAACCTAACGCGACCCCGCACCGCTGAAAAGACCCACTAATGCGGCAAATTGGGATATTTACTCCGCGTCGCGGCGTGCCCTGGCACGGCGCTTGCCCTCGTGCATCGCCTGGACGCGGGCGATCGGGATCGTGTGCCCCTCCTCGACGAGGTCGGCCGGCAGCCGCTGCGGCGCGGGCATGGCCTCCGCCCACGGGTCGGCGTCCTTGAGCAGCCCGACCGCCGTGTGCAAGGTGAAGTCGCGCGGCGACACACGATCGAGGTCCGACCACGCCACGGGGAAGGACACCGGTACGCCGGGCCGCACACGCGGGCTGTAGGCGGCCACGACCGTGGCGCCGCCCGCCCGGGTCGAGTCGATGAACACCTTGCCCGCACGGTCCTCGCGGATGAACGCCGTGGTGGCGATCGCCGGATCCACCCGCTCGGCGCGGGCGCCCACCGCACGGGTGGCCGCGGCGAGGTCCTCCACGGCGGTCCCCGCCGCCACGGGCACGAACACGTGCACGCCCTTGGCCCCGCTGGTCTTGACCGCGCCCGCCAGCCCGCAGTCCTCCAGCGCCTGCCGCACCAGGAAGGCCCCCTGCACGGCCAGCTGGAAGTCGTCGCCGGGCGGGTCGAGGTCGAGCACCATGTGCGTCCAGCGGTCGCCGGCGTACAGCGCCGGGTGGTATTCCACGGCCCGCTGGTTGGCGAACCACAGCAGCGTCCGCCGGTCGTTGCACACCGCGTACGTGACCTGCCGGCGCGACGCCTCCGCCCAGACGGACAGGGTCTCCATCCAGTCGGGGGCGTATTTCGGCAGATTCTTCTGCATGAAGGGCTCCTGGCCCGGGCGTACCCGCATGACCGACAGCGCGCGGTCGCGCAGGACCGGGACGATGCGGTCGCTGACGGCGTCGAGGTAGTCGACCAGGTCGCGCTTGGTCGCGCCCGCGCCGTCGAACAGCGGCTGGTCGAGGTTGGTCAGAGCCACCCCGTCGCGCGTCTCATCGGCGGTCACCCCGCCTACGATATCCGGAACAATGGGCTAGATCATGACTCGTTACCTGTACCTGACGCGCCACGGCGAGGCCACCCCGGACGAAACCGCCCTCACCGAGAACGGCCGCCGCCAGGCCGCGTTGCTCGGCGAGCGGCTCAAGGACGTCCCGCTCTCCGCCATCCATCACGGCCCGCTCCCCCGGGCGACGCAGACCGCCCACCTGATCGGCGCACACCTCCCCGGCGTGCCGCTGCACGCCTCCGAGGCCGCCGGGGACTACATCCCCTACCGGCCGGCGAAGGACGAATTGCCTCCGGAGCACGCCGGCCGGCTCCTCCGCTTCGTCGAGCAGTTCCCCGCGGACGGAGGTGACGGCCTCGCCGCCGAGGCCATGCGCGCGTTCACGGGCCCGGTGGCGGAGGGAACCCGCCACGAACTGGTCGTCACGCACAACTTCCTCATCGGCTGGCTCGTCCGCGCCGCCGTGGACGCCCCGAAGTGGCGCTGGCTCGGGTTCAACCACTCCAACGCCGCCCTGACCGTCATCCGGTACGCGCCCGAGCGGCCCCCTTCCGTCCTGTACTACAACGACATGGGACACCTGCCCGCCGAGCTGCGCTGGACGGGTTTCCCGCCCGAATTGCGGGATTGAGTCCCTGAGCGCTACGCCATGCGCGTAACCAGCGCCGCCGCGCCCGCGCCGCCGAGACTCGGCAGGGCGGCCGGACGCCCGCTCAGCAGCAGGAGCAGCGCCTGGATCGGACCTTCCACCACGTCGCCGTCCCCGACCGCCCAGTCCACGTCGGTGGCGACGAGCCGGAGACCGCGCAGCCGCCGCTGCGGGTAGAAGGGGAAGCCCCGCTCCCAGCAGTGGGTGGCGCAGGCGCGGGCCGCGTCGAGCGGCATGGCGCGCTCGACGCCGAGGGGCACGGCGATGTCCTGGCCGTGGACGAGCGCGTCGAAGAGCGGGTCGAGCGGCTTGGTCGTCGGGGCCCGGCGGCGTGACGTGGCCGATTCGCGTACCTGCCCGGCGATCTCGCCGATCGGCCGCCCGGCGGCGTACCGCACCGCGCTGTCGCGCACCATGCGGTTGAAGTCGCCGCGTGCTCGCACGAACTCGGCCAGCGCCCACGGGAGCGTCACCCGGGTGGCGATCGCCAGGTGGGCGGCAACGTCGCGCACCCGCCAGCCCTCGCACAACGACGGCTGCTCCCACGCGTCCACCGGCAGCGAGTCGAGCAGGTCGGCCAGCCCGCGCCGCTCGGTTTCGAGGGCAGCCCAGATCTCTTCCTGGTCCATCGCCCACCTCTCCCCATTTGCTAAGGTTGCCTTAATATAAGGCAGGCTTAGCAATTGGAGAAGACCCGTGGCGCCTACCCATCCACCGCACATCGTGGCGTTGCTCTACGAGGCGTACCTGCGCCTCCAGGGGGTCGTGCTGGAGGCGGCCCGGGCGTACGACGCGGACATCCGGCCCGCGCACTCGGCGGTGTTCTTCCACATGGAGCACGACGGCATCCGGCTGAGCAGGCTCGCCGAGAAGGCCCAGATGACCCCGCAGGCGATGGGCGCTCTGGTGGACGACCTGGAGCGGCTCGGCTACCTGCGCCGGGTTCCGGACCCGGCCGACCGCCGGGCCAAGCTCATCGTGTTCACCGAGCGTGGCGAGGAGGCGCTGAAGATCGGCTACACCACGATCGACGACGTGGAGCGCCGGGTGGCGGCGCTGCTCGGCGAGGACGGCCTCGCCGAGCTGAACGCCACGCTGACCCGCATCATCGGCGCTTTCTAGCCGGATGATCCGGCCTTGGCGATCATCTCCTTCTCCTCGGGGGTGGGGATGAGGCCGGACGGCGCGAGGATCTTCGACTCCTCGAACGGCGCCTCGGTACTCGGCAGCGGCTCCCTTGTCCTGATCGCCTTCACCCACACCCTGGCCGCGTCCAGGATGACGATAATGATCATGAGAGCGAAGATCGCCGCCAGGACGCCGTCCACGGTGGAGTTGATCACGACCTGCCGCATCGCGTCCATGGACTTGGCCGGCGCCAGCAGTTGCCCCTGGTCGAGGGCGGCCTGATAACGGTCACGCTGCGCGAAGAAGCCGAGCCCCGGGTCGGGCGAGAAGACCTTCTGGTAGCTGGCCGTCAGCGTGACGGCCACGTCCCAGGCCAGCGGCACCGCCGTCACCCAGGCCCATTTCAGCCGGCCGCTCTTGATCAGCAGGGTCGTGGCCACGGTCAGCGCCACCGCCGCGAGCAGCTGGTTGGCGATGCCGAAGAGCGGGAACAGCTGGTTGATGCCGCCGAGCGGGTCGTTGACGCCCTGGTAGAGGAAGTATCCCCAGGCCGCCACGACCACCGCGCTGGCCGCCACCAGCCCAGGCCACCAGCTCACCCGCGCCATCGGCTTCCACAGGTTGCCGATCGTGTCCTGGAGCATGAACCGGCCCACCCGCGTGCCCGCGTCCACGGTGGTCAGGATGAACAGCGCCTCGAACATGATCGCGAAGTGGTACCAGAACGCCTGCAGCCCCGCCCCGCCGAGGAACCCGGAGAAGATCTGCGAGATGCCCACGGCCAGCGTGGGCGCGCCGCCCGTCCGGGCGATCAGCGTCTCCTCCTGTACGGCCGCCGCCGCGGCCTGCAACTGCTCAGGCGTGATCACGAAGCCCATGTTCGTGACCGCCTGGGCGGCGGTCTGGACGGTGGTCCCGACCACACCGGCCGGCGAGTTCATCGCGAAGTAGAGACCCGGGGTCAGCACGCAGGCCGCCGTGATGGCCATGACGGCGACGAACGACTCCATGAGCATGGAGCCGTAGCCGATCATGCGGACCTGGGTCTCCTTCTGGATCATCTTGGGCGTCGTGCCGGAGGAGATCAGCGAATGGAATCCCGACAGCGCCCCGCAGGCGATGATGATGAACACGAACGGGAACAGCGAGCCCGCGAAGACCGGCCCCTTGCCGTTGAAGGCGAAGTCGGTGAACGCGGTGGCCTGCAGCGGCGGCAGCGTGACGGCGATGCCGATCGCGATCAGCACGATGGTGCCGATTTTCATGAACGTCGACAGATAGTCGCGCGGCGCGAGCAGCATCCACACCGGCAGCACGGCGGCGAC
The DNA here is from genome assembly GCF_044465905.1 of Nonomuraea sp. NPDC049480. Lineage (NCBI taxonomy): Bacteria > Bacillati > Actinomycetota > Actinomycetes > Streptosporangiales > Streptosporangiaceae > Nonomuraea > Nonomuraea sp. NPDC049480. The sequence goes on from NZ_JBITMD010000025.1 coordinate 4,296, forward strand.
GAAGCCGTACGCGATCAGCCACAGCGCCAGCGCCGACGGGGTCAGCGTGAAGATCGGCGCCCAGCTGGACTCCTGCACCCAGCCGCCCGCCACGATCGCCAGGACCAGCAGCGCGACCCCGATCAGGCTGGTCTCGACGACCTTGCCGGGCCGGATCACTCGCAGGTAGAAGCCCATGAACAGGGCGATCGGGATCGTCATCGCGATGGAGAAGACGCCCCACGGCGACTGCGCGAGCGCGTTGACCACGACGAGCGCCAGCACGGCCAGCAGGATGATCATGATGGCGAAGACCGCGATGAGCGCCGCCACCCCGCCGACCGGCCCGATCTCCTCGCGCGCCATCTGGCCGAGGCTGCGGCCGTTGCGCCGCATCGAGAAGAACAGGATCACCATGTCCTGCACGGCTCCGGCGAAGATCACGCCCGCGATGATCCAGATGGTGCCGGGGAGGTAGCCCATCTGGGCCGCCAGCACGGGCCCGACCAGCGGCCCCGCCCCGGCGATGGCGGCGAAGTGGTGCCCGAACAGGATCCGCCGATCCGTCGGCTGGTAGTCGATGCCGTTGTCGAGCCGCTCGGCCGGGGTGGCCCGGCGGTCGTCGGCCCGCAGCACCTTGCGCACGATGAACCGGGCGTAGAACCGGTAGGCGATGGCGTACGAGCCGAGCGCGGCGCACAGCAGCCACACCGCGTTGACGTTCTCACCTCTGGACAGGGCGAGCACCGCCCATCCAGTGGCCCCCACGACGGCGACGAGCGTCCAGATGATGACGGAGCGCGGCTTCACCGGTTACCTCCCATTGAGCGGGCCGTACAGCGGGCGCCCGAGGCAGCAGCGCAGTCCGGCGTCCGGCGGCAGATCGGTGGTGAAGCGCCGCCAGCGCCACAGCGGACGGCAGTCGATCGTCACCGGCAGCTCGGCCAGATGCACCCAGGCGGTCGGATGCGCGTACACCAGATCGGTTCCGAGGCTCCGCGCCCGCTTGGGAAGCCGGGAACGACGCAGCGGCCTGACGGAGAACTCGCCGGCGTCCGCGCAGCAGAGGCCGGTCACGTGCCAGTCGAAGAAGACCACTTCGCCGTCGCGCAGCGCTTCACGGGCCGCGGGCGTGAGCGTGAGAGGGGACATCTGTGGCTCCTGAATATCAGGCAGCTCAGAAATTAACGACGGCCTTACCCGTTGTAGTGGTCGCTGAAACGCTCGCGGCGGCGCCTGTAAGTCTCAGCTTTTCGGCGGCCGACGCCGCGCAGCCTTTCGGTGCGTGTACCAGTCCGATTACTACTTCCTCCACGCATGCCCAGGGAGCCGGAAATCCCTTTGCCTGCCGATCGGCGCCCCTGGTAGATATTGCCGCCATGCTGACCGGAGAACGCGTACGCCTGCGAGCCCTCGAGCCGGCCGACAGTGAGGCCCTGTGGCGGTGGTACCACGATCCCGAGGTGGGCCGGTGGATGGACGAGGCGCCGCCCATCTCCCTGGCCCAGAACATGGAGAAGGGGCAGAACCGGCCACGCAACACCTTCGAGCAGATGGTGCTCGGCATCGAGGCGCTCGACGACGGGAAACTGATCGGGTACGTCGCGCTCGGCGACACCGACTTCCGCAACGGCGACGCCACGGTGCAGAGCATCGCCATCGGCGACCGCGACCGCTGGGGCGGCGGCCACGCGACCGACGCCCTGCGGGTGCTCTGCCGGTACGCCTTCGAGGAGATCGGCCTGCACCGGCTGACGCTGTGGGTGGTCGCGGACAACGCGGCGGCCGTGCGTGTGTACACCAAGGTCGGCTTCGTGGAGGAGGGCAGGCGCAGGGAGTCGTTCCGCAGGCAGGGCAAACTGCACGACTACCTGATGATGGGCCTGCTCGGCTCCGAGCTCAGGTGACGGGCTCGTCGTCCCAGGCGGGCCGGGTGACGGTCCCGGACAACCAGTCCCGGCGCAGGATCGCGTAGGCGGTCGCGTCGTGGCGCACGCCGTCCGGAGCCGGCCAGGCGTCCCGGTAGTGCGCCTCCTTCGCGTATCCGCTCTTGCGGAAGATCGCCCGCATCGCGCCGTTGTCCACGCGGGTGTGGCCCTCGATGCGCAGCACGTCGGGCAGCTCGGTGAAGAGGTAGCGGGTCAGCCAGGCGACCGCCTCCGTGCCGAGGCCGCGCCCTCGCCACGCCTTGCGGATCCGCAGGTCGAACATGGGGGTGTCGTCGGCGAGATCCTGCAGCCTGACCAGCCCCGCGCGCTCGCCGTCGGCGAGCACCCAGAAGGTGCGCTCCTCCTCGTTGTCGTAGCGGCCCTCGGCGTGCCGGCGCGCGACGGTCTCGCGCTCCTGCGTCCCCGCGTGGTACGGCCATTCCTCGCCGGTCAGGAAGTCGGCGAGCGCCTCGCCGTCACCGGCGGAGATCCTGGAAAATTCGATATGCACCCGTGGAGTCTGATCATCGGGCGGTGTGCCGGTCAACCGGATTTCCGCAAGGGTCAGCGACCGCGAAGACGGTCTTCGAGGGTCTCGATCAGGCCGGCGATCACGCCATCGGGCGAAGGGCTGTAGTGGGGCACGGCCCATCGAGTGATCGCGGCGTCGATGACCGTGGGACGGCCGGAGGCCAGCGCCCGGCGGAAGGCGTCTTCGAACTCCTCGAGCGTCTCCACCCGGTAGCCATCAGCGCCGCAGGCCAGCGCATACGCGGCGAAGTCCGGATTCTCGAACTCGACCAGCGCGCTCTCCGCGTACGTCACCAGCTGATAGAGCTTGATCAACTTGAATTCCCGGTCGTCGAAGATGACCCAGATGACCGGGATGCCATGCTCGACGGCGGTCATCAGCTCGAACCCGGACAGCGAGTAGCACCCGTCGCCGCAGCCGACCACGACCGTCCGCTCCGGTTGCGCGACCTTCAGCCCGATGGCGCCGTTGACGTGCCCGGCCATCGGCCCGAACGAGCCGGCCTTGCGGAAGTTCTGGCCTTCCTCGAGTTCCACGTAGTAGCCCAGCCAGGCCAGGTGCGCACCGGCGTCGGCGAGGAGGACACCACGCTCCGGCAGCATCCGCCCGATCGCCTGCGCGAGCTCGCCCGGGTGGATCTTCCCGGTCAGGTGGGTGATGTGCCTGGCCTCGTAGTCCTTGCCGTCGATCTCGACGGCCGGCACCTCGCCGACCCGCTGCTCCAGCGCGTCGACCAGGGCCGCCACGGCCGGGCGGGCGTCCGACAGGAGCGCGTGGTCGGGCTTGTACGCCTTGCGGAACTCGGTGTCGGAGATGTTGACGTGGATGAGCAGCTTGTCGTCGAACAGGTCCTCGCGGTAGTTGAACGTGGCGTGCTGGTTGAGGGAGTTCCCGATGCACAGCACCACGTCGGCCTCGCGGAAGGCCTTCCAGGCGCTCGCGTGACCGCTGTCGGCGAAGACGCCCACGGCGAGCGGGTGCCTCTCGGAGACGATGCCCTTGCCGTCGAGCGTGGTCAGCAGCGGGATCTGGAATCGCTCGATCAACCGCTTGATCTCCGGCCCCGCCCCGCTCCGTACGGCGCCGAAGCCGGCGAGCGCCACGACCCGCTTGCGCCGCGCGATGGCGTCAGCCAGCACCGAGGCGATCTCCGCCACGCGTTCCGGGTCGGGCAGAACCGGCGCGACGTCGAGCCGGATGGACCGCACGCCCCCGACCTCGACGCCGCGCTCGGTCAGGTCCTCGGGAACGTGGATGTGGACAGGCCCCGGCCGGCCCTCGAACGCGACGTTGACCGCTTCCTCGAGGACGTCGAACGTGTCCGCGGCGTCGGTGAGCAGGAAGGACTTCTTGGTCGTGGCCGCGAACATGGCCTGCGAGTCGGGTGTCCCGTTCAGGCCCGAGGTCTCGTTGAGCGAGCCCCATCCCTGCCATTTCCTCGACGCGTACCCCGAGACGGCAAGGACCGGGTAGGAGTCGGACATCGCCATGGCCAGCCCGGAGAACAGGTTGAACGCCCCGGGTCCGGCCGTGGCGAAGCAGAAGCCCAGCTTGCCCGTGTACATCGCGTACCCGCACGCCATGAACGACGCGGCCTGCTCGTGCCGGGTGATGATCGGCCGGATCCGCCGCGCATGCTTCAGCGCCAGCATCAGGCCGGCGGCGTTCTCACCGGCGCCGCCGAAGGCGGCCTCCACCCCGATGTCTTCCAGCCCTTCGACGATGGCCTCGTAAACCTTCATGGCGTGTGCCACCTCGCTATGTGCCGCGTGTGCGCATCGGTCGCTCCGTTCACGAAGAACCGCTCGTAGTACTCCGGCTCGACGTGGTGGGTCTGCAGCCAGATGCCGGGCACGTGGACGGCGTCGGTGTGCGCGGGGAACCGGCCGTGCGTCGCGTGGATGTACACGCAGACGTCTCGTACGCAGTCGATCACCTGCTGGTCGTACTCGCCCGCCTCGGCCAGGTAGCGCTGTCCGTAGTCGTCCTTGTAGACGCGGGCGAAGGTCTGCGCGTCGGAGTAGATGCCGCCCGGCCCGAACTTCGCCCGTACGACGCTCTCGACGGCCGCCTCCATCGACGGGTGGTTGGGCGGGCAGGCGGCCTTGATCAGGTGCTCGCCGCCGGCCCGGAGCCCGACCGGATGAGAACGCAGGGCCCGGTACTTCGGCAGCGGCACGTGCCAGCGCAGGAGGTCGGCGAGGCGGAAGCGCGGAACGACGAAGTCGAAGCCGAGCATCCGGCCGTACACCCGGGAGAACTTCGGGTCGCCCAGCATGATCTGCGGGTGGATCGTGGCGTGGATCCAGGCGCCGAGTCCCATGCCGTCCGCGACCAGCATCATGTTCTGCAGCAGCAGATCCGCCTCGACCTGGGTGCGCATCGGCCCCAGGGCCCCGAGCGGCAGTTTGAGCTCGGCGTTCAGGAAGCCGTTCTTCACCCATTTCCGCACGCCCGCCGGGCGGTAGAAGTTGCGGTCGTCGACGAGCGTCGGCCTGGCCCCCTCCGGCTGGGTGAGCAGGTACATCAGCCCGTTGATGTACTGGTGGGAGAGGTCGACCACGGGCAGGAAGACCGTGGTGCCGGGCAGATTGGACAGGAAGCGGTTGGAGTCCAGGTACGCGGGGAAATCCCGCATCCCCTCGGCGACGTCGAGCCGTTCGGGCAGGACCCTCACCTTGGCCTGGCGGGCCCGTTCGACCAGCGTGCCGGCGTCGAAGGGCAGGTCCGGGGCGGGCGGCAACTTCCTCAGGTAGTACGTGCCGGTGTCGTTGATCATGAAGAAGTGGGTGCCCTGGGCGTTGTCGGGGCTGCCCGCCGTGCGGCCGGCCGTGTTGAGATTCGGCTTGGCCATGATCGGGTCGCCGTTGCGCGGGTCCTCGAACGGCCGGTCCGGCATGGTGAGGCCGGAGCAGCCGGTGAGCGCGATGAGCACCGCCTCCTCCAGCTCCGTCAGCGGCATCGGAGCGTGCGGCGACCGGTAGCTCATCGAACCGGCCGGAACGGACGCGCCGCGGCTGACCCGATGGGTACGCCGCCTCCAGATGGTGTCCAGCAGCGGCCGGGAGAGGAGGTCTTCCAGCCCTTCCTGCCTGATCGCCTGCTTCATGCCCGGTCACGCCCTATGGTCATGGCCGGGCGCCATGGCGCGAACGCGCTCGCCGTTCGCGGCAGGAAGCCCGCCAGGTCCGGGCAGTGCCGCAGGATGACGCTCTTCATGCCGTTGCGCTCGATCCAGTCCAGCCCCAGCGGGGTGTAGATCTCGGGCCTGAAGTCGACGGTGAGGAAGCGGTCGCTCTGCAGCCGCCGGCTGGCCATGAGGATGAAGATGCGGAACGCCGTGTCGCTGAAGCCGAAGCGCTCGGGCGGGTTCTCCGCGTAGAGGCCGACCATCGTGTCGATGTCGTCGACCGTGCGGTAGACGTCCTTGAGCCGGGCCAGCGTGTCCGGATCGGAGGTGAGGTCCTCGAAGCGCCGCAGGCGCGGCCGGCGCAGGCCTGCGCGGAAGTCGTTGTAGCGCGGCACGCCGCGGCGGCGCGTACGGACCAGGTCGACCACGGACAGGTCGATGATCTCGCCGTCCCGCTCGAACGCCTGGAGCGCGCGCGGGTAGTTGTACAGCGTGATCGCCCCCGGGTGCGCGATGCCCAGCGAGTAGAGCGAGTTCGCGAGACCGGCCTCGCGCAGGACGGCCTCCGTGGCCGAGCCCTGCACGTCGTTGAACCCCAGGGTGCCGAGCGTCCGGCCGGACCTGTGGTCGGCGAGTTCGTAGTCGTCCGGGATCAGCGGGTGCATCCGGTAGACGGTGACGAAGTCCTCGGTGAGCGAGTACGGCGCGGCGTGGTGGTCGGGCAGGGTCTCGGGGATGCCGGTGAGCGCGTGCGCGTCGACCAGCCACAACCCCAGCTGGGTCAGCCAGTTCTTCGGCGGCCCCGACCAGTTGGCCGTCAGCCCGATGTCGATCAGCTCGGTGGCGAGGATGGCAGGCGTCCACTCCACTGTGTGGATCTTGGCGATGAGGGCGGAGACGACCAGCCGCGCCGTGTGGTACACGGTGTCCTCGTCCATGCGGGGATACTCGCTCCGCAGCGCCTCGCACACGGCGTTGTGCTCGCGCGCGAAGAGGGTGTGCATGACGCTGAGACCCAGCCACCAGTTGTTCCTGAACCCGGTGATGGGGATGCCGTCCGGGCCGGCCGGCAGGTGGCCCTCCTCCAGGTGCAGCGCCGCGCCGCCGTCCGGCTCGCGCAGGGACTTCGCGACGGTCTCGTCGCCGCCGTAGACCTCCGAGCCGTCCCACCAGTGGGAGGCGGCGTTGGCGGAAAGGATCGGCGGCCCCGTGCTGCCGGCCGGGCGCATGTCCTCGTCCTCGGCGAACCGCATCACCGTCTCGGGCGCTCCCCCCGGGGTGTTGACCCAGGTCATGCCGGACGGCAGCGGCACCTCGACGCTCTTCGCCCCGGCCGGGTGGCGCTTGTGGTCGACCCAGTCGTGCACCTGGAACTGGATCCAGGCGGCGGCGAGGATGTTCAGCGACCGCGCCGGGATGAAGGTGTCGCGATGGAGCAGCTCACTGCTGACGATCAACGGATTGGGCGTGTCGAAGAGGTCGGGCTGGTAGACGGGCGGGAGATTGCGGCCGAAGACCGAGCCGAGCGCCCCCATCGCCGGGGCGGACAGGTCGTTGCAGGTGCCGTTGTAGGTGCGCCTGACCCGCAGGTGCTCGTCGATGGGCGGCGGCACCGGATGGGCCTTGGGCACGGCCTCACGTACCTCGGTGTCGATGAGGTTGTCACGGCGCAACTCCTGCCGGAGGGCTTCGATGTTGAGGAGCCCGATCCAGGTCGGCAGCTTGTGCCAGGGGACGAACCGGTTGGCCACCCTGAATCCGGGCCGCAGCAGTCCGCCGACGACGACATTGCGCCTGGGCGCCGGCGTGATGAAGCGGTATCCCCGGCGATGGGCGCTGGAGGCCTCGTAGGCGGCCTTGCGAGCGCGGTTCAGGTTGCCGAGGGGGCGGAACTCTTCGGTGGTGTTCCACGGGTCGAAGGCGAGCTGGTCGACGCGGAGCGCGCAGGCGCGCGCGTCCGCGGTGTCGAGATCCTGGCGCGGGATCGTCAGCCTGGCCACCGGTACGACGGGCGCGTCCTCCTCCCGCCAGTCGGCCGCGCCGTCCTCGATGGGCGTGCTCCTGGGGTCCTCGTAGCGCTGTACGCACAGCTCGAAGACGACGTCCTCGCCGGCCAGCCGCGTTGAGATCTCGCGGCTGAGGTAGTCGGGATCGCTCCGCGACGGCTGGGGCGCCGGGGTCGCGCCCGAGACGGGGCGGAGCCGGTAGCGAACCGGCCCGGCGTGCCCCCACAGGATCGCGCCGCGGCTCCAGTACGTCTCGAGTGCGAGGCTGCGTACCTCGCGCCCGGTTCCCGCGGTCACGTTCCGCCGCATGCGCGCGGCGGTGGACCAGCCCACCGCCCACGGCAGCTTGACGAACACCGCGATGCCCTTGCGCAGGGTCGAGTCCGCGCCCGCCATGGCCTGCGCGAACTTGACGAACTCGCGTGCGTTCCGCGCGTGGGACACCGGATGGTTCGTCATGAGCAGGTCATGGGCCTCGTCCGGCCCCACCTGGATCCGCAGTGCCGCGCCGCGCAGATCGGGGGCGTGGTCCGGTTGGCGGACGCCGCTCGCGTTGGACAGCCGGACGATGACCGGGTATTCGGCACCGGGCTGGACGAAGCCGGTCCGCAGGTCCTCGGGAAGGTCCGAGCGGAACCTCAGCCGGGCGTTCTCGACGCCCAGGATCGCCTTCGCGTGAAAGGTCCGCTCGATGCCGGCGGCGCCGCCGCGTTTCCGGATTTTCAGCTGGACCCGCATGAGGTCGTGGGCGAGTTTCTCGAAGATCTCCCGCTCGACCTCGGGGGTGCCGCCGACATAGCGCTCGTACCGCTCGGCCACGGGCGCTTCGGGCACGGTCGGAGCCTCGCTGACAAGGTGCTCCTGCTGCTTGGTCAATGTGAACTCCCCCTGGCACGGCGCGGGCGCATGAATCTTTGTCTCGTTATTCCACGGTTCGCCGAGATAATGCGGCCCTTTCTCTTGGGGCCGTTCATTCTGGAAAGATCTACACGGCACACCGGGCGCGTTTACCGCCGAACAGAAATCTTCAACAAACATATGACCGGAGGAGAACCGCCCTGCAATGCTTATGCGGGCCGATTATCCATGAGACTTCGGAACCCCGGCGCGTCTGACACTTAGGCATGAGCCCTCGGTCCGTGACACAATAGCCGGTAAACTCTGGCTTTCCCCTGCCCAAAGGAGCGTGACCATATGCGCCGTTACCGGCGCGGCACGGTCGCGGCTGTTCTCGCCGGCGCCTACGCCATTCTGGTGCTCGTTCTCGGCGTCGTCTCGCTGGTGATCCTGTTGACCGTGCAGGATCCGATCCTGCTGACCGGCGTCGCCCTCGCGGCCGTCACCTTCCCTCTCGGATGGCTGATCTGGTGGGGATGGGATTTCCTGCCACCCGGGACAGCGGACCCCGTGCTGCTCATCGTGGCCCTCACTGTCGCGGGCTTGCTGCAGTCGTGGCTCATCTGGCGCATGATCCGGGGCCCTTCGCTCCACACGGGCGGGACCGCCTGAAAAGGGGCGATGACCGGCGTTCTACCGCGGGCGTCAGGCCGGCGGCCAGTTTCTGAGAACGGCGTCGAGGGCGTCCAGGACTCTGTACCACGAGGCGTCCACCTCGCGCGGGTGGTGGCGGAACCCGCCCGCCGTCTCCAGACTCACGTACCCGTGGAACATGCCTCCCAGCATGCGTACCGCGTCCGTCTGGTCGGGCTCGGGCAGTTCATATCCGCGCAGTATCGCCCGCGTCATCTCCGCGTGCCGCCTCGCCGGGCCGGCGGCCGCCGTCTCCGGGTCAAGCCCGATCTGCGCCGCGGCGTACCTGCCCGGATGTTCTTTCGCGTAGTCCCTGTAGGCGTTGGCGAAGGCCACCAGCGCGTCCTTGCCCGCGCGGCCGGTCAGGGCGGCGCCGGCCCTGTCGGCGAGCTCCGTCAGGGCCAGCGCCGCCACCCTGACCCTCAGGTCCTGCGCGTCCTTGATGTGGGAGTACAGGGCTGCGGGCTTGACACCGAATCTGCGTGCGAGCGCCGAGACGGTCACGTTCTGGAAGCCGATCTCGTCGGCCAGGTCCGCTGCCGCCCGGGTCAGGCGTTCCGCGGTCACTCCCGCGCGTGCCATGTGCCACCCTTCTCGCCTACTTACAGGCTTTAAGTATTTGCTTAGTATGCCTAGGGAAGCTAGCCTCCCCGTCCATGAGACCAATCATCGAACGCGACATCCGCGCGGCCTTCATCAACTGTTCCAAGGGAGAGGCCAAGCGCCTCAACCTCCCCAAAGACCTCGCAGACCTCCCCTGGGAAGACCTGGATTTCCTCGGATGGCGAGATCCGGGTGCGCCTGAACGTGCCTACGTGCTCGCCGAGCGCGACGGCCCCCTCATCGGAATCGCGCTCCGGGTGACATCCGGCGCGTCGCGCGGCTTCACCTCACGCAGCATGTGCTCGCTGTGCCTGACCACGCACACCAACGGCGGCGTGGCGCTGATGACCGCGCGCCGAACCGGCGAAGCCGGCCGCCAGGGCAACTCGGTCGGGCAATACCTGTGCACCGACCTCGCCTGCTCCCTCTACACACGAGGGAAGAAGGAGGCCGCGGGGGGCGGAGTCATCGATGAGTCACTCACCCAGGAGGAGAAGGTCGCCCGTACCCGGGCCAACCTGCATTCCTTCCTGGACAAGGTGGTCGGATGAGCGGGCGAAGGAGGTGTGGGCGGGCGCGGCGACCCCGCGCCCGCTTCCCTGCCCATCCCGTCTGCCGTCGCGCGTGAGGCTGCCCAGCAGGCACGCATGGATCGGATGACCGAGCAGCACACCGCGAGGCCATGGACGGAGCAAGACGAGCTGTAGCGGAGGTGCCCCGATGGCCGGCGGGTTCGTCGGAACACGTGCGGATCCAGCACGATCTCTTGATCTTGGAGCTTCGCCGGCGGTTACTCGCCCGCCTGATCGACGAAGCCGAGCCGCCGGTTCATCGCGATCGCGGACGCGTTACGCGGATGGTGGAACGTCGCGAGCCACCGATAGCCCGACGACCGGACGAATCGGATCGCCAGCAGTTTCAACGCCAGAGACAGACCTCGCCCCCGGTAGGGCGCGAGCACGCCGGTCATCTCGCTGAACGCGTAGCCCTTGGTCGCGTGCAAGGAGGTCGTCGACATTCCGATCCACGCGCCGTCGCAGATCGCGAGGATGACGCCATCCGGGTGGAAGGTCGGCACGTCGATGCGCTGTGCGACGTATTCCTCGTACGTGTAGAACTCGCCCCGATCTGGGATGTCGGCCGAGCACGCCCTGTTGAGGTCATAGAGCGCACGCCGATGATCCGCTGTGTCGCCGGCATCGGCCATCGTCGTGAACGTGATGCCTGACGCGCACGCCCGGCGCAGGTACGGCTCGAACGCCTCGTCGTCGAACCCGTCCACGTCCAGTTGAAGGCGTATCCAATCCACCATGAACAGACCGTACAGTCGCCGCTGTCCCGCTGATCACTCGACGAACGAGCACGCAACGGGCACGGGGAGGGCATGGCTTTGCTACCTCGTGGCATACCCGTGCTCGTTTGGCGGGCTCGAGGAAGCAAGGCTCCCACACGCTCCACGCTGGCCTGGCCGAGCTAGACCGCCGGCGTGGATGTGCTCGCGCTGTGTGCTTCCCCGCGGGGCAGCAGGTTCAGAGTTTGTAGAGCTTGTTGAAGGGTGTCGTGATTCGTTCCTGCCGCGATCCGAAGTCGACGAACACGGCGATCTCGTCTTCTACACGGATGACGACGCCCAGGCCATATCGATCATGGGTTACCTGGTCGTCCACGCTGAACCGCTCGGCAGGTGGGGTGGGGGGCGGAGGTTTGAAGGGACTTGTGGGCAGGTGGCGACGGGACGCGCCGCTGGCTGGCTTCATCTCCTCCAGTATGTGCCGCGCAGGAGAACGCTCGCGACATAGATCGGCAATCTCGCCGAAAATGACCAGGGCCCGGGCGAGGATTCGACTCCTGACCTGGCCCTTCACAGGGGAAGCGGGTGACGGGAATCGCACCCTCGCGAGTTGGGGAACGGGGAGGCGGGTCAGCATGGGCCGCCGGACCGTGGGCCACCGTGAGAGACCCCTGCTGCCCGCCTGTTCTGGCACGGATCTGACACGCGACGGAGGTCTCCGTCTTGCGGCATTGCCAACCGAGTGCCAGAGACTTGGATCGAGCACTTCATGAACGGGTGAAAGCCGAGCGAGCGGCGCAGCGGCGTGAATGGGAGGCGCGACAACCACGACACGGTGAACCGGCCGAGCAGTAGCGTCTCGGTAGAGATTTCCGTGGAAGACGAGGCCATCCGGCTCGAGACCCGGCTGACGAGGGACCAGCTCAGGGGGCGATCGGCAGCTGTCGCTTGTGCTCGGTGAGCCGGTAGCGGCGGGCCATCGCCACGAAAGCGGCCTCATCGACCGGCTTGCCTTCCAGGAGGTCGTCGATGTCGTCGTAGGTGACGCCGAGCGCCTCCTCGTCGGGCCTGCCCGGGTTCAGTGTCTCCAGGTCCGCGGTCGGGGTCTTCCCAATCAGCGCGGACGGCGCACCCAGAGCCTGCGACATGGCCCGTACGCGCCGCTTGGTGAGGCCGGTGAGCGGAACCACATCGGCCGCGCCATCGCCGAACTTGGTGAAGAAGCCGGAGACCGCCTCGGCAGCGTGGTCGGTGCCCACGACCAGGCCTTCGTGCGCGTTCGCCACCGCGTACTGAGCGATCATGCGCTGCCGGGCCTTGATGTTGCCGTGCGCGAAGTCCTGGTGGTGCGCGTCGCGGAAGACCGTGCCTGCGGCCAGCACCGCCTCCATCGCGGCGTCACTGGCGGGCTTCACATCGACGGTCAGGACCCGGTCGGGCCGGATGAACTCCAGCGCCAGCTGCGCGTCCTTCTCGTCAGCCTGGGCGCCGTACGGAAGCCGCATCGCGAAGAACGTCGATTCCCGCCCGGCGGCACGGACCCGCTCTACCGCGAGCTGGCACAGCCGGCCCGCGGTCATGGAGTCCACACCGCCGCTGATGCCCAGCACCAACGAGCGCAGGCCCGTGGAGATCAGCTGGTCGGTGAGGAAGGCCACCCGGCGCTCGATCTCCTGTCGTACATCGAAGGACGCGCTCACTTGCAGATCCCGGGCGATCTCCTGCTGCAGGGACGTAGACGCCAGGTCGGTCACGGTTGCTCCTCGGTCGGGGACCCGTGGGCAGGGTCGGCATGCGCCGTCGGGCGGGGTCACAGGCGCGTGTAGGGGACGGAGGTACTTTAGTGGAACGAATCCGCCTCACCCGGCAATGACGAAATCACCATCTCCGGCTGCCTCATAGGTGGGCCAGCAGCATGTCCAGCGGCCGAGGTACGCGATCGAGATCGAGTGCCGCGACGAGCGGGCCAGAGTAGCGGATCTTGCGGCCACTGCCTGATCCCATGAACCGGCGCAGCTGGTCGTGAGTGGTGCGCCCGCGCCATGCGGGTTGCTTCTGGAGCGTGCGAAATGAGCTGAGCTCGCCCTCGGCATCGACAACGCGCTCAACCGTGGCGGTGCCGAGGGCGCGGATCAGCTCGTCTTCCAGGTCGGCGACGCACACGAAGAATCCGAGCGCCTCCAGATCGCTTCGGCTGAGGTTGGATCCAAGGCCGGCGCGCTCAAGAACCCTCCGGAAGTCGCCTTCCTCCCCGACGTCGCACAGACCGGCCAGCCGGAGATTGCGACCGGGAGGGCCAAACCTGCCGATATACGTCCCGATGTTCGTGGCGCCGCCCATCGCCACAAGGGAGATGCCTTCGGCCGCCAGGTTCCGGCCACGGCGCTCGGCCAACGCTTCGATGGCCGACTTATCGCTGACTCCCTCGACCAGGACCACGGTTCGCGTGTCGATCACGAGCCCAGCCTTGCACCGCGCCCGGAGAGGATTCATCCCCTTTTACGCGCTGGAAGGTCACCAGCCGCAGGTCCCGATCTCCGGCTGCCGTACTGGACATCGGCCCCACGAGCAGCAAGGATCTCCCGCCACGGTCTCCGCGCCGGCTCGCAGCCCTGAGCCTGCTGAAATCCCCTCTGCGACCCACTCGCCGACTCCGGCGAGAATTCGGCTGCAGAAGCCCGCAACACACGGAAATCGCCGAGTGGGCTGCGACACGGCGAAGGCCCGCGATTACAACAGGACATTGGATTCGGCCACTCGCTGAACTGAATGGGGCTCAACCCTCGTCAGGCAGCAGCACTGACGGCAGGCTCGCCGAAGAGGCGATCCGTCCCAAGCAAGTCCAGCAGCGGCCGCTCAGATGTCGGCGATCCAGTCTTCACTTGTAACTCTCAGTAGTTGTCCTGTTACCATTCGCATTGCCGGTCGCAGGGCGCGGCCGAGGGCGCAAAATCCAAGGCAGAGGTAATGCGGACGATACGAAGGATCGCCGTGGTAGCGGCGGCAGTAGCCGGAATCATGATCACTCCCGTGGGGATCGCCACGGCCGGTGCTCATGCCGGCGACGACGACGGCGGCACGGGCGGCCTGCTGTCCAACATCTCCGGAAGGAACTCATCCGGCCACGCCAATCTCTGTGGCACGGGCAAGCTCTCGCTTCTCAAGGAGCGTACCTGCGTCACGATAAACGAGCACGCCCCCGGGGATGCCGGAGACTCATCCGGCTCCAGCGGCGGCATCCTGTCCAACCTGCTGTTCGCCCGCAACGCTTCGGGCCACAGCAACAACTGCGGCAACGAAACCCTCTCGCTCCTGAGCCGCACCACCTGCATCACCGTGGACCGGTAAGCCGATCACACGATTGGGGCCTGGCGCCCCCAGGCCCCAACCAGTCCCACGACGGTTGTCCACAGAAGGTGACGATGGGATCAGATCCGCAGCTGTGCATCGGCGCCGTGATCCCGGAAACCGGGCGGCTGGCCCGGCTCGGCGATCCGCTGTCCTTCCTGCTCCGAACGCTGGCGCCGCACCTGAGTCAGGTGCGTAACGGAAATCGCCGTTACACGCTGCGTATCGCGACCCGAGACAGCCGATCCGACCCAGCTCAGGCCCGCCAGGCCGTACGAGAACTGCTGGAACAGGAACGCGCCCACATCGTGATCACCATGGCCGGCACCAAGGTGCTGCCCGCGGTGACCGACACCTGCGAGGAGCTCCAGGTGCCATGCGTGTCGACCACCTTCCCCTGGCAGGCGTACGTATATCGAGGCGCCACCGACACCCGGCACCGATTCCAGTGGACATATCACTTCGCCTGGGGACTCGACGACATCGCCATCGTGTTCGCCGAGATGTGGGAGCGTCTCGGCTCCACGCAAACGGTCGGTTGCCTGTGGAACGATGACCTGCAGGGACAGTTGCTGCGCCGCGGTTTCGCGCCGGTGGCGACCGAACGCGGCCATACCTTGATCGACTTCGGCGGTTACCGCGAACCGGCCACGGACCTCCGCATCCACGTCGACCACCTGCGCCGCCACGGTGCCGACATCTTGACCAGCGCGGCCACCACCACCGATCTGGCGCTGTTCCACCGCCAAGCCCGCGAGGCCAGGTGGCGTCCGCGGCTGATCACCTGCTCACGATGGCTGGCCTACCCGCACCACGGCATCCCTCATGCCCGCGACGCCTGCGAAGAGCTGGCCCAAGCACGCGTGGCCACGCTCGTTTACTGGACGCCGAGCCATCCCTACCGTTCCTCCCTGGACGGCACCACCGCCGCCGAGCTGGCTGCGACATACCAGCACAGCACGGGCAAACGCTGGCTCCAGCCCCTTGGCCTGGCTCATGCCCTCATCGAGGTCGCCCACCACGCCCTGGCCTCCGCCGCCGACCCCACCGACCGCGGAACGATCGTCCAGGCGATCGCTCGCACCCGCATCCACACCATGGCGGGGCTTCTCGACTGGACGAGCGGCCCCACCCCGAACATCGCCCTCGTTCCGCTGATCGGCGGCCAATGGCGCCCGACCCGCCATGGGCACGAACTCGCCGTAGTGACCAATACCGACATGCCCGACGTGCCGGTCACCGCCGACGTGATACCGGCACGATGACCTTCGGTCCGCCGAGTCGCTCCCCGCTGCGGCGTTGTCCGACACAGGCGAGGCAGCAAATTCCTGAACGTCGCGCCCAGCCCCAGCCAGAGATCAGTCGCCGCTGTCGCTGGTGACCTCGACGGCGGCACCGAGGTTCGGCGCCGCCCTCCTGGCGAGTTCGCCGGCACGGTCCCGATCCGCGCTCTCCGCCACGACGATGCCCACACGATCGGGTTGCAGAGACGCGTGGACGACCGAGTACTGAGCGACCACCGCCTCGTACGCGGCGATCGCCTCGGCAGGGACACCGCCGTCGAAGCCGGTCGCGACGGAGAGCCGGGGCCGTACCCCGTGCTCCGTGCCGACCTCCAGGGATGTCACGTTCGAGAGTGGCCTGTGCCGGTCGCCATCGGCGACCATGTCCTTGAACACCGCCATGGCGCCGGTGGCATCGACCGTGGTGACCTCGATTTGCCAGCGGTCGGTCCCTTTCCAGGGCCTGTCGTCGATGTCGCCGTTCACCACCTGGTCGTCGGCCGTCAGCGACCGCCACAGCGCCAGTACTTCGCGGGTGCGCCTCTCCTCCACGACAACGGTGAAGGTGATGTCATCCGCCGTGATCCTGCCGGTGACCTTGTCGTGACGGGTGACATAGTCCCCCAACTCGTTCCCCAGCTTGGTCACGCTGTCGGCCGAAGTGCCGTCCTTGAGGATCAGTGTGCCGGTCGACTTGCCGAGGAAGGGCAGCGTGTTGTCTTTGGTGGTGTGGATTTTCGCGACGTCCGGCGCACCGGCCCAGTCTTCCTCGAAATCCGCGGCGAGTGCCGTGCCCTTGTCGATGGCGCAGCCGGTCAACAAGGTCAGGCCCAGCACGAACGCGATGATCGGCATCGGCCGCCGCAGGTCGTCTCTTCGCAGTGTCGTCTCCTTGGAAGCGCGTGAGCCGGCCAGGGCCGATCAGCCCAGACCTGGCCTGCGGTGGTCGCGACCAGATCCAGTTTGCGGCGCTGCTCGTCGACGATGAGCAGGTTAGCCCCCTCGGTTGAGGCGAAGCCGCACTGGGGCTGATCGCCGGGTTCTCCAGCGGTACGTACGCAGCACCAGATCGTCGATCGCCCCCGGCCATCTACGGGGGCGAGGTCACACGGGGCGATCGGAGGACTGTACTCGTGCGGCGGCGTGGCGCTGGGGACGGCGGTCGGCGTGGCGGCGCTTTTCACAGGACGATCACCCGTAAGCCTCACAGAGAGCGCCGGCAGATCATCCCCGCGAGCGGCCGCCATCAAGGCGGTCGCGAAGCCACAGGGAGGATGAGAGGTAGGATAGAGAGCATGAGCGAGCCTACTGGCAAATATTCGATCACCATGCCGCGTGACATCGCCGAGGCCGCCCGGTCCCGGAGCGGTCCTTCCGGTCTGTCCGCTTACGTCGCCGCCGCTGTCGCCCGCCAGATCGAGCGCGACAACCTCAGCGAGCTCATCCAGGTCGCCGAGGCCGAGCACGGCCCCATCACCGACGACGAGGTCCAGGCACTGCGCGACCAACTCCACCAGGCCCGACGGGGACAGGCCAACGGTGGAGCGGACGCCGCGTGACCTGTTCTCCCGCCACTCCCGGCGGCACCCTCGTCCTCGACAGCGAGGGACTGGCCAAGGCCGTCCTGCGCGACCGCACGGTCACCGCATGGCTCGCTCTCGCCCGCGCCGACGACCTCCGCGTCATCACCTCTGCCGCCACCCTCGTCGAGGTGGTCCACCCCCGCGTCAACCGGCCGGCCCTGGAGTGGACGCTGTTCCGCCTTGTCGTCGAGCCGGTCACCGAACCAGTCGCCCGCCACGCCGCCACGCTCTTGTCCGACGCCGGCCTGCACGGGCACAAGTACGCCATCGATGCCATGCTCAGCGCCACCGCCCTCGCTGCCCCAGGTCCCGTCACGGTCCTCACCTCCGACCCCGAGGACCTCGCCGCCCTGTGCGGCGGACGCGTCATCGTCATCAAAGTCTGAGCTGTGCTTCTCACACTGCTCTGTCTGATTGCCGGGCGCGAACGGGCACGCGATGAGACGGAACGGGCACGCAACGGGCACGCGGCTTCACTGATCCTCTACGCATCATTCATCTTGGTGCCATGCCGGGGACGGCGGTCACCAGAGCCAGCGTTCGAGGAACTCCGCCCACATGTATCCGTGGTAGCCGTCGAAGGCGGGTGGGTCGATCTTCTTGAGTACCTCCGCGAGCTCACGAAGTTCGGCCAGCGCTTCCTCTTCGTGCTCGTCGGGATCGCCGAGAGTCGGCGAGTGGGTCACATGGAGGCCATAGTGGTGCAGTGTTCGCAGCCAGAGCGTGATTGAGGAGTTGGCGAACCACGGTTGGCCGTCAGGCAGGACGTAGTAGACCTGGCCGGTGTCCGGTTCGGCGCCGAAGGCCCATCTGAGGTCAGGCCGGATGCCACCGTGGTGGTGCTGGGTGAGCCGGTAGAGCCTACCTCCTGATGAGGTCTCGAGCGCTGGCTCCGGATCGGTCTGGAACGTGACGTACTCGATGAGTTGCTCGACGACAGGAACTCCGACATTCACAAGGATGGCCTTTTGATAGTCGGGGATCCGCCAACCGGCCACAGCATCTGGCTCGGCTCGGATGACGTGGTCGGCTCCAGCCCATGCGGTCAGATCTTCATAGGTCAGCACTGAGATCCTCCAGAAGGTTGCCCGGCATGTGCTCTGTCGCCGGTACCCGCGCTCTCCGCTTGGGAACTGCGACGACCGGCCTCCGGTGACCTCGGGTTCGTGATTGGTACGCTGATCGTCATGGGAGCTGGTGAGGCGTCTCTGCGGCTGGAGGACGTAGCGTCGGCGTTAGAGACGACTCTCACCGCCCTGAGGGCTGTGGGGGCCGACCCGATGTACCGCGTGGGTGGCACAGGTGCCGCTCTGCTGCAAGGTGTTCAGCTTCCTGTCGGGGATGTCGACCTCTTGGTGGCTCGGCGGGAGGACGTGGACGCGTTCGCTGCCGCCCTTTCGTCCTTTCCTTGTCTATATGCGGCATCTTGGCTTCCCGAGAGTTCCCAGTATTTTGCTAGGTACGAGGTGAACGGGGTCCATTTGGAGATCAGCACGGTTGAGCGCGAGACCGACTCCGATGGGATGGAGTGCGTTGGCCGTGGCCCGTGGCAGCACTACGTCTTGATCACGTGTGGCTCGTATCGTGTTCCTGCGGTTCGCCTGGAACTGCGGTTGGCCACAGAACTCTTGCGTGATCGTTCGGATCGATACGAACCTCTCCTCGACCACATGGCAGCGCAGGGGTTCGATGCTGATCTTCTGGATAGGGCCATGACTGCTCGCGGTCTTTCGGCGGAACGCCGGCGCTTGGTTCACGACCGCCTCGCCCCTTCCTCTCCCCGCTCCCGATAGCCGCCAAGGATCTGCGCCGCCGAAGAATCGGGCAGCCGGGGCGGGGAACTGCCTGTGGTCGTCGTCCGGGCCGGGAATCTCTCAGAAGTACGGTGTCCAGCCGGGACTGATCGCGGCAGCCGGGCCGAACCGGTTGCCGCCCTTGCCGTTCCAGACGGTCAGCGTCCCGGAGGCGGCTGAGAAGAGGTTGCCCACGCCGTCGGCGTTGAAGTCCGGCGTGGCCGATGCGCCCATCCCGGCGTAGTGCGGGTTCTGGGCGTGGGTGAGGGTCTCCCAGCCCAGGAAGTGGGACACCCCGACGGGGCGGTTCTGCTCGACCCATCGCGTGGCGTAGGGAATGTCGTCGTATCCGAGACGGTGGTGCAGCGCGTTGTAGCCGACCTCGAAGTGCTCCCCGAGGTCCTTGGTGACCTTTCCGCCGCACAGCCACGACGGCACCGTTCCGCCCAGCTGCAGGCGAGCGTGGACACCCCGATCTTCCGCAACCTGGACCGGCTCGACCTGCACCACCATTACATGTCGGAGAAGATGACCGAACGGGTCCGCACCCAGTTCACCGATGCCGGAGTCGGAGTCAACACGAGCGACCGCCAGGAACTCGACGGGTGGGACGACTGGAGACCCTGTGGATTCGGGTGTCGAGGACGACTGGGAGCCTCACTCACACTTTCCAGCGATCATCGGCTGAGCACCGCGCTGTCCGGGTCGTGGCGTGGGAGTCTTACGTCGCTCTCACACTAGCCGGGAAGTAGCGCTCACAGCTGGTTCTTGATGGGTTCCGGCGTGTCCGGGACAGGCTGCGCCAGGTAGGCCGCCACCTCGACGGGGGTCAGGAGACGGGCCTGGCGAAGCAGGTCGAGCGATTCCCGCCAGGAGGCCCGCGCCTCCTCCCGTCGTCCCAGGTCGTGCAGAGTGTGGCCGAGCCACCAGCAGGACACGGCGGAGTAGAGCGTGAAGCCGACCTCACGTTGGAGCTTGATGGCGTGGCGGTATTCCGCTGCGGCCTCGGCGAGCATGCCGTTGGCCCGGTAGGCATCGCCCAGGGTGTCGTGGGCGATGCCGAGGCTCCCGGTGTCGTCCAGTTCCTCCGTCATGGCCAGGACGTGCCGTGCCTCCTCGACGGCTTCCCCGAATCTCCCCTGACGGTAGTAGACGTGCACCCGGTTGTTGCGGACGTAGGACTCGTGGTCCCTGCGGCCGATACGCTCGACGATGACGAGCGCACGCTCCAGCGCGGCCAGGGCGTCGTCGTAGCGGCCCATCATCGCGTAGACGGTCCCGAGGTCGTTGTACATCCCCGCCTTGCGGTCCGGCAGTCCGGCCCGGTCCCAGCAGGCCAGCCCCTCCTCCAGGTGGTCCAGGGACTCCTGGAAACGTCCGAGTTGCTGGTGTATGGAGGCGAGCCCCTGGTGCAGGGGCGCCATGGAGCCCCAGTCCTCCAGCTCTCCGGCACCTCGCAGAGCCTCCTCGCTCACCTCGACAAGCTCGGAGAACCAACCCCGCCGGTCGAACAGCCACTGGGTGACGTTCGCGAGAACGGCCGCCGTCCGATCGGTGGAGTCACGGGCCGCTTGGCGGACCGCGGCCAGCAGGTTGTCGCGTTCGCGCTCGACCCACTGGTTCGCGGCCTCCAGGGTGGTGATCTCCTCCCCGGTCTGCTCGCAATGGAAGTATTCGAAGTCCGTGGTGCCGGCCGCCGCCAGTCTGTCGGCCTGCCTCGCCGTGGCCAGGTAGTGGTGCAGAGCGCGGCGGATCGCGCTTGCCCGCTCCTCTGCGGCAAGTTCCTGTTCCCGGGCGTAGAGGCGGACCAGGTCGTGGAACTGGAACCGGCCGGGCCCTGCCGGTTCGAGGAGCCGGGCGTCCAGGAGGCGTTCCAGGGCGGCCTCTGCGCGGTGTTCCGGCCAGCCGGCCAGGGCGGCGGTGGCGGCGGGGGTGTGCGTGGGCAGTTCAAGCATGCCGAGCAGGGCCAGTAGGTGAGCGGCGTCCCGTCCGGCCGGCTCCTCGCGCAGTTGCTGGTGGCTGACCGCGATACCGGCGCGCACGGCCAGGTCGGCGTACTCCAGCAGATCCAGGCGCCGGGTGGCGTCCGCGAGTCGTACCGCCAGATCGGAAATCGCCCAGACGGGGCGGGCCGCCAGCCGGGCGCCCGCGATCCGGAGCGCGAGCGGGAAACCACCGCAGAGCCGTACGATCTCCGCCGTCGCCTCCGGCTCAGCGCGTACCCGGTCGGCGCCGACGACGTGGGTGAGCAGCGCGGCCGCGTCGGAGTCGTCGAGCGTGCCGAGGTGCAGGTGGTGGGCGTTGTCCAGGACGGCCAGCGGGTCGCGGCTGGTGATGAGGACCCGGCAGCCGGCCCCGCCTGGGATGAGAGGGCGGACCTGACGTACGTCGCGGGCGTTGTCGAGGATCACCAGCAGGTTGCACGTCGCGGTGAGCGAGCGGTAGCGGGCGGCGGCCTCACCGGGGTCGACGGGTACGGCACTGCCGTCGAGGCCCAGCGAGCGCAGCAGGTGACGGAGCGCTTCGATGGACGTCAGCGGGGCAAGCCCGGCGGTAGCGCCGTGCAGGTTGACGTAGACAACGCCGTCGGTGAAGCGGCCGCTGACGGCATGCGCGACGTGTACGGCGAGCGCGGACTTGCCGATGCCGCCGGGACCGTCGATCACCGCGATCGTGGAACCGCCGTCCGTGACGAGGGCGGCTCGCAGCCGCTCGATCTCGGCGGCCCGGGCGGTGAACGCCTGCGTGTCGGCGGGAAGCTCGGCGGGCACGACCGGCTCGGCCAGCGTGACCTCCTGCGCCGGGGCGCTGAGGTCGAGCACCGGGTCGCGGACGAGGATGGCCTGGTGGAGGCGGCGCAGCTCGTTGCTGGGTTCGATGCCCAGCTCCTCCACCATGACCCTGCGGGTGTCCTGGTAGACGGCCAGCGCCTCGGAAGATCGCGCGTCGCGGTACAGGGCGAGCATGA
Organism: Nonomuraea sp. NPDC049480; assembly: GCF_044465905.1. Taxonomy (NCBI): domain Bacteria; kingdom Bacillati; phylum Actinomycetota; class Actinomycetes; order Streptosporangiales; family Streptosporangiaceae; genus Nonomuraea; species Nonomuraea sp. NPDC049480. Next base: position 26,270 of record NZ_JBITMD010000025.1, read on the forward strand.
GCTGGGCGGCGGGCCGCTCGCGCAGCGGGTGCGCCTTGACGTGCGCGGCGAGTTCGGCGGCCACGGCGTGGTGGTCCCCGGCGGCGAGCCGTAGATCGACGTGCTCTTCCAGAACGGCGAGCCGTTCCTCCTCCAATCGGCCGGCCTCGATCCTCGCCCATGGCGCGTCCACCTCGGCCAGCGCCGGCCCTCGCCAAAGCCCGAGCGCCTGGCGGAACAGCGCGTCGGCGGTCGCCGTCGTGTTCTGGGCGCGGGCGGTGCGCGCCCGCAGGGCCAGCCGGGTGAACAGGTGCGCATCGACGCGGTCACGGTCGAGGGTGAGCCGGTAAGCGCCGGGCACGGTCTCGATGATGTCCTCACCGCCGTGAGGAACAAGCGTCTCTCGGAGCTTGGAGATCACGATGTGGAGCTGCTTGGCCGCGGTCGCCGCCGAACTGCCCGCCCACACGTCGGCGAGGATGCGGTCGGCGTGGACGGCCTGTCCTGTGTCCAGAGCGAGCCTGGCGAGGACCCCGATCCGCCGCTGCCCGGCCAGCTTGACCGCGTGGTCACCCGTCGTGATCTCCCACGGACCGAGGAACCTGATCTCCAAACCCATGCGGAGCGCTCCCATTCGTCACCGGATCTAGAGCGTAACGATGTCTTGGTACGTCGGCGCCAGGTTCCCGGGCCGGCTTTGCGCCTGACTCGTTGACGGCTGAAACGTTCACCCGCTTGGCTTCGTGGCGTTCTTGTGCTGAATCGTCCGAGGAGTATGCGTGAACCAGCCACAGCGGGTCGGCCACCGTACCCCTACCGGGCCCCCGGCCCGGTTGCGTCCCCGCCTTAGGTCTTCGAACTGGCTGACCGCCTCGGCCGTCGTCCTTTCGGCAACGTGCGCAAGGTCAAGGACGGGGTCTACCAGCTGCGGTTTCAGCGTCACGGAAAGATGCGCACATCTCGAGGTCTTCCTGACAAGGGCGGAGGCAGAGCTAGCGCTGTGGGCAATGGCCCCTGGCGACAGTGCGGACGACGACGGCGGACGGGCTGATCTCAGTGTCACGCTTGTAGGGCCCGCTGGTACGGGTTCAGGTCGCCCGGTGACTCAGGGATGATCTGCCTGCGGACTGTCCATGGCTTGTGCCCGATGCCCACCTGCCCCCGACCGCGCGCCCGCCCTGACGGGCGGCCGTCGGCCCGGCGTGCACTGGAACGCCAAGACGACTACCCAACCGGGACTCGGCAGCGGCCACCCCTGCGATCCCGGCATTTGATATGGATCTTCTGGCTCTGGCTCTGGCTCTGATTCTGGCCGTGGCTCTGGCCGTGGCCGTGAGTCTGGGCTATGCGACTCTTGATCTTGCGGGCGGTTACCGCGACGGCTTAGTCGGGCTCGCGGTCGATGGCGGGGTTGCTGGTGAGACGGGTTTGCCCGCTACCGTCGGCGTTCATCGAATAGATCTCGTTGATGCCGTCCCGGGTGCTAGTAAAGGTGATCTTGCCGTTCTGGCCGGGGACCACCGCCCCGGTCGGCAGCGCCGCCACACCCATGACCGTCACGACCGTGATGGCAGCCGTGATCACGGCCATCACGGCCCGGCCGACGACCCTTGTTTCGATGCCCCGCGGTTCTGTGCGCCCGCCCCCTGCGCGACGGCAATCCCTGTCACAGCCATGGACTGTCTATTCATCGCCCGCCCCCTCGTGGTCTGCCACGGTGTCCGCGTGGATGGGATGTGCCAGAAATCCCGTGCAAGGGGGATCCACGGAACTGCTGTCCAAGGTCACCGAAGTGACCTAAAGGGGGCCAAGTGACCACAGTAGATGCCGCGGCCAGCGAGATCGAGGAACCTGGCGACTCGAATTCCCGTGCGAGCATCGCGGCGGCGACGCGCCAGCGCGTTCGCGACGGCCCGTGTCAGCGGTCTCGCTGAGCTTTCTGACTCAGCACACGCACTGAGGTCCCCAACCCGCTTAACTTCGAAGAGCCGGCATGCGTAGCTCACTCGTCGTAGAGGAAGCTGCGAACCTCTCGTGCGAGATTGATCAAGGGCTCTCCAGGGAGAATCGGGGTACGAACGGTGGCGGTCCACATGTCGTCCGGATCTTCGCTCGGATTCGGAAAACGGAGGGTCCAGCGGAGATCTACCCAGTGACCTGAGTGGATGGCTTCCAGCTGAAGATCAGCGCTATAGGACGTCCATGTCCGTGTTCCGGGCCACCCTTTGAAGTCGGTTACCAGATTCTCGAGGAAGTCGGCGAGGCCGTCTCCCATGATGGTCTCCACGGCTACCTCGGCGTGAAGCCCAGCTGACTCGGCCTGAGCAAGGAAGAGCATCAAGGCGTCGTCGTGTGGCCGCTCGCACTGCGCGAGCCTGATGAGGGTCACTCCTGGGCCTGGTATTTGGACCTCCGGAGTTGGACGTTCAGCTTCCAAGCGTTCCACGATGACTGCTCCAACACTGGTTCACGACGGCGATCAGTTCGTGTGCCTGCACGAGATCACAGTGTTGCGCACCCGCGCACAGTCGCCTGCACTGAGATCATCCCGCCTGCTGTCGGCACGCCCGCAGGGGAAGGGGGCCAGGGTGACCCGGATCCGTCGTACATCCTCGATCCCGCACGGAAGATCTTGCTTGCCTGGGTTAATGCAGTAGGCAACACTGCAGCGTGCACTCCGAAGAGCAAGCCGAGCAGGTGGAAGACGAGTTGATGGGCCGCATCTACACGGCATTGCGCGACGGCGGCCTCGACGCCGAATCCGTCCTCGAACTTGCCTTCTCACTGGAGGAAGGGGGTACGAGCACTCCGGCAACGCAAGAGCTCCTCGAACGCCCCGCCGCCCATCTGACCACGGCCGACCTGACCCGCCTGGGCGAGAGCCTTCTCAGCGAGACCAACTTCGAGCCGACCTTCGCCCTCGAACCTCGTCTGTGGGCGACGCTGGAGCATGCGCTAGAGGTCGTGGAGCGCGACGTTCGCACCAGAGGAATCAACGGCACGCTCCGCTTGGTCACTTACGACTGGGACAGCAGAGGTCTCGCCTGGGTGGAGTTCCAGGGTGGTTATCACGGCAACGGCATCGAACCCATCGCAGGCAGTAGCGCTCAAGGGGCGCTCGCGGATGTCGCCGATGCTGTCCAAGAAACGATCATGGAGTTGATTTGGAAGGTCTGGCCTGTCTGCGCCACGCACGATCACGGCCTGCACGCCGGATACGAACATGGGACGGCCGTTTGGCGGTGCACCGGCGATGGGACGCATACCGTCGCACCGGTCGGTGAACTACCTTGATCGCATCGGCGCATGCATGGGGATGCGCGCCGGAGTACGGGCAGACGACCGGTTGCTTCTGAGCTCGGTCAGCCGTGCCAGACTACCTGGATGATCTATACCACCCGCCGGTACTCAACAATCAGGTACGTGATCATCCCTGCTCCACCTTCACCAAAGGTGTGAGTCCTCATGGGGGCGTCAGGCCGTTCACACTGCGAGCATGAGCGCGATGCGTGAAGAACTGCATGCACTGGTCGATCGGCTTCCGGAAGATCGCGTGCAGCTAGTTTTTCGCGCTTGTTCTCGAGACGGCCAGTCTTGTCGGTGCCGCTTTGCTCGCGCGACGTCACAGGTATCCGCGGCCAGGAGCCCTGTCAGGAGCTCCCGGTGGTGGAGAGATGTCTCAGGCAGGCATGTCGATGGTCAGTCCGGCTGTCTGGGCAGCATCGGCCAGTCGCTTGTCGTACGTGACGAATGAAGTGAGCTGGGGGCGGATGCGGAGAGCAGTTGCCAGATGGATAGCGTCCAGGCTCCGTACGGTCACCGGTCTCACAGTCTGGGCCAGGATGCGAATGCCGGCGTCCAGTTCCACCAACTCGATCAGGTCGAGGACCAGGTGAAGTCGGGCAACGGCTTCTGGGGCGTAGCGTGCTAGGGCCCGTGATGACTCGATCTCCAGCAGAACCGAACTCGTCCATCCGGTCTCCGCCCGTTCGTCGAGCCAGTCGCGCAATGCCTGCGACTCGGCCTCGGCGTGGACGAGTTTCACGACGGCGGCCGAGTCGAGATAGATCATCAGCGTCCGTCCTCGCGGCTGTGGGCGATCTCCGCGGCGATGTCGATGCCGTCCGGTTCGCCGAGCGGCATACGCAGGACAGCGCGACGCATAGCGGCAGCGCGCTCCTTACGAAGGGCGGCTTCCAGCACGGCTTGGCGGATAGCCGCCGAGCGCGAGCTGCCGTCCTGGGTAAGGACATCCAGTGCGTGCTCGGTCTCCGAGTCGCTGCGGATGGTGATGGTGTCAGCCATGCAGCCACTGTAAGACGCTTTGTCTTACGTGGCAAGTCCTGGCCTGCCTTCCCTCCGCGGCGCACGCCCAGCGCGGAACAAATGAAAACCTCTGCGGAAACGTCTGAATAGCGGAAACGTGAGAGCCTGCCGTAGGCGCACGCTCACTCCCTTGGCATGCCCGTTCGCCTGGGTCATGCACATAACGGGCATAGAAGATCGAAAAGAGCTCTATAAACGATCAACGCCAGGTCGGAAACCATCCTTATCTGGCTTTTCGTCCTTGGAGCGGGTGACGGGAATCGAATCCGCGCTCTCAGCTTGGGAACTGCACCGATAACGGCTCGTGGGGGCGCTGACCTGGGCTTCGGGCCGGTCGTGAGTGACCGTGGTTGACCCCTCGTCACCCTGTCTAATTGCACGCTAATTGCACGGCGATCAGAGATGTACGGAGTGAGGACGCTGGTCGTGACGACCAGACAGCAAGATCTCTCGCAGGCTGTTTTTGAGGAGTTCGATGCTGTCGTCATCGACCTGGAGGTCGAGCCGGAGAACCAGCTCTACACCCAGTTCCTGCGCGGCCTTCTCGGTGAAGTGAAGCGTCAGGCGCCCGTAAGCGAGATCGCAGTGGGTCACGCCGCCGTAGGTGGTGCCGCTCTGGTCCTCCCGCACGATGCAGTACGTGTCCATGCCCAGTCCGATCTCCTGCTGGTCCGGCTCCTCCGCGGACATCATGAAGATCAAGGCATTCCCGGTGCCGTCCTCGTACTCGGCCATGCCGAATGTGATCGTCTCCGAGTCGTCGTCCCGGCCGACGGCCCGCACGACCATGTCCCTGAGGGGCGGCCACGTGCGGTCGCTCTCCTCGTCGGCGCCGGCCGACAGGGGCGGGGGAGACCCGGCTTCAGGAAAGGGCACGCCTTCGGGCCATGCTGCGGTCATCCACGGCGGCGTGAGGTCCGGCCTGCGCGGGAACATGATCAGTTCCTCCACGTAGGCCGAAGCGGGCACTTCGACGTCCTGGGCGAAAGGCCACTCGACGGCGAACGTGTGCAGCATGGAGTTGTATGACTTTCCGTGCGGGCTGTAATCGAGCTGGCAGACGAACCACGTCCCCTCGCCCGGCTTGTACGCGGCCGCCTTCAACTGGTGGAAAAGGTCGTCGAAACCCTCGATGTGTTGAGTCCGCCGAACCCCGTCCGCCATCTCGTAACTGATCTCGGTTGTGCTGAAGGTGCCGAGCTGGCAACGATGGACCTGGACATGTTGCCAGTTGTCCGGGGCGCCGCCCTTCACGGCCCGTCCGATCTCCATGCAGAGTTCATGCACGCGGTCGGACGTCATGCTCACCGGGCCTTTTCTTATCGAGCGAACGAGGGCAGGAGCCTATTGGGTGTCCTTCGGGGTGGCTACGCCCGACCGGGGGTGAGAAGACGCCCCTTACAAGATCAAAGCCCAGGTACCGAATCCATCGGTCTACCTGGGCTTTCACCAGTTGGAGCGGGTGACGGGAATCGTTACCGCGCTGTCAGCTTGGGAATTGCAGGAACCTTGGCTCGTAGAGGCGTTGGCCTGCGGCTGAGCCCGGTCGTGAGTGACCGTGGTTGGCCCCTCGTCGCCGCCCTTAACGGCACGCTAATGGCACGACGATCAGCCCGGAGCCAGAGCGCCCCCGCCGGAGGCCTGGGGTTGACACTCGCCAGCGCTAGAGTCGAGCGCTGCGGTTCAGGCCTCATTCCAGTTGTCGAGGATGATGACGGGCGCCTCTTCCACGTCCAGCCATTCGGCTTCAATACCCATGCCGGTGGACGCCTCGATGAAGGCGAACGCCGCGCTGAGCTTGCCGCGGTAATCCTCCGGGTCGAGGCTGTGGAGCATGGCGCGGAACTCGGCCAGGATGCTCGGATCACCCTCTTGGAGGGTGTGCTCGGCGAAGATGAAATTGCGCATCCGTGCCCTGATCTTGCCGTCGGCTGCGTAGAGGATCGTGTATCCCCCGTTGAAGTGCCAGGTCGTCATCCACACGCGTGACTCCGTGCTGAGTTCGGTGAGGATGTGATCGGGCGTGGCGAAGCCCTGGGAGAACTCGAGGAAACCCCAGGCTCCTTCGCCTTGGTAGACGAAGAGCACGGGCAAGTCCTCCTCGCCGGCATCCTCTCTGGGGTACGCCATGGTGCGTTCCTCGGGATCACGGCCTCCGTTCAGCCGCCGCAGGAGATCGTCCACTGTGATCTCTTCGTCGAGGGGTTGCACGACGGTCCAGCAGAGGGCGCTCTCAAACCACTGCTGTTGGTTGAAGAGATTGCGGTAGTGATCGATCACGTGATGATTGTCGCGGAAGCTGCCAGGAGTGAAACAGCCCTCGGCTCCTCCAGTGAGCTGCGGTGAGAATGCTGCGTGGATCGTCGATCGCCCAAGCGCGTGCAGTGGTCACGCAGTGGCGATCGTGAGATGCATCTGTGCGGCGGCGCGGCAACCCCGGCCGGTGCGTTCGGTCGGTACGGCGGGGCAGGCGTGCGGCACCCGGCCCGGTGTCCCCCGCCGTCCGGGACCGGCCCCAGGCCGCGCGCCCGGACGGCGGGCGGGCGGAGGGCCGGGCAAGCGGCGGCGCGCCGGGCCGCCGTTTGAAGAGCAGAGTCTTTCGGCAAATCCGCAGGCAACCTGAGAGGAGGAGATCTTGGACCAACTGTTCACCGTCCCGGAAGCGGCCGAATTGCTTTACACCTCGGTTCGCTTCGTCCGCCGACTGATTGCCGAACGCCGCATCGAGTTCGTGAAGGTCGGGCGGCACGTCCGCATCCGTGAGTCAGCACTGATCGCCTTCGTCATCGCGAGCACCGTCGCGCCTCTCCGGTCCGCGTGCGTCTGGCTTATGTGGAAGGCTCCACAGGCGAGTTGGTCCTTGGCCCGCCCAAGTCCAAGGCGGGCAAGCGGATCGTCGGCATCCCACAGGCGATCATTCCGGCTCTCAAGGAGCACCTGCGGCTCTACGTGAAGCCCGAGGCGGGAGCGCTGATCTTCACTGGGATCAAGGGCCGCCCGATACGAAGGAGCGGGTTCAACAAGCTCGCCGGATGGACAGAGGCCGCAAGGGCCATCGGTGTTCCGGGCCTGCACTTCCATGATCTTCGCCACACGGGAAACGGACTCTGGCGCGGGCCTCAAGGACCTCATGGCGCGCATGGGACACGACAACGTCCGGGCCGCGATGATCTCTCAGCACGCCATCCGGGGAGCCGACAAGCTGATCACGGAGGCGATCGACAAGCACCTCATCGGGCACGAACGGGCACGCGGCGATGACGCGGACGACCCACCCGGCCTGCTGGTACCCACAGGATGATCACGTGCCAAATGGCACGCAGAGATCAAATATCTTAGACAAGATCCAAGCCCAGATGCCGAATCCATCGGTCTACCTGGGCTTTCACAGTTGGAGCGGGTGACGGGAATCGAACCCGCGCTGTCAGCCTGGGAACCCTTTCAAGATCATGCTCTCTGAGCAGGGGAAACGCTGACCTGGGCCGATGCCGGTCGAGTGACCGTGAGTCCCCGCGACTCCCCGTTGATCGCTGTACGAACGGGCACGCAGCGGGCATGGCCTGGCGCACCGCACCCACTCCTACCCGCCTGCCCAGGCGTTCACCCCGGCCAACATACGGACTTCACCCGTCCATACGGGCATGGCGATCACCCGAAGTCGCAGCGCCCCCGCGGAGGACACCTCCTGATCATCCAAGTTGCTGGACAGCGCCGCTGCACGGGCAAGACCATTTACGCATGGGAACCTCCATCCACGGGTTTGTCGAGTGCCGCACGTGGACTCGCGGGCTCGACATTGATGAGCGAGCTTGGTGCGCTGCCATCTCCCTGTCGATGTTGGGAGTAACCAGAGACTATGACGCCTTCGATTGCCTCTTCGGGGTACGCAGCTCAGGCAACTGGCGACCGATTGCGGCCGATCGCGGGCTGCCCCTGGATGCGTCGGAGACCGCCAGAGCGGAATTGGCGGAATGGGGCGAGGCTGCATTCGGCGTCACCTGGTTGAGCTGGGACGAGGTCACCGCGATCGATTGGGATGAACCGGCTCTCCATCCGACTGACATAGCCCAGTACCGGAAGCTTCCCGATCGAACGCTGGAACTCGTTTACCGCTCGGTATGGAGCCGCAGATTCGCTCGCGTCAGCGGCGTGGACACCTTGACGGTTGATCCTGAACAGATTCCTGTGCTGTGGGATGAAGGTACCGAGTGGAGGGCCGGGGACACCGTCTTCCGCGTCGAACGTGCCACGCGCCGCCATCTCGTACCACCTGACGGTCTCTGGCATGCGGTGTGGACAGTCATGCGCGCCCTCGCGCACGTTCATGGAGACGAGGCGGTCCGTTTGGTGGCCTGGTTTGAGGAGTAGGCGATTTGGCTCAGGCGCTTGCTCGGACACAGCGGTTGAGTAGCGTCGATGTTCTTACACAAGATTGAAAGGCCTAGGTCGGCAAGTATCCCTGACCTGGCTTTCGCACTGAGAGCGGGTGACGGGAATCGAACCCGCGCTGTCAGCTTGGGAACCATCTACTGATCTTGCCCTGCTGAGCTGGGAAAACGGGGGTGCAGGTCGAGGCTGGTCGAGTGACCCTGAGTCCCCGTGATTCACCGCTGATTGCCGCTCGTTCTGGCACGGATCTGGCACGCGGTCGGCGCCTCTGTGTTGTGGCATTGTCGGTCGAAGCTGGCAGCATGCAGTCTTATGGACGTGGACGACTTCTGGCTCTTCCTCCAGCGGTCCCAGTACGCGGAGTGCAGATCATGACCGAGGATGAGATCTTCGAAGCGATACGGTCAGACCCCGGGCCCGATGTACTACCGGTGGCCTCGTCCGAGGCGGTCGCTGAGGCTGAAGAGGCCATCGGTTACCCGCTTCCTTCGCTGCTACGGCGGTTGTATCTGGAGGTGGGGAACGGAGGTTTCGGTCCTCGCGGTGGCATCATCGGTGTACAGGGCTATGACTTCTGGAAAAGCGACATCTTCGCGGACATCACTGAATCGGCTTTGGCGTTTCGAACCGAGTCCTACGGACGATGCGCGGGCATGATCCAGTTGTTGGACTGGGGGTGTGCAATCGCGTCACTGCTGGATTGCCGCGATCCCGGGGGCGCGATGTGGGGATGGGACCCCAATCTGTGTTGCTTGGATCATGCGCTCTTCCCTCAGGACATCACCTTCGCGTCGTGGCTCGCGGAGTCGATTGCCTGCGACTTCGCCGAACCGTTCTATGACGGTTACTTCGAGGTCTCGCCGCAAGATGAGGCAGAGATCGCGGTGAGCACCATCGGAGAAGAGGAGGAACCGTGCATGTGGTCGCCGCCTGTATGGGTGAAGGGCAGGAAGGCCGGCAACTGGGAGCGCCGTCACATGTCCGATGACTGACGGGTTGGCTTGGTAAGCGAGCACGGGGCCAGTTCAGGAGGAGCGCTTTCACCACGATCTGGGCTAAGGCGATCAAGAAAGCCCAAGTCCCGGGTTTCGCATCCGACCTGGACTATCACGCTGAGAGCGGGTGACGGGAATCGAACCCGCGCTGTCAGCTTGGGAATTGCAGTGATCTCGGCTCGTAGGGGCGCTGACCTGCGACTGAGGTCGGTCGTGAGTGACCGTGGTTGACCCCTCGTTACCGCCCTTAATGGCACGCTAATGGCACGACGATCAGCCCGCGACCTGGTGTTTCCTGCGCGGCGCGCACACCCCTGCCCGCCTGATCATCCCGTCTGCCGTCGACCCGCCCGAAGGGGAAGCGGGCCAGGGCCACGGGGTCAAGGTGGAGCGCCCCACCGGACGAACGACCTTGGCCCCGTGGCCCTGGCCCGCTCGGCTTGTCCCGGGTCGATGGTGGGCGGGATGATCAGGCTTCCGCCTCCGCCACCTACGGCCCAGACAGCTGACGCGGCGATCATCCCGGAGCCGGAGCGCCCCCGCCGGAGGCATGCGTTTTAGGGTCACCGGCGCTATGTCCGGTCGGCTGCGTTCACTCTTCATTCCAGTTGTCGAGGATGATGACGGGTGCCTCTTCTACATCCAGCCATTCGCTTTCCAGGTGCATGCCGGTGGATGCCTCGATGAAGGCAAATGCCGCGCTGAGCTTGCCGCGGTAGTCCTCCGGGTCGAGGCTGTCGAGCATCGGCAGGAAATCGGCGTGGATGTTGGGGTCGCCCTCCTGGATGCGGTGCTCGGCGAAGATGAAGGAGCCCATCCGTGCCTTGATCTCGCCGTCGGCTGCGTAGAGGATCGTGTATCCCCCGAAGGTGTGCCAGGTCGTCATCCATACCCGTGACGTCTTGCTGAGTTCGATGAGGATGTGATCGGGTGTGGCGTAGCCGTAGCTGAACTCCAGGAAGCCGTAGGTTCTTTCGCCCTCGAAGGCGAAGAGTACCGGCTGGTCCTCCGTATAGGCCTCTTCCGTGGGATATTCCATGGTGCGTTGTTGGGGCTCGCGGCCTCCGTTCAGCTGCCGCAGGAGGTCGTCCATTGTGATCTCTTCGTCCAGGGGTTGCACAACAGTCCAGCAGAGCGCGTGCTCTAACCACTGGTGCCGGTCGAAGAGGTTGCGGTAATGATCGATCACGGTGCTGATTGTCGCGGAAGATGCCAGGAGGCGGCGTGGCAACCGCGCTCGGTGCGTTCGGTCGGTGCGGCGGGGGCGGCGTGCGGTGCGCGGCCCGGTGTCTCGCCGCCGTCCGGGACCGGCCCCCAGGCCGCACGCCCGGACGGCGGGCGGGCGGAGGGCCGGGGTACGGCGGCGCGCCGCGCCGCCGCTTGACGGCGATGATTCGGCAGTGGCGGGCGGACCTGCTCGGCAAGGGCGTCTCCGTGAGCATGGCGGCCAAGGCGTACCGACTGCTGCGTGCCGTGCTGATGACGGCGGCTGAAGAGGACCGGATCATCTCGCGCAACCCGTGCCGCATCCGCGGGGCCGGCGACGAGCACGCCGAGGAGCGACCGGTTCTCTCCGTGGGCCAGGTCTTCGAGTTGGCGGACAAGATCGGGCGTCGTCCCGTGGGGAGCATCCGGGGCCTCAAGAGAGGGGAGGGGTACCGCGTGCGCTTCCAAAGGCACGGCGAGATGCGTACCTTTCCAGAGGTCTTCCCGACACGGGCCGAGGCCGAGCGGGCGCTGTGGCGGATGATCGACACCGGACAGGCCGACTGCACGCACGATCGCCGTTATCGGGCCTTCGTCTGCTGGCCACCTTCGCAAGCCTGCGCTGGGGCGAGATCACCGCACTCACAAGAGCCGATCTCGACATCGACGCGGGAACAGTCCGCGTGCGTCTGACTTATGTGGAACGCTCCACTGGAGAGCTTGTCCTTGGTCCGCCGAAGTCCAAGGCAGGCAGGCGGATCGTCGGCATCCCACAGGCGATCATCCCGGCTATCAAGGAGCACCTGCAGCTGTATGTGAAGCCCGAAGAGGGAGCGCTGATCTTCACCGGGGTCAAGGGCGGCCCTATGCGGCGGAGCGGGTTCAACAAGCTCGCCGGATGGATGGAGGCCGCTCGGGCGATCGGCGTTTCGGGGCTGCACTTCCATGATCTCCGCCACACGGGAAACATGATTGCTGCGGACTCTGGCGCGGGCCTCAAGGACCTCATGACACGCATGGGACACGACAACGTCCGCGCTGCAATGATCTATCAGCACGCCGTCCGGGGAGCCGACAAGCTGATCACCGAAGCCATCGACAAGCACCTCATCGGGCACGAACGGGCACGCGACGATGACGAGGACGGCCCGCCCGGCCTGCTGGTTCCCGCCGGGTGACCACAAGCCCTAATGGCACGCTAATGGCACGCAGAGATCAACAGCTCTAGGAAACAACGAAGCCCAGGTACCGAATCCATCGGTCTACCTGGGCTTTCACAATGAGAGCGGGTGACGGGAATCGAACCCGCGCTGTCAGCTTGGGAAGCTGATGTTCTGCCATTGAACTACACCCGCGCACGACCCGAACGTCGCGTCCCTCACTGTACCGGAAACTTGGCCCACAACAGCAATCCCGGCCCCCCGGACTTCCGACCCGAACGGTAAGTTGCTCTGCGTGCTGCTATCTGACCGTGACATCCTCGCCGAGCTCGACGCCGGCCGGCTCATGCTCGACCCCTTCCACCGGGACATGATCCAGCCCTCCAGCATCGACGTGCGGCTCGACCGGTTCTTTCGGGTGTTCGAGAACCATCGGTATCCGCACATCGATCCGGCGGTGGAGCAACCGGATCTGACGCGGATGGTGGAGCCGGATGGCGACGAGCCGTTCATCTTGCATCCGGGCGAGTTCGTGCTGGCCTCCACGTACGAGGTGATCACGTTGCCCGACGATCTGGCGTCGCGGCTGGAGGGGAAGAGTTCGCTGGGGCGGCTCGGGTTGTTGACGCATTCGACGGCCGGGTTCATCGATCCGGGGTTCAGCGGGCACGTGACACTCGAGTTGTCCAACGTGGCGACGCTGCCGATCAAGTTGTGGCCGGGGATGAAGATCGGGCAGTTGTGCGTGTTCAAGCTGAGCTCGCCGGCCGAGCATCCGTACGGGTCGGCCAAGTACGGCTCGCGGTACCAGGGTCAGCGCGGGCCCACGCCGTCCAGGTCGTACCGGAACTTCCATCGCACGAAGATATGAACAAGATGAACATCAGGTGAACGACGGGGGAACATTGAGGTAATCGGGGAGGCGATTCCTCACGGCCGGGCGGATGCATACGGACTGGTCGAGAGGGGTGCAAGCTGCAAGAAACCCTTAGAAGTACCCTCAATCTCGGTGTTGCACAACATACGACGGGTAGCCATTAGGCGAAGGGGACATGAAGTTCGCATTTCGCCTGGTAGGCCATACCCTCTTCACGGACCATCCCCGCACATCTGGAGAACGACGTGCGCCTGCGTCTCACGCCACGTGAGGACAGCTACTACGACCTGTTCGCCGACTCGGCGAACAACCTGGTCACGGCATCGCGACTGCTGGTGGAGATCATCAGCGAGGGCTCGGACAGAGAAGCCCTGGCCGAGAAGATGCGCGCCTGCGAACATGCCGGCGATGAACGCACCCATGCGATCATGAACCGGCTCAACGAGAGCTTCATCACTCCGTTCGACCGCGAGGACATCTACCGCCTCGCGTCCAACCTCGACGATGTGATGGACGCCATGGAGGCGGCCTCCGATCTGATCGTGCTGTATCAGATCGATCACCTTCCGAAGGACGTCGTCCGGCAGGTCGAGGTGCTGGAGCGGGCCGCGGAGCTGACGGCCGAGGCCATGCCGCGACTGCGGTCGATGAAGAACCTCAACGAGTACTGGATCGAGGTCAACCGCCTGGAGAACCAGGGTGACCACGTCTACAGGAGGCTGCTGGCCAAGCTGTTCAGCGGCGAGTACGACGCGCTCACGGTCATGAAGATGAAGGAGGTCGTCGATTCCCTGGAGGAGGCGGCCGACGCCTTCGAGCACGTGGCCAACACGGTCGAGTCGATCGCGGTCAAGGAAAGCTAGGACCCGTGGACCTCACGCTCGCCCTCGTCATCGGCGTGGTCGTCATCGCTCTGGCCTTCGACTACACCAACGGGTTCCACGACGCGGCGAACGCCATCGCGACCTCTGTCTCGACCCGGGCCCTCACCCCCAGGGCCGCGTTGTTCATGGCCGCGGCCATGAACTTCATCGGCGCCCACCTGGGCACCCAGGTCGCCTCGACGGTCGGCAAGGGCATCATCGACGCGCCGGACGGCTCACACGGCCTGGTCATCGTGGCCGCGGCACTCATCGGCGCGATCGCCTGGAACCTGGTCACCTGGTATTTCGGCCTGCCCTCCTCCTCCAGTCACGCGCTGATCGGCGGCCTGGTGGGTGCCGCGCTGGCCTCGGCCAGCGTGGTGCACTGGGACGGCGTCTTCGAGAAGGTCGTCATCCCGATGATCCTCTCGCCGACGATCGGGTTCAGCCTCGCCGCCTTGATCATGATCGCAATTTATTGGATCTTCCGCAACAGTCAGCCCGGCAAGACCAACCGCGGCTTCCGCTACTCGCAGACCGTCTCGGCCGCCGCCATGGCGCTCGGGCACGGCCTGCAGGACGCGCAGAAGACGATGGGTGTGATCTTCCTGGCTCTCGTCGTCGGCGGCTACGTCGCGCCGGACGATCCCATTCCGCAGTGGGTCATCCTGGCGGCCGCGGGTGCGATCTCCCTCGGCACGTACGCCGGCGGCTGGCGCATCATGCGCACGCTGGGACGGCGCATCATCGCCCTCGACCCGCCGCAGGGCTTCGCGGCGGAGACGGCGGCGTCGACCGTCCTCTACGTGGCGGCCATGGGGTTCGGCGCGCCGATCTCCACCACGCACACGATCACCTCGGCGATCATGGGTGTGGGCGCGACCAAGCGGCTCAGCGCCGTGCGGTGGGGTGTGGCCGGCAACATCATCACCGCCTGGATCCTGACCATTCCGGCCGCCGCCCTGGTGGCCGCCCTCACCTACTACCTCCTCCACGCGATCATCGAGTAACGACCCCGACTACACGATCGCGTACATCACGTCCACGTCCCAGCGGGCGAAGCCCAGGGACTCATACAGCCTGATCGCCGCCGTGTTGGCCTCGTCCACGTACAGCATCGCCTGGGCGAGGCCCCGCGTGCGCAGATGGCTCAGGCCGGTCAGGGTGAGGGTCCTGCCCAGGCCGGTGCCCTGCTGTGAGGGGTCCACGCCGACGACGTACACCTCGCCGAGCGGCTCGTGTCCGTGCTCCGAGGAGCCGTGGATCTTCGTCCAGTGGAAGCCGGCGAGCTTGTCGCCGCGGAAGGCCAGGAAGAAGCCCTCCGGGTCGAACCAGGGCTCCCGCTCGCGCCGCAGCAGGTCGTCCAACGTCCACGCGCCCTGCTCCGGGTGGTGGGCGAAGGCGGCGGCGTTGACCTTGAGCCAGGCCTCCTCGTCCTCGCCGGGCACGAACGTCCGCAACCGTACGCCGTCCGGCAGGGTTTCCGGGTCCACGGGGGCGAACAGGGAGCGGCGCATCTGCCAGAGCGAGCGGACGCGCTCGAAGCCGAACCGCGCCGCCAGCGCCTCGGCGCCCGCATGATCGCCGTGCGCCCACAGGCGCAGTCTGCCGTCGGTCAGCTCCAGCACGGAGCGCAGGAGGTGGGCGCCGTGGCCCCGGTGGCGGTGCGCCGGGTGGATGACCAGCTCGGTGCTCGGGCCCTCGACCTCGTCCGTCGGGTCCACGTGGGCGTAACCCGCCAGGGCGGCGTCGTCGTACAGCAGGAGCGAGCGTGCCTGGGGATCGCCGCCGTACCGCATATGGAGCATCACGTGCTCGTTGAGCGGGCGGACGCCGTCGGCCTCCGTCGCCGCCTCCACCAGGCCGAGCACCTCGGCGATCTCCGCATCGCCAAGCCGTTCTCTGATCTTCACGCGCGCACTCACACCAGAACTCTAGGCGTACACCTGGCAAATAACGCCATGCGGTGGCCGGGTAAATCGTTACCTTTGCGCCATTGGCCGCATGGATTCCAGCCGTAACGTCTTAGGCCATGACGTCTCGATCCCTCCTCCGGCTGGCGCTGGCCGGAGCCGTCGCCTCGGGGGCGGTCCTCCTCGCCACCCTCCCGGCGGACGCGAGCAAGGCCAGGCGTACGGTCCCCGTACGGCTGCTCGCGCTCAATGACTTCCACGGCCACCTCGAACCCCCGGCCGGTTCGTCCGGCCGCATGGTGGACGAGCACGGCCACACCGTCGACGCGGGCGGCGCGGCGTACGTGGCCACGCACATGAAGGCCCTGGCCGACGAGAACACCATCGCCGTGGCCCAGGGCGACCTCATCGGGGCGACGCCGCTGATCTCGGCCGCGTACCACGACGAGCCGTCCATCGAGTTCATGGACAAGTTGGGGCTCAAGGTGGCCGCGGTGGGCAACCACGAGTTCGACGAAGGGTACGCCGAGCTGCGGCGGATCATGAACGGCGGCTGCCACCCGGTCGACGGCTGCTCGCCGGCCGGCGAATGGAAGGGCGCGAAGTTCGACTACGTCGGCGCGAACGTGCTGTTCAAGAACCCCAACGAGAAGACCGACGCGCTCGCCGCGCTCGGCGCCCAGCAGGAGCGGGCCAGGAAGCTGCTGGCTGATTGGGGCGTGCCCGCGCTGCCGCCGGTCAGCGTCAAGTGGATGAACGGCGTGCCGGTCGGCTTCATCGGGCTGGTCACACAGACCACGCCGAGCATCGTCACGAGCGAGGGCATCAAGGACCTCAAGTTCGTGGACGAGGTCAAGGCCGCGAACGTCGCCTCCAAGATCCTCAAGCTCGTGGGCGTCAAGGCGCAGGTCGTGCTCGTGCACGAGGGCGACCAGGTGAACGCCGGCCAGTCGCCCGACGCGTGCAGCGCCATCCCGGGGTTGGGCAACCGCATCGCGACGCAGGTCGACCCCGAGGTCGACATCGTGCTCAGCGGGCACTCGCACCAGGCGTACCTGTGCCGGGTCAAGGACCCGGCGGGCAGGGACCGCCTCTACTCGCAGGGCGGCTCGTTCGGGCGCGTCATCACGCAGGTCGACCTCAACGTGGACGTACGGACCCGCGACATCGACCGCGCCTCGGTCGTGGCGGACAACCATGTCGTCACGCGGACGGTCCAGGCCGATCCTGAAATTTCGGCCTTCGTGCAGACTTGGAAGGATCGCGTCGCGCCTGTCGCCAACAGGGCGGAAGGTACGATCACCGCCGACATCACGAACACCGCCGTCCCGTCCGGCGAGTCCGCTCTCGGCAACCTCATCGCCGACGCTCAGCTGGCCGCCACCAAGACCGGCGGCAACGCCCAGATCGCCCTGATGAACCCGGGCGGCGTACGGGCGTCGCTGGGGTACGCGAGCTCGCCGGCGGGCGAGGGCGACGGCGTGGTGACGTACGGCGAGGCGTTCGCCGTGCAACCGTTCAACAACCTCATGCAGGTCGTGACCCTGACCGGCGCCCAGCTGAAGACGCTGCTGGAGCAGCAGTTCACCGGCGGGCCCAACAACCAGGCGTTCACCAAGATCCTGCAGCCCTCGGCGAACTTCACCTACACCTACAACCGGAGCGCCGCCTGGGGCTCCAAGGTGTCGGACATGAAGATCGACGGGGTGCCGGTGACGGACACGCAGACCGTCCGGGTCGCGGCGAACAACTTCCTGGTCGGCGGCGGCGACGCGTTCCTCGCCTTCCGGGACGGGACGGAGCTGTGGAGCGGGCCGCTGGACATCGACGCCTTCGTCGACTACCTCGGCACGAACAGCCCCGTCGCCCCGCCCGCGACCAACCGCATCACCGCGGTCGGCTGACCCCGCGCACACACCCCACGGGTCCGCCCCTCACGGTTGGGGCGGACCCGTTTTCCGTCCGTGCGGTTCGCTTCGTCCGGAAGGTGATCAGCAGGTCCTCGAGGAGGCGCACATTCGGCGCCGTGATCGCTATGATCGCGTCTCCTCTCGCCTCAAGGAGACGGTCATGGCTGCCGGCAAGCCGATCCGCGACAAGGCCCTCTGTTACATAGTCCGGGACGGGCGCCTGCTGGTCTTCCGGCACGTGGACTACAGTTTCGAGGAGGTCGGCATCCAGGTCCCCGGTGGCACCGTCAAGCCGGGAGAGGACCCCGAGCAGGCCGCCCTGCGGGAGGCACGGGAGGAAACCGGGCTCCACGAGCTCACGGTCGTCAGGAAACTCGGCACGTATGAGTACGACATCACTCCGTACCGTGCCGAGATCCACCGCTGTCACGTCTTCCAGCTGGCGCTTCACGAGGAGACTCCTGAGCGCTGGGCCGGCCAGGAGGACAACGACGGGGACGGGGAGCCGATCCGGTTCGAATGCTTCTGGATCCCGGTCGAACACGGCCATGTGCTGCAGTCAGGCCAGAGCATGCTCCTCTCCCGACTCTTCGACCGGTGAACCGGAAAAGCGCAACTCACCTCTTCCGTCCCCGCTGAGCGTTCCATGAACGATGACGGCCAGCACGCGATCCTTGGAGGGGCTCGTCCGGGGACGAAGAGGAGCACGTGATGGCCGCGAACAACAGTGTGATGCCTGTTCACGGGGGTGGCGCAGCGGATCCGGATCGGTGGCTCCGACTTTTCGCGGCCATCGTGCCGCGGTAATCCCGAGCCGGCCCGTCAAGCTCCCAGCAGCCTGGCCTCCACCGCCGGATCGAGCCCCACCCGCGGCCGATCCGGTCGCGTCGGAGCCTCGCCGCCGATGCTCCGCAACCACGCCCACGTATCGGCCGCGGTCTCCTCGACAGGCCGGCACCGCAGCCCCTCGGCCAGGGCCTTGGACACATCACCCCCGTGCATGAATGCGTGGTCCTCGCCCACCAGCCAGATCGGCAGGTCCGTCCACGGCGCCACCCCAGCCGCCAGGATCGGCTCCGCGTCGACCCACCGCAGCCCGGCATCGGACCCGGTCACCTTCACGCAGGTCTCGAGCAGCTCCCGCATCGTCACGAACCCGGGAGGACTCACCACGTTGAACGCCCCGCCGACGCCGCGCTCGGCGGCCCGCAGGCACCACACGGCCAGGTCGCGCGCGTCGATGTACTGCAACCCCAGATCACGAGGCCCGGGCGCGAGCACCGGCCCGCCACGCGCGATCCTGCTGAGCCACCACGGCAGGCGCCCGATGTTCTCGTAGGGTCCGAGGATCGTCCCGGCCCGCGCCAGCAGCGCCCGCTCCCCGAACGCGGCGACGGCTCCCAGCTCTGCCCCCGCCTTGTTCCTGGCGTAGTCGGAGGCGTCCTCATCGTCGGCGGACGCCGCCACGACCGGCGCGCTCTCGTCCGCTCCGAAAGGCACCGGGTCGGCGTACACGGACCTGCTGGACACGTAGACGTAGTGCCCGGCCCTCCTGGCCAGCAGCGACGCTGTGTCTCTGACCGCCGAGGCCGCCCACGACCAGGTGTCGACCACGACGTCCCACTCGCCGCGCTCCAGCGCCGCGAGACCGCCGGCCGCCGACCGGTCACCGCGTAACGCCGTCACGCCCGCGGGCGGCTCATGACTGCCCCGGTTGAACACCGTCACATCCCACCCGAGAGCCAGCGCCTCTTCGACGACGGCCCGCCCCACGAACTCCGTACCACCCAGCACCAGAACTCTCATGGCGCCCACTCTGACCGAGGCACCCGCACGCGGGAAGCCGTCCACGCCATCAGCGGAATCGCCACAAGCGGAAGCGCGCCGCGCTTCCGCTCAGAACTCGCACCCGCCCGGATCGACCAGTTCGTCCTCGTCGTACTCGACGAGGGGGTCAGAACGTCGGGAAGCCGCGGCCGACCCCGCTCCGGGCTCGGGCTCACCGGGCACGCGTACGGTGAGCCCGGAGCCACCGAGCGGATCGGCATCGACGAGCACCTCGACTCCCCGCACCCACACCAAGTTCGCCCACCCCCGCGTCACTCGCCAACACCTCGATCATGAAACCAACAGATATACGGAGCGTGGCGAAACACCCCTCTTGGTGCCCCGCTTACCGAATCTCGATCTCCATAGGACCAGTTCAACGGCTGTGATATTGCGAACGCCATCCCTGGGTATTTGTCACAGACAGTGATTCGGGGGATGGGCTGGTGAAAACGTTCTTTCCGCGCTCGATCCGGGCGCGCCTGACCATGATCGCGACTTTGGTCGCCGCGCTGGTCTTCACCGCCACGTCCACCATCACCCTCGCGACCGTGCCGAGCAACCTGCGTGGACTGGTGCAGACCAGGGTGGAGCTGGCCGTACGCAGGGTCGCGAGCCAGGCCGCCACCGGTCAGCTCCCGGCGGAGCTGGAGACGGCGTCGCACGTACACCTCCTGCAGGTGGTCTCTCAGGACGGCGAGGTGCTTGCGGCCACCCCCGACCTGCTCGGCGGTCCTCGCATCGCCAAGATCCAGCCGAACAAACCCGACAAGATGTACACCACCGAGCGCACCCTGCCCGGCATCAGGGGCACCGACGAGGAACGGCACCTCGTCGTGTCCGTCCTCGCGCACACGCCCGACGGGCCCGTCACCGTGTACGGCGCCGCCTCGCTCGAAGAGGTGCACCGCTCCCTGGTCTGGCTCTACATCCTGGTGTTCCTGGGCACCCCGCTGGTCCTGCTGATCGTCGGGGGCACGACGTGGGCGGTGGTCGGGTTCGCCCTCCGCCCCGTCGAGCGCATCCGCACCGAGCTGGCCGAGATCACCGGCCAGGACCTCAGCAGGCGCGTGCCCGTACCTGACAGCGGCGACGAGATCGCCAATCTGGCCATCACCACGAACCACACCCTCGACCGCCTCGAACGCTCCGCCGAAACCCAGCGCCGCTTCATCGGCGACGCCTCGCACGAGCTCCGCAGCCCCATCTCGGCGATGCGCGCCCAGCTGGAGGTCGCCAACGCGTACCCAGACGAGACGGACTGGCCGGCCACCGGCGCCCGCGCCCTGGCCGCCGCCGAGCGCCTCACCGGCATCATCGACGAGCTGCTGATGCTGGCCAGGCTGGACGCCGGCGCGGTCACGCAGCGCCGCGTGGTGGACCTGTGCCGCATGGCCGAAGACCAGGTACGCCGCCGCGAGGGCGCCCGAGTCCCCATCGTCCTCGACCCGTGCGAGCCGGCTCCCGTCCACGGCTCGCCCATGCAGCTCGACCGCCTCCTGACGAACCTCCTGGACAACGCCACCAGGCACGCCGCCAGCAGGATCGACCTCTCCGTCGTGGTGGAGGGCGACAAGGTGGTCGTGACGGTGACCGACGACGGCGACGGCATCCCGCCGCAGGACCGGGAGCGCGTCTTCGAGCGTTTCACCCGCCTGGAGAACGCCCGGGCCAAGGACAAGGGCGGCAGCGGCCTCGGCCTCCCCCTGTCCCGAGAGATCGCCACGGCCCACAACGGCACCCTGACCGTCGCCGACCACTGGCCCGGCGCCCGCTTCGTGGCCGTCCTCCCGCTGTACGAGGGCGGGTCCTAGACTTCGCGGAGTGGACCTGACGGCCGACGTACTGTGCCACGTGGTCCTCATGGCCCGCCACCACGGGGTGGATCTTTTGTGACTCCGCAGGGATGGGCTTCTCCGGATAAGGCAGGTACCGTCCGATCATGGAGACGATGACCGTCGAGCAGAACGGCATCAACGCGGTTCCCGAGGCGGAGCGGCGCGGCCGGCCGGGAGACCTTTTCTGGCCGTGGGCCGGCTCCAACCTCTCCCTGTTCGGGGTCGCGTTCGGCGTGTACATCGTGGGCCTCGGCCTCGGCGTCGTGCCCGCCGTCATCACCGGCGCCATCGGCTACGTGCTGTCGTTCCTGCTGGTCGGCCTGGTCGCGATCGGCGGCACCCGGTCGGGCGTGCCGACGATGACGCTGGGACGGGCGCCGTTCGGGTACCAGGGCAACAAGCTGCCCGCGGCGTTTTCCTACATTTCGAACGTCGGCTGGGAGATCGTTCTGGTCACGCTGGCCGCGCAGAGCGGCGCGGCGATCCTCGCGCGGCTCGCGCCCGGCATCCCGGCCACGACGGCCACCGGGGTCTGCTTCGCGGTCGCGGCCGTGGTGGTGATCGCGGTCGGCGTGTACGGCCACGCCATGATCATGGTGGTGCAGCGGTACCTGACGTACGCGTTCGTCGTGCTGACCGTGGTCTACATGATCCTCATGGCGCCGAGGCTCGGCTCGTCGCTGGAGACCACGGCGGGGCCCGGCGGCTGGCTGGGCGGGATCATCTTCGCGATGACGCTGCTGGGCCTGGGGTGGGTCAACTGCGGCGCGGACTACTCGCGCTACCTGCCGTCGGATTCCAGGCCGCGTTCGGTGGCGCTGTGGACGATGCTCGGCGGCGCGCTGCCGCCGATGGTGCTGCTCGTGTTCGGCGTGCTGCTGGCGGGCGGCGACCCGAAGCTGGCCGAGGCGGCGGGTGGCGATCCGGTGGGGGCGCTGGCGGGCGCGTTGCCGACGTGGTTCCTGCTGCCGTATCTGCTGACCGCCATCGGCGGTTTCCTGGCCGGGGCCATCATGGACATTTACTCGTCAGGGCTGTCGATGCTGGCGCTCGGCGTGCCGATCAGGCGGCACTACGCGGTGCTGATCGACGGGCTGCTCATGGTGCTCGGCGGGTATTACCTGCTGTTCGTCTCCAGCAGCTTCCTCGGCACCTTCCAGGCGTTCCTGGCGATCATCGGCGTGGTGATGGCGGCCTGGGCGGCGATCTTCCTCGTGGACATGTGGCGGCTGCGTGCGGGCGGCCGGGCCTACGACGAGCGGCTGCTGCGGGCCGGGGCGCCCGGCGTCAACTGGCCGGGTGTGGTGTCGCTGGCCGTGGCCTCGGTGGCCGGGCTGGGGCTGATCACGTCCACCGACCAGAACATCGCCACCGTCGTCGGGTTCCTGATGAGCGAGGAGCTGAAGGGGAGCACGTTCGGGGCGGCGAACATCGGGGTGGTCATCGCGCTCGTGCTGGCGGGGCTGCTCTACTACCTGATCACATTGTTCGTCCGGCCGCGCCGCGTCGTCTGACGTCCGGTTCGTCGCGTTGCCGTCCCTGCGGTTACTGTTGGTAAGTGATAAGTGACCTTCCGTTGCGACTGCTGGGCTGGGCGGTGCACGTCACGGCCTGCGGGCTGCTGCTGATCGCCGTGGTCGCGGTGCTGCGCGAGGGCCGGACGGCCGAGGCCGCCGGCGGTGTGCTGCTCGGGCTGGTGTACGCCGTCGGCCCGGTTGTCGAGCGCGGGCCGATGCCGGGGCGGGTGTGGCTGGCGCTGGTGACGGCGGGCTGGTTGGTGCTGGCCGTGGTGGCGCCGCCGTTCGTGTGGCTGGCGTTCCCGCTGCTGTTCGCGTACCCGCGGGTGCTGCCGTTGTGGGCGGCGATGTTCGGGGTGGGCGCGCTGACGTCGGTGGCGATCCTGGCGGCGGCCTGGCACGCGGGCGGGTTGACGGTGCCGCTGGTGCTGGGGCCGGGCGTCGCGGCCGTGATGGTCACGCTGCTGGCCCTGGCCTGCCGGGCTCTGCGCGCCGAGGCCGACCGGCGCCCCCGATAGCCCTTCCCCGGATCAGGCCGTCACGATCGCGAAGTCGGGCACCGGCCGGTCCAGCACCGCCACCAGCCGCCGCAGCACCGTCGCGTCCCCCTCCCGCTCCACCCCTTCCACCCCCCGGCCCGACAGCAGGCCGAGGAGCTGCGCCTTCGTCAGCCGCAGCGTCAGGTCCGCGGTCTCGCCGGGCGGGTCGGCCCGGTGGATGAGCGCCCCGTTGGACAACGTCGTACGGTGCCGCTCCCCCAGGTCGGTGAGGTGCCAGTCGATGGCGAGTCGCTCGTGCCACGCCCGCGGCCCGTCGACACGCACGGCGAGCGAGTCGAAGATCTGCTCCACGGTCAGCGCGGCGATCAGGTCCGGCACGGCGGTGTCCGCGGCGGCGGGCACGATGCCGTCGGCCAGCTCCAGCGCGCCCGTGAGGTAGAAGTTGCGCCACGTGGCGTTCTCGGCGCCGTGACCGAGCCTCGTGTAGACCTCGGCGAGCAGGTCGCGGGCCTCCTTGTTGCCCTCGTCGGCGAAGACGGCGTGGTTGAGCAGCTGGGCGGCGAAACGCAGGTCGTTCTCGGCCACGTAGCGCCGGGCGAAGGCGACGACGGCCGCGCCGCCGCCCAGGCACTCGACGTACCGGATCGCGCTCTCCCGCGGCGGGTGCTCCCACAGGCGCGCCGGGTTGCCGTCGAACCAGCCGAGGTACCGCTGGTAGATGGCCTTCACGTTGTGGCTGGTCGAGCCGTGGTAGCCGCGCGCGTGCCAGGACCGCTCCAGTTCGGGTGGCAGTCGTACGGCCTCGGCGATCTCGGTGGCCGTCAGGCCCTTGTTGAGCAGGCGGAGGGTCTGGTCGTGCAGGTAGGCGTACATGTCGCGCTGCTGCGTGAGGAGGCGGGCGATGTCGTCACTGCCCCAGATGGGCCAGTGGTGCGAGGCGAAGGCGACGTCGGCCCGGTCCCCGAACCGGGAGACGACCTCGTCGAGGCTGCGCGCCCAGGCCCGGGCGTCGCCGACCATGGCGCCGCGCAGGGGCAGGACGGTGTGCTGACCGTGGGTGGCGCTCTCGGCCAGGCACAGCGCGCGGCGTTCGGGCAGGAGGAAGGTCATCTCGGCGCCCGTGCCGGGCAGGAACACCATGTGTACGCCGTCGACCGTCTCCTCCTGGCCGGTGCCGGTGACATCGACCGTGGGCGGGATGAGCGACAGGGTGCCCGTCGAGACCGTCATGCCGAGGCCGCAGCCGATCTGGCCCTCGGGCGAGCGGGGCAGGCCGGGGCTGTACATGTAGACGGCACGGCGAGTCGTCGCCGGGCCCGCGTACACGCTCTCCGACACGACGTGCTCCATGAACCCGGCGGGCGCCAGGACGGGCACGCCGCCGCGGGTGACGCCGCGTACGCCCCCGAAGTGGTCGGCGTGGGAGTTCGTGTAGATCACGCCGGTGACGGGGCGCCGGCCGCGGTGGGCGTGGTAGAGCTTCAGCGCGGCGGCGGCGCACTCGGTGGAGATCAGGGGGTCGATCACGATCACGCCGGCGTCGCCCTCGACCAGCGTCATGTTGGACAGGTCCAGGCCGCGTACCTGGTAGACACCGTCGGCGACCTCGTACAGACCTTGCCTGGCGCACAGCTGGGACTGTCGCCACAGGCTGGGATGGGCCGTCTCGGGGCACTCCCCCTGGAGGAAGTCATAGGAGTCGTTGTCCCAGATGACCCTGCCGTCCGCCGTCTTGATCACACCGGGGCTGAGCTTGGCGATGAACCCGCGGTCCGCGTTCGCGAAGTCGCCCCTGTCGTGAAAGGGAAGATCTGCCATGCCTAGCCGCATGCCCGGGAATCGGCCCCAGATAGCCCAACAAACGCCCCCAAGAGGATGAATCTCGGGCAATAAGGACATGCAATGATGTTGGGCGTGGAAGCGTGCGTGTTCGACCTCGATGGCGTTCTGGTGGACTCCGAGCCGGTGTGGGAGGAGGTGCGGCGGGCGTTCGTCGCCGGCCACGGCGGCACGTGGCAGCCGGACACCCAGTCCAGGCTCATGGGCATGAGCACCGCCGAGTGGGCCGCCTACCTGCACGAGCTGGGGGTGCGGCCGGCACCCGGCCAGATCGCCCGCGGCGTGGTGGACCAGATGGCGGCGCGCTACCGCGACGACGTGCCGCTCATGCCGGGTGCGGTGGAGGCCGTGCGGCGCCTGTCCGGGCACCTCACGCTCGGGCTGGCCAGCTCGTCGCCGCGGCGGCTGATCGACGTGGTGCTGGATGCGGCCGAGCTGAAGGAGTGCTTCGCGGCCACGGTGTCGACCGAGGAGGTCGAGCGTGGCAAACCGGCCCCCGACGGGTATCTGGAGGCGGCGCGGCGCATGGAGCTGGATCCGCGCGGCTGCGTGGCGGTCGAGGATTCGAGCAACGGGCTGCGGTCCGCGCACGCGGCCGGCATGCGGGTGATCGCCATACCCCACCCCCGCTACCCGCCCGCGCCGGACGCGCTGGCGCTGGCCTGGCGGGTGCTGCCGAATCTCGACGCGCTCACGCCCGACCTGCTCTCGTGACCTGACGCACCCGGTGGCTATGCTCTGGGAATCGTGCGAGACATCACGGTTTTCAGCGGCTCCGCCCACCCCGAGCTGGCCAAGGAGATCTGTGCCCACCTGGGCACGCCCCTGCACCCGGTCCAGATCAGCCGGTTCGCGAACGACGCGCTCGAGGTGCAGCTGCAGGCCAACTGCCGCGAGCGTGACGTCTTCCTCATCCAGCCCCTGGTACCGCCCGTGCAGGAGCACCTGGTCGAGCTGCTGCTCATGCTCGACGCGGCCCGCGGCGCCTCGGCCGCCAGGACTACGGTGGTCCTCCCCCATTACGCCTACGCCCGCAGCGACAAGAAGGACGCCCCGCGCATCTCCATCGGCGCGCGGCTGGTCGCCGACCTGATGGTGGCCGCGGGCGCCAACCGGGTGCTGGCGATGACGCTGCACTCGCCGCAGGTGCACGGCTTCTTCAGCGTGCCGGTCGACCACCTGCACGCGCTGCGGGAGCTGGCGGCGTATTTCCGCCAGTACGACCTGTCGAACACGGTCGTCGTCTCCCCCGACCTCGGCAACGCCAAGGAGGCCGCCCACTTCGCCCGCCTGCTCGGCACCGGCGTCGCGATGGGCGCCAAGCAGCGCTTCAGCGACGACCGCGTGGTGATCAGCTCGGTCATCGGCGAGGTGACCGGCAAGGACGTGATCATCCTGGACGACGAGATCGCCAAGGGCAGCACGGTCATCGAGCTGCTCGACCGGCTGCGCGAGCTCCGCGTGCGCTCAGTGCGCGTGGCCTGCACGCACGGGCTGTTCTCCAGCGGTGCGGTGGAGCGGCTGAGCGCGCTTCCGGAGGTCGAGGAGATCGTGTGCACGAACACCGTGCCGCCGCCCAAGGCCGGGGACAAGCTGACCGTGCTGTCGATCGCGCCCGCCCTGGCCGAGGCCATGCGCCGCATCCACGACGGCGAGTCGGTGAGCGCCCTGTTCAGTACATCTTGACGACCTGCGCCGTCACGCGTCGTCCCTGGTGGGAGGCCAGGAAAGTGATCACTTCGGCCACGTCCTCCGGCTGCCCGACGGACCGCAGCGGCCCGTAGCCGCGGGCCGCCTTCTCCACTTCCTCGTTGATCCAGCCGGTGTCCGTCATGGGCGGGTGGACCATGTTGGCCGTGACGCCGTAGGGGCCCAGCTCGTGCGCGGCCGACATCGTGTAGTTCTCCTGGGCCGCTTTCGCCGCGCCGTACGAGACCTCGGTCGGGAAGCCCTGCGGGCCGCCGGAGGTCAGGCCGATGATGCGGCCCCAGCTTGCGCCGCGCTCCACGTGCCGCCTGGCGAACTCGGCGATCAGCAGCGCCGGCGCGCGCACGTCAACCGCGAACTGACGGTCGTGCGTCTCGGCGTCCACCGGCCGGAGCGGCCGGCCGAAACTGTCGTGCTCGCTCGGCGCGAACGTGTCGCTGAGCCAGCCGCTGGCGTTGTTGACCAGGATCTCGACCGGGCCGAACGCCTTCTCCGCCTGGTCGAACAGGGCCTTCGGGGCCGCGGGGTCGGCCAGGTCGGCCTCGGCGGACCCGGCCGCGCCGCCGGCCTGGCGAATGCGGCGCACCACGTCATCGGTCCCGGCCGCGCGCACACGATCGTAGGTTTCCGGGTAGGCCGGATGGTTGAGCGGGGCGAGCCGTTTGCAGGTGAGAAAGACCGAGACCCCCTCGGCCGCCAGCGCGATCGCGGTCGCGGCGCCGATGCCCTGATTGGCGCCAGTGATCAACGCAACCTTTCCAGCCAGCCGTGTATCGATCATAGTGGCCATCATGCACGCAGCGACGGACCGCCTGCTAAGGCATTTTCTGGAGGCAGCGCAGCCGACCGTCCCCCTCGTGGCGTTATGGGCCCACGGATCGCTGGCGACGGACGACTACCAGCCTGGCCGCAGCGACCTGGACCTCATCGCCATCCTCGATGAGCCGGTGACGATGGAGCAGTGGCGGCGGATCAAGAGGATGCACCGGGGCATCGACCTGCCGCTGGCGGACAAGCTGCACTGCTCGTACATGGCCCGGCAAGAGCTGGCGGACCTCTCCGCGGAGCACGTGACGTGGGCGCACGAGCGCATCTTCCGCCGCCCCGTCACCGCCGTCACCCGGCGCGAGCTGCACACCAGGGCCCTGGAGTTGTACGGGCCGCCGCCCGCCGGGCTGCTGCCGCCGGTGTCGGACGAGGAGCTGGCCGAGTTCGTACGCGCGGACCTTCGCGACTTCTGGCTCGTCATGACGCGGGGGCGGCGGCGGTGGTTGCGCGACATCTGGGTGGACCTGGGCACGGTGACGGTCGCCAGGGCCACGGTCACGTTGCGGGACGGGCGGTTGATCAGCAAGCGGGAGGCCCTCGACGTGCTGCACGAGCTCGGCGCGCCCCCGAACGTGGTGGCCGACGTGCGGGCCCGCAGGTACGGCACGCCGGCGCCGGTGCTGAGCCGGTTCAGGAGGGCCAAGCTGGCCCGCGCGTTCATCAGGAACACGATCACGAGGACGCTGGGGCCAGCGTCGCCGTGAGCCTGGCCAGCGCCTCGGCGATCTGGCCGGGGGTCAGGCCGAGCACCGAGCGCTGGTAGCCGTACACCTCGGGGGCCAACGGGGCGAGCAGGACGTCGACGAGCGCGTCCGGGCCGGGCGTGCCGGCCGCGACCAGCAGCGCGCGCACATGGGCGCGCCAGAAGCCGTACGCGCCGGTCTCGAAGCGCGAGCGGCCCACCTCCGAGCCGAGCACCAGGTGCCGGTGATCTTCCAGCAGGCGCACCATGGCCGCGTAGAAGGCGGCCAGCCTCTCGGCGGGCGGCGCGCCCGGACCCAGCGGCGGCCGGCCGCGCAGCAGCTTCTCCTGCAGCTCCCGCTCGTGCTCGTCGAGCAGCGCGACGGCGATCGAGGCCCGGTCCGGGTAACGACGGTAGAGCGTGCCCCGGCCCACCCCGGCCTTCTTCGCGATGTCGTCCATCGTCACGTCCTGCGGCGCCTTCTCGGCGAAGAGCAGGGCGGCCGCCTCCAGGATCCTGGCGCGGTTGCGGGCGGCGTCGGCTCTCTCCATGCGCTTCATTGTATGTGGACATATCGTCCGGTTATAGTTAAGTGGACAGCATGTCCACATATCGCGTTGAGGAGAGATCATGCTGCTGCACCTGGACGCCAGTGCCCGGCGGGCGTCGTTCTCGCGGAGGTTGTCGAACGTGTACGCCGAAACGTGGCGGGCGGCCCGTCCACGCGCCGGGTACGTCTACCGTGACCTGGCCGCGAACCCCGTGCCGCACATCGGCGAGGCCTGGACGGAGTTGTGCGACCACATCCTCGAGCACGAGATAACCGATATTTCGCGGTATCGGGAGGCGGTCCGCTCCCCCGCCCAGCGCCAGGCGTGGGCCATCGTGGAGCCGCTGCTGGACGAGGTGGTGGCCGCCGAGGTGGTCCTGATCGGCACGCCGATGTACAACTACTCGATCCCGTCGTCGCTCAAGGCCTGGCTCGACCAGATCACGTTCCCCAAGATGTCGCTGGAGGGCCGCTCGTTCGTGGTGACCAGCGCGCGCGGCGGCGCGTACGGCCCGGGCACGCCCCGCGAGCCGTACGACCACCAGGAGCGTTACCTGCGCGACTTCTTCAAGGGCCACCTCCGCGTCGAGGACGTGACGTTCATCCACGCGGAGCTGGTCAACGCCCGCCTCGACCCGGCGCTGGCGCATCTGCGCGACCGGCACGAGGAGTCCCTGGCGGCCGCGCTGAAGGAGGCGGCCCGATGAGCCGGCTGGTCCTGCGGTCTTCACCGGCATCGGCGCGGCCGGCGCGATCACCCTGGGCATCGTGCTCAACGACGACCCCGTCTCAGTGGGCAGAATGGCCGCACTCGCTCTCATTGTCGGCGGGATACTGTTGGCGCGAGTTACCACCTGAACCAGCGGAAGGGCGACAAATGGGGGAGAGCAGGCAGTCCTATCTGGTGGCTGCGGCGTCGGCGGTGTCGCTCCTGCGCGACCCGGCCGTGGCCGCGGCATGGGACAAGCCGAGCGCGCTCACGGAGTTCAGCGTCGGCGGGCTGGCCGGGCACCTGGCCCACCAGATCGTCAGGGTCCGCGACGCGCTGGCGGCCGACAACGGAGCCGTCCAGGAGCCGATCGACCTCCTGGAGCACTTTTCGAGGTCGCCGTGGGTGCAGGCAGGCCTCGAGCACGAGAGCAACGTGTTCGTCCGGCGGGGCGGGGAGGCGGCCGCCGCCGACGGGCCGGCCACGCTGGTGGAGCGTACGCAGGTGCTGCTCGACCTGCTGACCACCACGCTGCCCGCCGAGCCCGCCGACCGGGTCGTGCACCTGCCGTGGGCCGACTGGCCGCTCATGCTGGACGACTTCCTGCTCACCCGGCTGGTGGAGCTGGTCGTGCACTCCGACGACCTGGCCGCCAGCGTGGGCGTCGAGACGCCCGCCCTGCCGGAGTCGGTCATCGAGCCCGTGGTCGAACTGCTGGCGCGGCTGGCCGTGCACCGGCACGGGGCGACGGCGGTCATCCGCACGCTGAGCCGGGCCGAGCGGGCCCCGGCCACCATAAGCGCCTTCTAGGACAGATCCGCCCGGTCGCCGATCATGCGGCCGGGCCTGCTCGACGTCGTCAGGAGGCGACCATCCGGAGGGCCTCCACCACCTCGCGGCCCGACAGCGCGCTGTCCGGGTCGAGCAGCCACTGGGACAGGAATCCGGTCAACAGAGCCTGGTAGAGCGTCCCGGCCAACCGCTCCCGCTCGGGATCTTCTCCCGGCTCGATGCCCTCGAACAACGCGGCGAGCCCCAGCCGCCCCTCCTCGATCCCCCGCACGAGTTGCTCACGCACATCCGGCACATGGTCGATCTGCCCGAGCAGCTCGAACTGCGTGACCCACAGCGGCCGCAACCTCGCGAACGACTCCGCCACCCGATCCCAGGCCGCCGCGAACCGCTCCAGCGGCGTCATGTCCGGCTCGACGTCACCCGCCAGGGTCGCGGCCAGTTCGTCCCCCCACTCCCGCATCGCCTCGAACAGCGCCTCGTTCATCAGCGCTTCCTTCGACTTGAAGTGGTAGCCGATGCCCGCCAGGCTCACGCCGGACGCGTTGGCGATGTCCCGCGCCGTGGTGCGTGAATAGCCCTTTTCGATCAGGCACCGCTTCGCCCCCGCCAGCAGATCTTCTCTGTTTCCCATGCCCAGAGAATAGCACAACTGTCTGAGAATTCTGTACTAGACAAGTGTCTGAGACGTATGTACCGTCATCGGCATGACGAACATCCTGATCTCCGGCGCCAGCATCGCCGGCACGTCGACGGCCTACTGGCTGCGCGAGCACGGCTTCACCGTCACCGTGGTGGAGCGGGCCCCCGCCATCCGCGAGGGCGGTTACAAGGTGGACATCCGCGGCGCGGCGCTCCAGGTGATCGATCGCATGGGGCTCATGGACGCCGTCCGCGCCAGGAGCACGGACATGCGGGTCGCCACCCACTACGACACCGCCGGCAAACCGGTCGCGACCATGGACGCCGCCCTCTTCGGCGGGCGCACGGGCGACGACGTCGAAATCATGCGCGGCGACCTCAACGAGCTGCTGTACGACCTGACCCGCGACGAGGTCGAGTACATCTTCGACGACTCGATCACCGGCATCGCCGAGGACGGCACGGTGACGTTCGAGCGCTCGCCGTCACGGACGTTCGACCTGGTCATCGGAGCCGACGGCGCCCACTCCAACACCCGCGGGCTGGTCTTCGGGGAGGAGTCGCGCTTCGCCCGCCACCTCGGCCACTACATCTCGATCTGCACGGTGCCCAACACCCTGGGCCTGGACCGCGAGGAGGCCGTCCACGCCGCCCCAGGCAGGACCGCGAACGTCTACAGCACTCGCCAGGACATGGGCGCCAAGGCGCTGTTCATGTGGTCGTCGCAGCCGCTGGCCTACGACCACCGGAACGTGGCCGAGCAGAAGGAACTGCTGACGCGTGCCATGGCCGGAGTGGGCTGGGAGGTGCCCGGGCTGCTCGACGCCGTACGGGACGCCGAGGACTTCTACTTCGACTCGGTCGGCCAGATCCACATGGATCACTGGTCGAAGGGTCGGGTCGTGCTCGTGGGCGACGCGGCGTACTGCGCCTCGCCGGCCTCGGGGCAGGGCACGAGTCTGGCGGTCGTGGGGGCGTACGTGCTGGCCGGCGAGCTGGCCTCCGGCGGCGGGGCGGACGGTTACGAGCGGGAGATGCGCGAGTTCGCAGCGGCCAACCAGGCACTCGCGGAGGCCAACCTCAAGGGCATGGTGATCCCGTCGCGGATCGCCCTCTGGTTCCAGATCAAGGCGATCAAGCTGATTCCGCACCTGCCGGGCCGGGATCGGATGGTCGAGCGGATCGCCGGGCCGATCCATCGGGCCGCGAACGCCATCTCGCTCAAGAATTATGTGGAATGAACCGTTCCGTTCTGATACTCTTAGATCAGAACATTCCGTTCCGCATAGCAAAGGGGTTCGTCATGACCTTCCTCGTCACCGGTGCCACCGGGACCGTCGGCCGTCTCGTCGTCGAGGAGCTTCTCGCAGCCGGGCAGCAGGTGCGCGCCCTGACCAGGACCCCCGCCAAGGCCGCACTTCCCGAGGGTGTCGAGGTCGTCGCCGGCGACCTCGCCCGGCTCGACTCACTGGACGGCGTCTTCGACGGCGTCGAGGCCGCGCACCTCATCAACTTCGCGGGCGACGACTACTCGCCCCTGCCGGACGGCGCCGGCCTGGTGAAGCTGGTCGCCGAGGCGGGCGTGCGCAGGATCACGGTGCTCGGCGGGCGCGCCGAGGGCGAGCTGGAGCAGGCGCTGGACGCCGCGGGCATCGAGTGGACACTGCTCCAGCCGGGCGAGTTCATGTCCAACACGCTGCGCTGGTGGGCGCAGACGATCAAGAAGGAAGGCGTCATCAGGGAGCCGTTCGCCGACCGGCTGAGCTCGCTGGTGCACGAACGCGACATCGCCGCCGTGGCCGCGACGGTGCTGGTCGAGGGGGGACACCACGGGGAGACGCTCCCGCTGACCGGGCCGGAGGCGATCACGCTCAAGGAGAAGGTCGCGATCCTGGCCGCGGCCATCGGCAGGGACGTGCGGTTCGTGGAGCTGACCGTGGACGAGGCGCGAGCCAAGTGGCTCGCGGACGGCATGGGCGAGGAGACCGTCGAGTTCCTCGTCGACGCGCTCGGCAACACGCCCGAAATCGGTTACACCGTGCTCCCGACCGTGAAGGAGATCACCGGCCGGGAGGCGCGCGGCTTCGCTCAGTGGGCGGCGGAGAACGCCGACGCGTTCCGCGAGTGATCGGTGACCTCGGGGAAGTCCTCGACCGGTGTGTTCCTGCCCCGCAGGTGCCGGTCGAGGAAGCTCGACAGGTGAGCGCGGGTGATCTCCAGCGCCCGCGCGCCGTCGAGCTCCTGCGAGGGGATGCCGAGCGGCCGCCTGAGCACGGCGTAGTCGACGAAGGCCGAATGATCGCTCCCCGTCACCGTGATCCAGCGCTTCCAGCCGGTCATCCCGGCCCAGGACTTCTTCCACGAATCGTCGGTCCCGTCGGGGGCGTGCGACTTCGGGGCCCCGATGAGCAGGAACGGTCGTTCCAGCCGCTCCACGAGCGGCTGGAACGTGCCGTCCAGGTTGACGCCGGCCTTGATCCGCGTGTCCGCCGCCATGGCGTGGGCGGCGCTGTTGCCGCCCATCGAGTGGCCGACCATGGCGATGCGCGACCGGTCGATCGACCGGCCCCAACGGCCCTTGACCAGCTCGTCCAGCACGAACCGCACGTCGGTCACCCGGCTCGCCGCGACCTTTGCGCCGTCCTGGCCCTTCACGCAGGCCAGGCAGGTGGTGGTCCGGCCGTCGGGGAACGTGGTGCCGACCGACTCGTAGGTGTGCTCCACAGCCGCGACCAGGTACCCCCTGCTGGCGAAATCCTCCGCCAGCGAGGTCAGGGTGGCGCGCGGGAAGCTGAATCCGGGCGACATCACGACGAGCGGCAGGCGGCCCTTCCGCACGGGGGCGTCGAGCCCGGCGTGCGTCCTGACCTTGGTGAGCGCGTCCGGGGCGACGTCAGGGTAGGACTTGAGGACCGCGGCCGACTCCTGCGGGGTCAGGTACGGCGCCCGCTTCCCGCCGGCCTTCAGAGCCGGGTACCAGAGCGTGACCATGAGTTCTCGCTTGTCCGCCTCGGGGTTCCAGGGGTCGGGGCGACTGGAGTCGATCAGGTGCAGGCTGGTCATGCCGACGGGCTTCGGGCCGGTCGGCTCCGGAAGGGCGAGATCGGTCGCCGGCGCGGCCGGCGTGCTGAGGACGATCAATGACGTGGTGAGAATCTTGAGCATGGGTCCCAGGCTGGCGGCCCGCGACTCCCGGCCGTCCGCTCCGATCGTCGATCAGCGCTTACTACTTTCGTCGTAAAGCCCTTTCCGGTCGGACCCATACGCTGGGCCCATGCGGTTCGTTCTTCTCGGCGCGGGTGTGTTCGCTCTCTCGCTGCCCGTCCTGCACGGGCAGGCCGGGGTACCGTCGAGTCTCCCCCTCCCGGTGCTGGTGACCGTCGCCACGGCGGCTGGGCTGGCCGCCTGGTGGGCACGGCGGTCCTGGTGGCCGCTGGCCGCCGTGGGCGCCGTCACGTACGCGTGGCTGGTGATGTGGCCGCCGCTGCTGGTCGCCTCTTACTACGCCGGCCGCTCGTTGAGCGGGAGGCGCCACATCGCCGCCTACCTCGGCGGCTGCCTCGTGGTGTGGGGGATCTCCGCGCTGGTCGGCGAGTGGCAGGACGGCCTGCAGGAGGTCCTGACCGCGGGCTTGGGCAACGCGGTGTTCATGGCGCTGGCCGTGATCGGGCTGCCGTTCGCGCTCGGCCTCTGGGTACGCGCCCGCGTCGAGGTCCAGCGGCGCGCGGAACGCGAGCAGGTCATGCGGGCCGAACAGGCCAGGGCACAGGAGCGGGCCAGGATCGCCAGGGAGATGCACGACGTCGTCGCGCACCGGGTCTCCTTGATCGTGCTGCACGCCGGCGCCCTGGAGGTGCGGGCGGCCGACGAGGAGACCGTGCGGACGGCCGCCATGATCGGTGGGATCGGGCGGGAGGCGCTGGCCAACCTGCGTGACGTGCTCGGCGTGCTGCGCTCGTCCGCGACGGACACCGAGCCGCCGCCCACGCTCGCGGACCTCGACCGGCTGCTCGACCAGTCCAGAGCGCTCGGCATCGCCGTGACCAGGCACGACGAGGGTGAGGAGCGGGCCATGGAGCCGGCGGTGGAGCGGACCGCGTACCGGGTTGTCCAGGAGGCGCTCACCAACGTGCACAAGCACGCCGGGGACGCCCGCACGGACGTGCGCATCCGCTACGGCGCCGGCGAGTTGGAGGTGGAGGTGCGCAACCAGGCGTCGCGGTCGCCGCGCCAGGAGCTTCCGGGCGCGGGCTGGGGGCTCGTGGGACTGCGCGAGCGGGTCGAGCTGCTCGGCGGCACGTTGCGCACCAGCGCCCAGGACGGCGGCGGCTTCCTGGTCAGCGCGAGGATCCCGGCGAGCGGGGCGGCGCTCCCGGTGACCGGCGACCGGCGGCCGGCATGATCAGGGTGCTCGTGGTCGACGACGAGGAGCTCGTGCGGTCGGGGCTGCGGCTGATCCTGGAGGCGGCCGGCGACATCGTGGTCGTCGGCGAGGCCCGCGACGGGGCGGAAGCGGTGTCGGCGGCGGACCGGCTGCGGCCCGAGGTCGTGCTGATGGACGTGCGCATGCCGGGCATGGACGGCCTGACCGCCGCCGCGCGCCTGCTGTCCCGCCCCGGCGCGCCCAAGCTGGTGATGCTGACGACGTTCGACCTGGACGAGTACGTGCACGAGGCGCTCCGTCTGGGCGCGGTCGGGTTCCTGCTCAAGGACACCCCGCCCAGGGAGCTGGCCGCCGCCGTCCGCACGGTCGCGGACGGCCAGGCCATGCTCTCCCCTTCGGTCACCAAGCGCCTGATCGCCTCATACGCGAACCGCGCCCCCTCCCGCGCCGAGGCCGCCCGCAGGCAGCTGGCCGGGCTCACCGGCCGGGAGGAGGACGTGATCAGGGCGCTCGCCCGCGGCCTGTCCAACGCCGAGATCGGCCGCGAGCTACGCCTGACGGAGGCCACGGTGAAGGCGCACGTCAGCCGCGTGCTGGCCAAGCTGGGCCTGGCCAACCGGGTCCAGGCGGCCATCCTGGTCCACGACGCCGACCTGGGCTGACCGCGATGCCGGTCGGTCAGCACCCTGATCGACGCCGGCATCACCGTCACCCACGCTCACGTCCAGCCGGCGATCAGGCCGAAGGCGGCGATGAACAGCGCGAAGCACAGCACCATCACCAAGGCGCCCGCCAGATTCGTGAAGACCGAGCCGCGCCCGCCGGGCGACAGCCAGGACGCGAAGATTCTGTTGACGAGAGGCATCATCACCCACGTGAGGAGGGCGACGCTCAATACGTTGCTCATGAACATGGCGAGGTATCCGGGCAGGCGTGCCGCCTCGAACGCGCGGCCGATCGTCAAATTCAGGATCATCACCGTGGGATAGAGGCTCAGCAGCACGGACATGGCCTGCTTCCAGTTGGGCGGGGGTTCTCGCGCCGTCCTCCCGCCGTCGAACCGGAACCAGCCGCTGAACGCCGACTTGACCGTACGCACGTCGTAGTCGGCGAAGTAGTCGTGCCCCTCGTCCAGGAGTTTCTTACGGGTGCCGGACCCCAGCCAGTCGTCGAGGTGCTCGCGGGTGTCGTAGCGGAACATGACGACCCAGTGCTCCTGAACACCCGGCACGGGTTCGAACGCTTCGAACCCCAGGAATCCGGGAAACCTCTCCTGCGCCTTGCGCGCCTTGTCCTGCCATCGCAGGAAATCACGCTCACGGCCCGGCCGCACGTTATGGGAGATCACTGCCGTGACCGCCTCCCGGGCCGGCCGTTCCCCTGCCAGGACCTCCAGTTCCGACGGCTCCTCCAACAGCGGGCGAACCTCGTCGAGCAGTCTTCTTCGCGTTTCCGAGTCGAGCCATCGCGTCAATTCATCGGTACTCGAGAAGCGGAACACGACCACCCAGGCATGCTGCTCACCAGAAATTGGCGGATAAACTTCCGAGCCCTCGAAACCGGCAAAGGAGCGCATGGTGTCATTTATTTTCTGCTGCCACCGCCGATAGTCCTCCTCGCGGCCTTCGCGGACTTTCGAGGAGATCACCACGGTGGCGACGCCACCTCCGGGTCCGCGGTGCACATGAGGCTTCACCTGGGCAAGTGTAGTCCAGAGCACTCAGGGAAGAAATGCGGCGACGAATCGTCCACAACGGTTGATCACGTCAAATTTTCAGCCGCCTTTTACCTGCCGGAGGTCATCAAATGACGCCCAAGGATTTCATGGCCGAAGCTGTACGGCTCGCCACCGAATCGGTGACGCATGGCTGGGGCGGTCCGTTCGGCGCGGTCATCGTCAAGGACGGAGAAATTCTGGCCCGCGGGCAGAATCGCGTCCTTCTCACCGGCGATCCGACCGCGCACGGCGAAGTCGAGGCGATCCGCAAGGCCATTCAGGTCCTGAATCCGGAGGCGCCCTCCGTCCCGGAGGAACACCAGAACGAGTCGACGCTCGAGCTCGTACCGCGCCCAGAAGGGTCGCCCGACCCGCTGCCCGAGCGGGCCAGGATGCTCATGGGCTGTTCCCTCTACACGAGCGGCTATCCGTGCCCGATGTGCATGAGCGCCATTTACTGGTCGAGGATCGACGCCGTGCACTTCAGCGCGGACCTGGAGGCGACCCGGAAGATAGGTTTCGACGACGCCTTCCAGTACGAAGACTTCACGAAACCCTACGACCAGCGCAAGATCGAGCTGGATCAGATTCATCCCGAGCTCGGCGCCGAAGCGTACGCGGCTTGGGCGAACAAGCCCGACCATCACCCGTACTGAAGTCAGGCCTCACCGGCCGTGTCGGCGTAATAGCAGGCCGCCTGCGCCTCGGGCACCGCGGGCAGGATGGCCAGCGGCTGCGCGCGGCACTTGGCGTCCACCCCCACCTCTGCCGCCCGGCCGGAGGCGAGCACCTGGCAGCGAGCGTGGAAGCGGCACCCGCCGGGGATCCGCGTCGGGTCCGGCGGCTCGCCGGTCAGCACCACCCGCTCCGGAGACTCCGGCAGCACCGACATGAGCGCCTGCGTGTAGGGATGCCGCGGCGCGGTCAGCACCTGCTCGACCGGCCCGGACTCGACGATCCTGCCCAGGTACATCACGGCCACCCGGTCCGCGATGTTCCAGGCCAGCCCCAGGTCGTGGGTGACGACCAGGGCCGACAGCCCCAACTCCTCCCTGAGCTTGAGCAGCAGCGCCAGGATCTCGCCGCGTACGGAGGCGTCGAGAGAGGCCACCGGCTCGTCGGCGATCAGCACCTTCGGGTCGAGCGCCAGCGCGCCGGCGATCACCACGCGCTGCCGCTGCCCGCCGGACAGCTCGTGCGGGTACCGCAGGAAGAACCGGTCCGGCGGCCGCAGGCCCGCTCTGGACAGGGCCGAGGCCACGACCTCCCGCTCGTCCGGCAGGCCGTGGATGCGCGGCCCTTCGGCGACGGCCTCGTACACCGTGTGCCGGGGGTTGAGCGAGCCCGTCGGGTCCTGCAGGACGAGCTGCACCTCCCTGCGGTAGGCCTTGAGCGCCTTGCTGCGGTAGTCCAGCGCGGCGCCGGCGTAGCGCACCTCGCCGGAGGTGGGGCGTTCGAGGCCGAGCAGCGTGCGGGCCAGCGTGGTCTTGCCGCAGCCGGACTCGCCCACCAGCGCGACGATCTCGCCCTCGCCGATGGCCAGGTTCACGCCGTCCACGGCACGGGCGCGGCGGCCGCGCGAGGCGAACTCCACGTGCAGGTCGCGGGCCTCCAGCAGGGTCGGCCGGGTTGTCGAGACCGCCTCAGCGGCGGTCTGGGTCTCGGTCAAGAGGCCTCCTGTACATGCACGCACGCAGCCGTACGGCCCTTGCCGGCCGGCCACAGCTCCACGTCCATGGTCGCGCACCCGTCCAGCGCGACCGGGCAACGCGGGTGGAACGAGCAACCTGCCGGGAGCTCCATCGGGTCGGGCGGGTCGCCGCCGAGCCCCTTGGGCGCCAGCCGCGAGGCCGGGTCGCCCACCGTGGGGAACGCCGCCGCCAGCGCCCGGCTGTAGGGGTGCTTGGCGTCGTGGAACACCTCGTGAGAGGGGCCGTGTTCGACGACGCGGCCGGCGTACATGACCGCGAGCTGGTCGCAGACGTCGGCGAGCACCGACAGGTCGTGCGAGATCATGATCAGCGAGATGTCGTGCTCGGCCACCAGCTCCTTGATCAGCGTCAGGACCTGGGCCTGCACCATCACGTCGAGCGCCGTGGTCGGCTCGTCGGCGATGATCAGCCGCGGCGAGCAGGCCAGCGCCATCGCGATCATCACGCGCTGCCGCTGCCCTCCCGACAGCTCGTGCGGGTAGCTGCGGGCCCGCCAGGCCGGCAGGCCGACCTGTTCGAGCAGCTCGGCCGCGCGCTTGCGGGCGCTGTCCGGCTTGGCCAGGTTGTGGACGAGCAGCGGCTCGGCGATCTGCTCCCCGATCCTGCGTACCGGGTTGAGCCCGTGCTGGGCGCCCTGGAACACGATCGAGGCCTCCGCCCAGCGCACCGCCCGCATGCGGCCCCACTTCATGGTGAGGACGTCCTCACCGTCGAGCAGGATCCGGCCGCCGACGCGCGCGTCCCGGGGCAGAAGCCGGAGCAGCGCCATGGCCAGCGTCGACTTGCCGGATCCCGACTCGCCGGCGACTCCGAGTGCCGCTCCGGAGCCGAGGCTCAGCGACACGCCCCGCACCGCGGGGACCTCGCCCGAGGCTATGCGGTACGTCACCGACACGTCGTCGAGTTCGAGCAAACTCATGCGACCGACTCCGTCGCTCGCATGAGTTTGAAACTGCTGTATCTAATTGTTCTCTCGCTTCGCTCGCTCACGTGACCCTCCTGAGCCGTGGGTTGAGCACGGCCTCCAGTGCCCGTCCCACCAGGGTGAACGCCATGACGACGGCGAGGATGGCCAGACCGGGGATGAGGATGTACCACCACGCGCCCTTCGTGGCCGCGCCGAAGTCGTAGGAGGCGCGCAGCATGGTCCCCCAGGAGGTCTTGTTCGCGCTGGCACCGAGAAAGGCCAGCGTGGACTCGGTCACGATCGCGCTGGCGACCTCCAGCGTGGTGCTGGCCAGCAGCAGCGGCGCCACGTTGGGCAGCACGTGCCTGGTCGTGATGTGCCAGTGTCCGGCGCCGAGCGCCTTCGACCGCTCGATGTACGGCCGCGCCTCGACGGCGAGCGTCTGCGCTCTGATCAGGCGGGCCGTCGCGGGCCACGTCGTGATCCCGATCGCCATGATGATCGTGAATGTGCTGCCGCCCAGGATGGCCGCCAGCACCAGCGCCGTGACCAGGGACGGGAGCACCAGGAACCAGTCGGTCACCCGCATGAGCGTGCCGCCGAGCCAGCCGCGGAAATGGCCTGCCGCGACGCCGACGAGCAGCCCGATCACGACGCTGAGCAGCGCGGCGAGGAAGCCGATGAGCAGCGACGTGCGCGAGCCCCACCACACCATGAGCAGGATCGAGCGGCCCGACTCGTCGGTGCCGAAGGGCTCGCTGAGGCTCGGTGACGCCCACTTCTGCCCGGTTCCGCGCACGACGCTGGTCACGTCCTCGCCGATGAACAGCGGTGCCAAGAGGGCGAGTGCCACGGCGACGACGAGCGTCACCAAGCCGATCATGCCGCCCCGGTGGCGGCGGAACTCGGCCCAGAAGCGGCTCATCGCGAGCCGCCTGCGGGCGGCGGCGACGCTCGTCATGCCGACCTCACCCTCGGGTCGAGCACGTGGTAGACCACGTCCGCCAGCGTGTTCATGACGACCACCGCCACGGTGATCAGCAAGAACGTGCCCTGCATGAGCGTGAAGTCAGGCACCCGGACCGCCTCGTAGAACAGCTGGCCGAGCCCTGGCCAGGTGTAGATCGTCTCGACGGTGACCGCGCCTCCGACCACGAAGCCGATGCGCAGGAAGACCAGTGTCACCGTGGGCAGCAGCGCGTTGGGCACCGCGTGCCGGCGGCGTACCTCGTCGTCGCGCAGCCCTTTGGCGCGGGCCACGGTGACGTAGTCCTGGCTGACCTCCTCCAGCAGCGACGACCGCATGACGAGGAGGTACTGCGCGTACACCACGGCCACCAGCGTCAGGCACGGCAGCACCATGTGGGAGGCCACGTCCAGCACGTACGCGAACCCGTCGGGCGCGTCCACGCTCTCGATGCCTCTGAACGGGAACAGGCCGGGGATCGGCCCGATGCCGACCCCGAACACCATCATCAGCAGCAGCCCGAGCCAGAACGTCGGCACCGACCACAGCAGCAGCGACGCGCCGGTGGAGAAGCGGTCGAACCTGCTGCCGTGCCGCCACCCGGCCCGCGTGCCCTGCCAGATGCCGAGGCTGACCGCGATGACCAGGCCCGTGCCGGCCAGCAGCAGCGTCGGGCCGATCCGCTCGCCGATCAGGTCGAGCACCGGCCGCTTGTACTCGTACGACGTGCCGAGGTCCAGGCGGAGCGTCTTGCCGACGAAGTCGAAGAACTGCTCGATCAGCGGCTTGTCCAGGCCGAGCCGTCGCCGTTCCAGGTCAAGCTGCGCGGGGGTCATGTTGCGGCCCTGCGCGAGGTTGCGTACGGGATCGCCGGGAAGCAGCCGGAACAGGAAGAACGTGCCGACGATCACCATGGCGATGCTGAACAGCGCCCCACCGGCCTTCGACAGCGCGTACTGCAGCGTGCCGCGGTGGGTGGGGCGCTCATCACCAGGGCCCGCCGCCTGGACGGCGGGCTCTGCTGCTTCTAGCGGTGTTGTCATTCGCGCTCGTCCGCGGCACCCTTGCGCCGCCTGGTCGCGAGGAAGGCCACCAGGCCCACGGCCACCACGCCGCCGACGATCCCGGCGATGAGGCCGGTGTTGGAGCCGCCGCCGGCCGCGCCGCCGCCCGCCGCCGTGGCCTTGACGTCCACGGTGTAGAAGGGCCAGTAGCCGCTGCCGCCGTACAGGAGGCCCTTGTCCTCGGGGATCGGGGTGATGCTGGTGATGCGGTCCTTGCGGTAGCCCTCGAGGTCGTTCGGGTAGTAGATGGCGATGATCGGGGCCTGGGTGTAGAGCCGCTCCTGCATCTGCTTGAGGATCTCGGCGCGCTTGGGCCGGTCGAGCTCCTTCAGCTGATCCTGGTAGAGCTTCTCGAAGGTCTTGTCGCAGAAGAACGACTCGGTGCCGCCGCCCTCGCCGTTCGGGGCCGGCCTGCGGCTGCACAGGTGCGTGGCCATGACCTCTTCGGGGTCGGGGTTGACCGACCAGCCGCTGATGGCGATGTCGAACGTGCCGGCGATGCCGGTCTGCTCGCTGAACTTGCTGGAGTCGAGCTTCACGGTGGTCAGCGTGATGCCGACCTCCTTGAAGAAGCCGGCCAGATATTCGGCGAGCTTGTCCTCGATCGGCGTGTCGGTGTGGATGGTGAAGCGGAACTCCAGCTTGCGCTCGCCGTCGGGCATCGTGCGGACACCGTCGGCGCCCTTCTTGTAGCCGGCGTCGTCGAGGATCTGGTTCGCCTTGGCGGGGTCGTAGGTGACCTTGGTGTCGCCGGAGGCCTCCCAGAAGAAGTCCTTGTACATCGGCGGCACGATCGAGCCGTCGGCCGGCTTGGCCAGGCCGTTCTGGACCTCGTCGACCAGCTTCTGCTTGTCGATGGCGTGGTGCAGTGCCTGGCGGACCTTGACGTCCTTCAGCGCCGGGTGGCCGTCGCCGACGGGCTTGTCGTCGGTGGTGGTGGCGCCGTGGTTGATCTGCAGGTACGCCGCGCGCCGGCCCTGGGTGTTCCACGCCTCGATGTTCGCGTTGTTCTGGATGGCCTCGAACTCGGGCGGCTGCAGGCGGCCGATCAGGTCGATGTCACCCTTCTGCAGGCCCGCGATGGCGGCCTGCGGGTTGTCGTAGAAGATGACCTGCAGCTCGTCGATCTTCGGCTTGCCCCGCCAGTAGTTGGGGTTGGCCTGCAGCTTGACGTGCTGGTCCTTCTTGTGCTCGACGGCGATGTACGGGCCGCTGCTCACGCTCGGGTACTTCTCGGCGTCGTAGTTGGCCATGTCGGTCACCGACTCCCAGACATGCTTGGGCATGATCGGGACCGGGTTCTCCAGCATGGACGCCTGCGGGGACTTGAGCTTGATCGTCAGGTCCTGGCCGCTGGCCGTGACGCTCTCGAAGTTCTCCACCGCCGGGCCGTTGGCCGTCTTGGCGGCCTCGTCCGTCATCATCTTGTTGAACGTCCAGGCCGCGTCCTCGGCCGTGATCGGCTTGCCGTCCGACCACTTGGCGGCGCGGATCTTGAACGTCCACGTCAGCCCGTCCTCGGACGTGTCCCACGACTCGGCCAGGTCGGCGCTGGGCTGGAGGGTCTTGGAGTCGGGAACCGTGAGGTAGCCGTACATCCAGCGGTGGATCGACGTCGAGACCAGGCGGACGGCCAGGAACGGGTTCATCGAGTCCATGGACTGCGTCGCGCCGACCCGTACCGTCTTCTTCCCCGCCGCCGGGTCCTGGGCAAGGGCCGCTGTGGTGCCCTGACCTGCCACTAAGAGCGCTACGCCCAGCGTCGCCAGGCGCGCGAACCATTTCCTCATGAGTGCCTCACCTTCAGGCAGGGGGTTCCTGTGTAGAGAAAGGCACACCATACGAAGACCGCGTGTCAACGCGCTCCGGAAAATTGTTTCATCTTCGTTTCCTTTGGCGGTGTAAATTTTCAGTGCGCTTGGGACTACCGTGAGCTGGTGCCCCGCCTGCCCGTCCTTGTCGCCGCCGCCCTCACCGTGGCGGCCGGGCTGGGGGCGCGGCTGCTGTGGGACGGACCGGTCCCGAAGTACGCCGGGGACGCGCTCTACACCGTGCTGATCTACACGCTCGTCCTGCTCGCCCGACCCAGCGTACGACCGCGGGTAGCGGCGCTGCTCGCCGCCGGCCTGAGCTGGGCGATCGAGTTCGCTCAGCTCGGGGACATCCCGGCGGTGCTTCGGCCGGTGCTGGGCAGCACGTTCAACGCTCCCGACCTGCTCTGGTACGCGGTGGGCGCGGCCGCCGCGTGGGCCGCGCACACGCTCTGGCTCAGGCGGCGACCGCCCGGACGCCCTCGACCAGGTTGATCATCGCTCAGCATCTTTTTCAGTTCAGCACTGAAAGATCCGGCGCGACAATACATGGAGGTATTTCAGCGCGCAACATTTGATAGGTTGCGGGTCCATGAAGTGGCTCAGCGAGGAGGAGC
This sequence comes from Nonomuraea sp. NPDC049480, assembly GCF_044465905.1. Taxonomy (NCBI): domain Bacteria; kingdom Bacillati; phylum Actinomycetota; class Actinomycetes; order Streptosporangiales; family Streptosporangiaceae; genus Nonomuraea; species Nonomuraea sp. NPDC049480. Next base: position 70,498 of record NZ_JBITMD010000025.1, read on the forward strand.
AGCAGGCCTGGCGGGCGTTCGGGACGGCGACCCGTCTGCTCAACGAGCGCCTCGATCGCGATCTGCAGGCCGCGGGCATGCCGCTCACCTACTACGAGTTGCTGGTCATGCTGTCGGAGGCGCCGGACGGGACGTTGCGGATGGCGGAGCTGGCGCGGTGGACCAGGTCCAAACCGAGCCGCATCTCGCACGCGGTCAACAAACTGGAGCAGGCCGGCTGGATCCGGCGTGAGCACTACACCGAGGACCGGCGCGGATGGCTGGCCGTGCTCACGGACGAGGGTCTGGAGGCCCTGCGGGCGGCGGCTCCCCGGCACGTCACCAGCGTGCGCGCCCACCTGATCGACGCGCTCAGCCCGGAGCAGTTGCGCCAGCTGGAGGAGATCAGCCGGACCCTGCTCGATCATCTGGGCGAGTAGGGCGCCGCCGTGGGTTACACATTGATGGGCCTCCGCCGGCTCACGGCGAAGCCGGCGGAGGCCTGAGAGCACATCGTCAGTGGCAACCGCCGGAGCCGCAGCACGACCCGCCGGCCTGCGGCAGGAGTTCAGCCGTGCCGACCAGCGTGTAGCCGGCCTCGGTCACGGCGGCGTCCACCAGCGCCCAGTCCAGCGGCGCCGAAGTCGTCACGGTCACGGCCCCGGACGCCAGGTCCACCTCGACTCCGTGGACCCCGGCCACCTTGCCGACCTCCTCGGTCACGGAGTTGACGCAGTGGCCGCAGGTCATGCCCTCAACGTGGAACGTCGTCACAGTCATGACGCCCATCATATACCCCATAGGGGTAAAGGCGCATACATTGGACCCGGCCGGATAGGTGGAGGAAAACACGTGAGAGGGAGGGTTCACATGCTGAACGGCAAGACCATCGCGTTCCTGGTCGCTCCCGAGGGAGTCGAGCAGGTGGAGCTCACCGAACCGTGGAAGGCGGTCAAGCAGGCAGGTGGGACGCCGACGCTCGTCTCCACCGGCTCCGGCCAGATCCAGGCGTTCAGTCACCTCGACAAGGCGGACACCTTCGCCGTGGACGACACGGTGGACGGCGCCGATCCGGCCTCCTTCGACGGCCTCGTGCTCCCCGGGGGTGTCGCGAACCCCGACTTCCTGCGTACGGTGCCGCAGGCCGTGCGGTTCGTCCACGCCTTCTTCGACGCGGGCAAGCCGGTGGCGGCCATCTGCCACGCCCCCTGGACCCTGGTCGAGGCGGACGTGGTGCGCGGACGTACGCTCACGTCCTGGCCCAGCCTCCGGACGGACCTCCGCAACGCCGGGGCCACCTGGGTGGATGAGGAGGTCGTGGTATGCACGGCCGGCCCGAACACGCTGGTGACCAGCCGCAAGCCGGACGACCTCAAGGCGTTCTGCCAGGCGGCGACCGACGCGTTCGGCCAGTGAGATCACACCCGTGGCCTCCGGGCCACGGGTGTCATGACGGCAACGAAACTCGCCTGTAACACCTTGTCACCCGACAGGAAATGGTCTAGATGTAGTCCAATTGGAGCGTCCTCCGCGCCCCCCAAGGAGACCTCATGACCATTGACGAGGATTCCAGGCGACTTGCCGAGCTCGGCTACAAGCAGGAGCTGGCCCGCACCTGGAGTGGATTCTCGAACTTCGCCATCTCCTTCTCCATCATCTCGATCCTCGCCGGCTGCTTCACGACCTTCGGACAGGCCTGGAACAACGGCGGCCCCGTCGCCATCTCATGGGGCTGGCCGATCATCTCCTTGTTCATCCTGATCATCGGCTTCTGCATGTCGGAACTGGTGTCCGCGTACCCGACGGCGGGCGGCATCTACTGGTGGGCCGCCAAGATGGGCAAGCCGATCCACGGCTGGTTCACCGGCTGGCTCAACCTCATCGGCCTCATCGCCGTCACCGCGTCGGTCGACTACGGCTGCGCGACGTTCCTCAACATCACCCTCAACCGGCTGACCGGCGGCGCGTGGGAGGCCACGCTCCCCCAGGCGTTCCTGCTGTTCGTGATCATCCTGGCGCTGCACGCCCTGATCAACATCTACAGCCACAAGCTCATCTCACTGCTGCAGAACGTCTCGGTCTGGTGGCACGTCGCGGGCGCCGTGATCATCGTCGCCATCCTGGTCTTCGCACCCAGCCAGCACCAGTCGGCCGACTTCGTCTTCTTCGGCACCAACAACACCTCCGGCTTCGGCGACGGCTCCGAGGGGCTCCCCTTCTGGCTGTACGTGCTGCCGCTCGGCTTCCTGCTCACCCAGTACACGATCACCGGCTTCGACGCCTGCGCCCACGTGTCGGAAGAGACCCAGGGCGCGGCCAAGTCGGCGGCGCGCGGCCTGTGGCAGTCGATCTTCTACTCGGCGATCGGCGGCTGGATCCTGCTGCTGGCGTTCCTGTTCGCGGCGACGGACGTGGACGCGATCAACAAGGGCGGCGGGTTCGTCGGGACCATCTTCGAGACCGCGCTCTCCTCGCCGCTGGCCACGGCGATCTTCGCGATCTCCACGATCGGGCAGTTCTTCTGCGGAATGAGCTGCGTGACGTCGATGTCGCGGATGACGTACGCGTTCTCGCGTGACGGCGCCATTCCCGGCTGGCGACTGTGGTCCAAGGTGGACCGCAACCGCACCCCGGTCAACGCGATCCTCATGGGATGCGTGGTGGCCGCCCTGATCACCCTGCCTGCCCTGTACGCCCCTCCCGGACTGACCACCCCGGTCGCCTTCTACGCCGTCGTGTCGATCGCGGTCATCGGCCTCTACCTGGCGTTCCTCATCCCGATCTGGCTACGGCTGCGCATGGGCGACAAGTTCGAGCCCGGCCCGTGGACCCTCGGCCGGAAATATCGGGTTTTGTGCTGGATCGCCTGCATCGAGATCGTGATCGTCTCGATCTACTTCATCATGCCGTTCTCCCCGGCCGGCGTGCCCGGCAACAAGGACTTCGCCTGGACGTCGGTCAACTACGCGCCGATCGCGGTCGGCGTCGTCCTGATCGGCATCGCCCTGTGGTGGACCCTGTCGGCCAAGCACTGGTTCACCGGCCCGCGCCGCACCGTCGACGAGGTCCCGTCGGCCTGACGCCTTCGCACATGGGTACGGCTCCGCGCGAGCCGTACCCATCTGCTTGCAGGCTGCTCGCGCTCACAACGCCGACGTGCAGCTGTTTCCGCACAGCTGACCCGGCGGTCAGGAGGCCTCGAAGGCGGCGGCCACGGCCGCCCGCACCTCGCTCATGGCGATGGAGCCCAGCTCACGCTTGAGCGAGGTCATGTCCACGTCCGGCATCCCGCAGGCGACCGCCCAGTTCCACGGTGTCAGGTCGCCGTCCACGTTGAGCGCGAAGCCGTGGCTGGTGACGCCCCGGCTCTGCCGCATGCCGATCGAGACGATCTTGCGTCCGGTCTCCACGGTCCAGACGCCGGTGAGCAATTCGGAACCCGGTGGCGTGTCGCGCCGCTCGGCCGGCAACCCCAGCTTGCCCAGCGCCTCCACCAGCCGCAGCTCCACCTCGCGTACGTAGTCGACGATGCCCTGGTCCTCGTCCAGCTTGACGATCAGGTAGCCGACGAGCTGGCCCGGCCCGTGGTAGGTGAGCTGGCCGCCGCGGCCCGTCTCGACCACGGGGATGCCGCGTGACGGGTCCGGCAGGTGGGTCATCGGCGTGCGGCGGCCGACGGTGTAGACGGACGGGTGGCTGAGCAGCCAGAGCGTGTCGGGCCGCTCGTCCCGCTGGCGCTGCCCGACGAGGTCGGTCATGCGCTCCATCGCCGTGTCGTACTCGACGAGATCGTCCTGAATGAGTGTCAGCAGCCTTGCCCTCATGCTTTCGAGGATAAGCCGCGTCCCGAGCCGCAGGCGCACGACCTGCGAGCGGTGCCCCTTCACCCTGCCGACGGGGACGAAGGGCGCGGAAACCCCGTTGCCCGGCCGGAACGATGCTGTCAGGATCCCGGGCATGCCCACCTTCTCCGCGCCCGACGGGACCGAACTCGCCTACCACGCGTACGGCGACGGACCTCCGGTGATCTGCCTGCCGGGCGGCCCGACGCGGGTGGCCTATCTCGGCGACCTCGGCGGCCTTCCCGCACACCGGCGGATGATCGCGCTGGATCTTCGGGGCACCGGCGGGTCCGCGAGGCCGGACGACGTCACCTCCTATCGCTGCGACCGCATGGTCGAGGACGTGGAAGCCCTCCGCGCGCATCTCGGTCTCGAGCGCATGGATCTGCTCGCGCACTGCGGCGGAGCGAACCTGGCGGTGCAGTACGCGGCCCGCCATCCCGCCCGCGTCTCCAGACTCGCCCTGGTCACGCCGAGCACCAAGGCCGTCGACATCCCGATCAGCGGGGAGCTGCGACGCGCGGTCGCGCGGCTGCGTGCCGGCGAGCCCTGGTTCCCGGCGGCATTCGCCGCCCTGGAGGCCATCGGGGCGGGCCGGGCCACCGAGGCGGATTGGACGGCCATCACGCCGTTCACGTACGGCCGATGGGACTCGGCGGCGCAGGCCCACCATGTGGCCGAGGGCGAAGATCAGAACCGCGAGGCCGCGGCCGGCTTCGCCGCCGAGGGCGCCTTCGACCCGGACGTCACGCGGGCGGCGCTGGCCGCGTTCGGCGCGCCGGTCCTGGTGCTTGCCGGAGAACTGGACATCGCCGCCCCGCCGGCTGTCATGGCCGAATTCGCCACGCTGTTCCCCAACGCCACACTGGTCGTCCAGCCCGAGGCGGGCCACTACCCCTGGCTCGACGCCCCCGACCGGTTCGTGAAGATCATCGCTGAGTTCCTCTCCTAGGGTTCGCGCCGAGGCGCCGACCCGGACCTCACACCGGCCATCGGCACACGCGGCGGCGTCGGTGACGTCTGCCGCCGCGGGCAGCTCGGGCGAGGCCCGGGTGGTGGCCGATGCGAGGATCGGCCACACGCGCCGGGGGCCGGTCCAGGAGAAGCTACGCGGCGCGGTATTCCTTCGGCTCCTCCGGGATGAGGATCCACATGACGACGTAGACGACCCACAGCGGCCCAGGAATGAGCGACAGGAGCAGCCAGAGGATCCGGACGAGCGTGGGCGGCAGGCCCATCTTGTCGGCGAGGCCCCCGCATACCCCGGCTATGATCCTGTGCTCTCGTGAGCGGTACATGATGTTCCCTCCGTTTTTCGACCTACCTCAAAAACGGACAGCAAGGCCGCAGGACTCCCGTCAGGAACCCTGAGAAAACCCTGTAAGGGTCAGCCATTCATGTGCCATGCCCAGATGATGGCTGGTCAGTCCGCGTGTGGGGTCCACGTGCACGAGCAGGAAATCGTCGAGACCCTGATGCACCCTGAGGTACTCCTCGTCCTCGGCCCACACCTGGTCGTCGAACCAGACGAACGGCCGCCGCCCCGCGTACGCCGCCACGTGCGGGGTCTTGAACATCTCCCCGCGTTCGCTGAGGACGTCGGTGCTGACGGGGATGACGGGCAGCGAGGGCAGGCCGATCCTGGGGGCGATCCAGTCGTTGGCGTGGTGCTCCCAGGTGGTCGCCCAGACCAGCTCGGCGCCGGTGGCCTCGGCCAGCTCCAGGAGCCGGCGGCCGTGCCGGGGGTTGAGGTGCACGGTGTAGACCTCGCCGGCGATCGTGCACCGATAGCGCCGGTAGTCGGGCGTGGGCCGGCCCATCGGGTTGAGGACGCCGTCCACGTCGAGCAGCAGCAGCGGCTTCACGGGGCGGCTCCGGCGCGGAATTTCTGCGGGCTGATCCCCCGCACCCGCTTGAAGGCCGCGCTGAGCGCGAACGGGCTGCCGTACCCGACCTTCCTGGCCACCGAGCCGACCGTGGCGTCGGGCTCGCGCAGCAGGTCGGCGGCCAGCGCCAGCCGCCAGTCGGTGAGGAAGGCCATCGGCGGCTCGCCGACCAGCTCGGTGAAGCGCCTGGCGAGCGACGCCCTGGAGACGCCCACCTCGGCGGCCAGCGAGGCGACCGTCCACGGGTGGGCGGGGTTGTTGTGCAGCATGCGCATGGCCTTGCCGACCACGGGGTCGCCCATGGCGCGGTACCAGCCCGGCGCCTCATGGGTGGCGAACCACGATCGCAGGACCGCGATGAGCAGCAGGTCGAGCAGCCGGTCCAGGACCGCCTCCTGCCCCGGCTCGTCCTTGACGATCTCGGCTCCGAGCAGCGAGATGAGCAGCCCGCCGGGCTGGACGATCATCGGGGGCAGCGCCTCCAGCAGCCGCCGGCTGACCTCGCCCTCCATCGAGTACGCGCCGGTCAACAGCACGGTGTCGCCGTCCGGGTTGTTGCCCCACGTCCGCACGCCCAGGTCCATGGCCTCGTAGAGGGACTCGCCGTCGAGTGTGGTGCAGTGCTGGCCGGGGTGGATGACGATCTGCGGCTCGGTGGCGGGGTCGTCGGCCACGACGTACGGATCCGGCCCCCGGTTGATCACCACATCGCCCGGCCGCAGCCGCACGGGCTCGCCCTTCCCGGGCAGGATCCACGCGCCCCCGCGCACCACCGCCGTCAACGCCAGCGGGGACTCGTCCTGGATGCGCATCGACCACGGCGAATCCAGGATGCTGCGGAGCAGGAAGGCGCCGCGGGCGCGCGGGCCGTCGAGCAGTGCCGCGAGTTGGTCCATGGCGTAGACGATCGCATATGGGAATGCGCCTCTCAACCATGGAGAGTCTGATGGGTATGGCGGCTTACTGGACGCATGACGATTCTGATTACGAGCGGCACGGGCAAGACCGGCCGCCGCATCGCTGACCGGCTCACCGCTCTCGGCCTGCCCGTGCGGATCGGGTCCCGCTCCTCCACCCCGCCCTTCGACTGGAACGACCGCTCCACCTGGCCGGCCGCGCTCGACGGCGTCACGGCCGCGTACCTCGCCTACTACCCCGACCTGACCTTCCCCGGCGCGTACGAGGACATCAGGGCGTTCACCGAGCTCGCGGTACGCGGCGGCGTCCGGCGGCTGGTGCTGCTGTCGGGCCGCGGCGAGGAGGGGGCGCTGGCGAGCGAGCGCACGGTGCGGGAGTCGGGCGCGGAGTGGACGATCCTCCGCTGCAGCTGGTTCATGCAGAACTTCAGCGAGGACTTCCTCCTGGGCGCGGTCCGCGAGGGCGTCATCGCACTGCCCGCCGCAGACGTGCCGGAGCCGTTCCTGGACGTGGAGGACATCGCCGACGTGGCGACGGTCGCGCTCAGCCGGGACGGCCACGCGGGCAAGCTGTACGAGCTGACGGGGCCGCGGCTGCTGACGTTCGCGCAGGTGGCCGAGGAGTTGTCGGAGGCGACCGGCAGGCGGATCACGTTCGTCCGCGTGACACGTGAGGAGTTCGTCGCCGCCGCCGCCGCGCAGGGGGCCACGAAGGATGAGGCAGAGAACCTGTCCGCGATGTTCACCGAGATCCTCGACGGCCGCAACGCCAGTGTGGCCGACGGCGTACAGCAGGCGATCGGCCGCCCTGCCCGGGACTTCGCCGACTTCGCCAGGGCCAACGCCAAGATCTGGGCTGAATGATCAGAGCCGGCCGCGGGACTCGGCCACGTCTGGCCGAGGGCATGGTCCCAGCTGTAGTGCCGTACGTCAGCCGGGCCGACGTGACATATGTCAGCCGGCCCGGACCACTTTCGCCGGATCCCACCCGGGCCGCGGCACCGAATCCAGCAGCAGCCGGGTGTAGGAATGCTCAGGCTCGGCCAGCACCCGCTCCACCGGCCCCCGCTCGACCACCACGCCCCGATGCAGCACCAGCGTCTGCTCGCACAGATGCCGCACCACGGCCAGATCGTGGCTGACGAACAGCAGGGCGACCCCCGAGTCCCGGCGCACCTGGGCGAGCAGTTCCAGGATCTGCGCCTGGATCGACACGTCGAGCGCGGCCACCGCCTCGTCCAGCACGAGCACCGACGGCTCCACCGCCAGCGCCCGCGCGATGGCCAGGCGCTGGCGCTGGCCGCCGCTGAGCTGGTGCGGCCGCGCCCCGGCCTCACGTGTGCCGAGCCCGACCTGGTCCAGCAGCTCGGCGGCGCGTGAACGGTCCCCGCCGTGCAGCCGGAGCGCGGTGTGCAGGCATTCGGCCGCGGTGAGCCGGGGGTCGAGCGATACGTACGGGTCCTGGAAGACCATCTGGATCTCCCTGGCGCGGCGCAGCCGCGCCTCCTTGCCCCGCTCGCGAGGGCCCCGCACCCGCCCGTCCACGGTGATCGTGCCCGAGTCCGGGGTGACGAGGCCGACGAGCATGCGGGCGATGGTCGTCTTGCCCGACCCCGACTCGCCCACCAGGCCGAGCGAGCCGCCGGAGGGCAGCTCGAAGGAGACCCGGTCGGCCGCCACGGTCCCGTGGAAGGACTTGCACAGATCGTCTACGGCCAGCATCAGACCTCCAAGCAGGCGGCGAACCCGCCCGACACGGCAATGGGCTCCGGCCGCCATTCAGCGCACGCGTCCACAGCCTGTGGACACCGCGGCGCGAACGGGCATCCGTCGAACGCGTCGTCCAGCGACGGCGGCCGCCCCGGAATGGGCCGGATCGGCCGGGGGTCGGTCAGCTCTGGAGTGCAGGCCAGCAACCCCGCCGTGTACGGATGCCGCGGATCGTCGAACAACTCCTTGGCCGGCCGCGACTCCACCACCGTCCCGGCGTACAGCACGTGCACCCGATCGCAGAACGCGGCGGCCAGGTGCAGGTCGTGGGTGATGAACAACATGCCGAGCTCCCGCTCGGCCTGGATACGGCGCAGCAGGGCGAGCGTCTCGGCCTGCGTGGTCACGTCGAGCGCGCTCGTCGCCTCGTCGGCCAGCAGCAGCGCGGGGTCGGCGGCCAGCGCGGCGGCGATGACCACGCGCTGCAGCATGCCGCCGGACAACTCGTGCGGGTACTGCCGCATCCGCAACTCGGGATCGTGCATGCCGACCGCCGCCAGCAGCTCCAGCGCCCGCGCGCGGGCCTCCGCCTTGGGCCGGCCCAGCGTGAGCACCATGCGCTCGGTCAGGAAGTCGCCGATCCTGCGGACCGGGTTGAGCGACGAGCGCGGATCCTGGTAGATCATCGACACCTGCGACGCCCGCAGGTCCCTGAGCGCGGCCGGGCCCATGGTGAGCACGTCCTCGCCGGAGACCAGCACGCGCCCGGACATCCGGGATTCCTCCGGCAGCAGGCGCAGCACCGAGCGGGCGATCGTGGACTTGCCCGAGCCGGACTCGCCGACCAGGCCCACGATCTCGCCCTTGCCGACGGTGAGCGACACCTCGTGCAGGATCGGCCGCCGGCCGCCCGCCTCGATCGTCAGCCCTTCGACGGACAGCAGCATCACGACCCCCTCACGCCCATGCGGTCGGCGAGGCGCACGCCGATCACGTTGAACGACACGACCACCAGCGCGATGGCCGCGCCCGGCACCAGCACGGGCAGGAACGCGCCCTGCACGATCGCAGGCTGCCCCTCCTTGACCATGAGCCCCCAGTCGGACGACGGCGGTTGCGCGCCGAAGCCGAGGAAGCTCAGCGTGGCCAGGCTCATCAGCCCCTCGCCGAACAGCACGACCAGGTAGCCGACGATCGATCGCGCCATGTTCGGCACCAGGTGCCGTACGCAGATCGTCAGGCCGCCCATGCCCTGGACGCGGTAGGCGTCGATGTACGGCTTGGCGCACTCGCCGAGCGCGACGCTCCTGGTGTATTTGGCGATCGTCGGCGCGTAGGCCAGGCCCAGCGCGATGACCGCCGTCGTCATGCCGTTGCCGAACACGGCCACGATCAGCACCACGAACAGCAGCCCGGGGAAGGCGTACATGACGTCAGTCACCCGGGAGACGACGGCGTCCACCCAGCCCCGGTGCCAGGCGGCCAGCGTGCCCAGGGCCACCCCGAGCACCGAGGCGATGGCCAGCAGCGCCAGCGGGCCGATCAGCGACGTGCGGGCGCCGTACAGGACCCTGGTGAGCAGGTCGCGACCGGACTGGTCGGCGCCGAGCAGGTGCTCCGGGGACATCGGCGCCAGCGTGGCGGCGAAGTCGACCGCGTCCGGCTCGTACGGCGTCACCAGCGGCGCCAGCGCCGCCCCGGCCACGACCAGCCCGAGGAACGCGGCGGCCAGCCGGTAGCCGAACGGGCTGGCCGCCCTCGGGGACAGCGTCGCGACGGCCGTCATGCCCGCCTCCTCACTCTGGGGTCGATCAACGGTTGCAGCAGGTCGACCAGCGTGGTCACGGCGACGTACGCGGCGACCATGAGCAGCAGCACCGCCTGCGTCACCGGGAAGTCGTGCGTGTTGATGGCGTTGACCAGCAGCGAGCCGATGCCGTTGAGCCCGAAAGCGGTCTCCACGGTCACCGTCCCGGCCAGCATGCCCGCCGTGACCAGCCCGCACATGGTCACGATCGGCCCGAGCGCGCCCCTGAACACGTGTCTGACCACGATCGAGCGCTCGGACAGCCCGGACGCGCGGGCCACGGTCACGTGGTCGAGCTCGCGCTGCTCGACCATGGACTGCCGGGTGACACGGCTGATGATGGCCAGCGCGCCCAGCGCCAGCGTCACGGCGGGCAGCGTCAGGTGCCACAGCGACCCGCCGCCCATGACGGGAAACCATCCGAGCTGCACGCCGAACAGCGAGATCAGCGCGGTGGCGACCACGAACGGCGGCACGGAGGTGGCGAACGTCGTGCCCGCCACCACCGCCGCGTCCGTGCGCCCGCCGCGCACCGCCGCCAGCACCCCGAGGGCGACACCGAACACCACGAACAACACCGACGCGTACGCCACCAGGACGAGCGTGTTCGGCAGCCGGGCCATCATCAGGTCGGCGACCTGATCGTTGTACTGCAACGACCGGCCGAGGTTCCCGGTCACCGCGTCGCCCAGCCACCGGCCGTACTGCACCAGGAAGGGGTCGTCGAGGTGGTATTGGGCGCGGATCGCGGCGAGGTATTCGGGCGTGAGGTTCTCCTTGCCGCCCGCCAGGAACGTGACCGGGTCACCGGGGGCCGCGTACGACGCCCCGAAGATCACGAACGAGGTGGCGAGCAACGTGGCGAGCAGCCCGGCCAGCTTGCGGATCACGGCTCAGCCCTTGGCCCCGAGGTCGACCGCCCACGGGTAGCCCATGTGCACCTGAGAGGCGGGCGGGCCGGTCACCTTGCCGCCGAGCACGACCGCGTTGGGCACCTCGACCAGCGAGATCCACACCATGTCGGCGGTGAACATCTTCTGCAGCTCGATGACGTCCTTGGCGCGGGCGGCGTCGTCGGTCGTCTCCAGTGCCTTGGCCACGAGCTTGTCGTAGTCGGGCGAGCTGTAGCCGACCCAGTTGTTGGACGAGCCGGTCAGGCCGTTGTCGTAGAAGCCGATCGGGTCGGACTTGGTGATGTACCAGTCATCGGGCACGAGATCGACCTGGGCGCGCACCGATTTGTCGGTATAAAAGCTGCCGAACTCCGACGCCGGGACGGTCTTGATCTGTGCCGTCAGCCCGATCTTCTTGGCCGCGTCGACCACCGCGTTGGCGATGACCGTGCGGGCCTGCTCGCCGTTGGTCGCCACGATGATCGGCTCCTTCGGTGACCCGGCCTCCTGCACGAGCTTCTTGGCCTCCTCCAGCCGCGGCGACTCGGGCGCGCCCTGGAGCTCGTCGTAGGCCGCCTGGAAGGCCTGCTTCTCGTACGACCACGCCCCGGCCCCGACCGGCACCTTCCACGGCCTGGCCAGCCCGGCGAACCCGGACTTCGCGATCCCGGCCCGGTCCACGGCCAGCGACAGCGCCCGGCGGATCTTCGGGTCCTTCATCAGCCCCCGATCGGTCGGCAGCAGCACGAACACCCGCGTGGTCGGGCCGTAGGCGACGGTGACCGCCGGGTTGGACTGCAGCGCGGCGGCCGGCCCGGTCTCTGAGAGGTACGCCCCCTGCGCCTCCCCCGTCACCAGGCTGTTGACCAGTGCCGTCTCCTCCGCCCACCGGAACGTGACGCTCTTGGTGAGCGGCTTGACGTCCTTGTTCCAGTACGCGTCGTAGCGCTCGATGGTGATCCGGCTGCCGGACGTCCACTCCTTGAGCCGGTAGGGCCCGCTGCAGGCGTCCTCGTGCCCCGGCGTGCCGTACTCCTTGCCGAACTTCTCCACGGTCTCCTTGTCGAGCACGATGCCCGCGCCGCCGGCGAGGGCCTGGACGAACAGCGCGTTGGGCTTCTTGAACGCGATCGTGACCTGCTGGTCGCCGGTCTTGGTGACGGATTCGACGTCCTCGAACTCGTCGGACTCGTCCATGCCCTCGCCCGCGTGCCGCTTCAGGCTCCACACCACGTCGTCGGCCGTCACCGGGGAGCCGTCGTGGAACGTGGCGTCCTGGCGCAGCGTGAGCACCATGGTCTTGGGGTCGGGCTGCTCGGCCTTCTCCGCCAGCCACGGCTTGACCGTCATGTCGGGCTGGGTCTGCATGAGGCGCTCGCAGACGTTGGCCAGGATCGTGCGGTTGTTGGTGCCGCCGTCGGCGTCCAGGTCGAGAGTGCCGGGCTCCTCGTCGAGCATCCAGACAGCGCTGTCGAGCGGGCCGGCGGCCTTGGCGGTGCGGTCGACCAGCGTGAGCTTGGCCGGGTCGGGGGCCTTGGTGGTGGCGGCCGGCCCGCCGCAGGCCGCGGTGAGCCCGATCAGCCCTGCGAGGGCGAGTGTCTTCTTCACCGGTCACCTACAGCGTGGACGCCCCGTCCATCGGAGCGGGGAGGAAACGCGAAACGGTGGGTCACTTGAAACTCCCAATAGTGTCAGTGGCGGTGGGTAATCTTCTGGTCATGTCCCGTTACCGGCTGCAGCCCACACTCGCTCAGGAAGCGGCGCTGGCCGAGCACTGCGGGCACGCCCGGTTCATCTGGAATCTGGCGGTGGAGCAGCATGAGTATTGGCGGCCGGGCCGAAAAAGCGCGCCCGGGTTCGCCGAGCAATGCCGCCAGCTGACCGAAGCGCGGGCGCAGTTCGCCTGGCTGCGGGCAGGGTCGATCACCGTCCAGCAGCAGGCGCTGAAGGACTTCGCCCAGGCGATGGCCAACTTCTTCGCCGGCACCCACCGCAAGCCGACATGGCGCAAGCGAGGGCAAGGGGACGGATTTCGCATCGTCGGCAAACGAGGCCTGCATTGGGATGTGCGCCGCGTCTCCCGCAACGTGGGCGAGGTGAGGATCCCCAAGGTGGGATGGGTGCGGTTCCGCTGGTCCCGCGCTGTCCCCGAAGGCGTCAAGTCGTTCCGGATCACCCGCGACCCGGCCGGTCGCTGGCATGTGGCCTTCGCCGCCATCCCTGACCCGATCCCGGCGCCGGGCACAGGCGCGGTGGTCGGGGTGGACCGGGGCGTGGCGGTCAGCGCGGCGCTGTCCACAGGCGAGATGTTGAACGCTCCCACCCTGCGCGAGACGGAGAGGCGGCGTCTGGCGCGGCTGCTGCGCAAGCCGGCCAGGGCCAAGCGTGGATCGATCCGTCGTGCCAGGGTCAAGCGGGCCATCGCCCGCCTGCGGGGACGTGAGACGGACCGGCGCAAGGACTGGGTGGAAAAGACCTCCACCGATCTGGCCCGCCGCTTCGATGTGATCGCCGTGGAAGATTTGAAGATCCGGAACATGACGCGGTCGGCGAGGGGCACCCGTGCCGAACCCGGCCGGAACGTCCGGCAGAAGGCCGGTCTCAACCGGGGAATCCTGGCGTCTGGTTGGGGCCGGCTCGTCGAGCGACTGGAGCACAAAGCTCCTGGCCGGGTCGTGAAGGTCCATGCTGCGTACACGAGTCAGCGGTGCTCGGCGTGCGGGATCGTGGATCGGGAGGCGCGCGAGAGCCAAGCCGTCTTCCGCTGTCGGTCCTGCGGATATGCCTGCAACGCCGATGTGAACGCGGCCGGCAACATCGAACAGGCGGCAGGGCATGCCGTGTCTGCGCGGGAAGGGCCATGGGTTGCCGGGCCGGTGCACCGCGAACCTCAACCTGTCCTCCTCTCAGCTTGAGTGGATGGGTGGGAATCCCCCTCATTTGCCGAGGGGGAGGATGTCAAGGGGTCACTTCTCCATGGGGCCCGTCGTAGAGGTTCCATGGCACGCGCTCGTACTCGTGGTCGCAGGGCGTGCCGGCCGCGATCAAGTAGTCGCCCGAGGTGAGGTCGACGCAGCTCGACAGCAGGGTCGCCCACCGCTTGACGGCGGGCTGGGTGAGATCGGGATGGGTGCAGAGGGACTCGGGGTAGCCCAGGTGGTCGGACATGGCGAGCTTGATCCGCTTGCGGGCCTCGTCGGTCCCGGACGCCTCGCGTACGGCCCGCAGCCCGCCCTCGGCCCTCGGCACGCGGAACAGCGAGTCAGCGGAGCCGGGGCGGTAGGTCGCGGCGAGTTGCGGCGGCACGAACGCCTGGTAATGGTTGCCGTGGACGAGCAGGCCCCCGGTCGGATACATCCACCCGACCGCGCCCGGCGTGGTCTCCAGGTCGATCGCGAACCCTTCGCGGTGGGTGATCAGCGCGTTGCTGGCGATGTGGGCCCGGGACTTGGTCAGCGCCTCCAGCGCGGCGTTGAGGTTGTCGCTGTCGAGCACCCGGCGCCTGATCAGCGTCTGCGGCACGCCGACGGCGTCGTCGAAGCGGCCGCCGAGCCCGTTGGCGTTGAGCGCGATGCCTGCCGAGTTGGCCCCCTGCCGCCCGACCTGCCCCGCCTCCACATGCATGATCACCGTCGGCTTGCCGGGCTGGACGACCCTGAGCACCATCAGCGTGTCCGACACGCCGTCGCGCCAGTCCCAGTTCTGGCCCGCGTACACGTGGCCGTCGCCGGAGGCCTCCCCCATCAGCGCGAAGGACGTGCACCCCTCCGGCTCCATGGTGCTGAACGTGGTGTCGTAGATGATCTCGCCCCGGGCGTTGAGCGCGAGGACGTCCAGGAACCCGACGCCCGCGCCCTCCGCGATGCCCTCCATCTCCTCCACCAGCTCCGGTGCGAACGCCTTGCTGGGCTCCACCCAGCCGGCCGCGCGCCCGGCGACCTGCTCCCAGGTCAGGCCGCTGGAGTGCGCGAACGCCTCGGCGTAGTAGGCCAGCGCGCGCTGGACGCGGTCGCGGGCCTGCTCACCGTATTGACGCCCGCGCTCGCGCGGGGAACCGGAGATCTCGACGAGAGGCAGGGATGTGAGGCTCAATGGTGCTCCTTGGACCGGCCGGGGCCCTGTAACGTTCGTTTCGGGAGGCGGCGAGTCTTGTAGCGGTCGTTTCCAAGCAAGAGTAATGAGCGCTACAGAGGAGTCAAGAAGCGTAATGGAAAATTCACACAGTCCGATCGAGCAGCTCAGGGCCATGGTCCGGCAGCTGTGGGAGGAGTTGTCGCCCGCTGAGCGGGCCGTGTGTCACTATTTGATCTCCGCCTCGCCCGAGCAGATCCTCTTCGCCAGTGCCCAGGAGCTGGGCAACGCGACGGGCACCAGCAACGCCACCGTGGTGCGCACGATGCAGCGGCTGGGCTTCGGCGGCCTGCCGGGGCTGAAGCGGGCGCTGGCGGCCGAGTTCACCTCGGCGGTGGCCCCGGACGTGCGCCTGCGGCAGCGCATCAGCCATGTCGGCCAGGACCTGACGGGCATCTGGGAGCGGGTCTTCGACGAGGCCCGCGAGCGGGTCGACCACTGCCGGCGGCTGATCGACGCGGAGGCGTTCAAGAAGGCGGTGGAGCTGCTGGTCAACGCGCCCGCGGCGCTGGTGTTCGGCACCGGCGCCTCGGAGCCGGCCGCCCGCCACCTGGCTCTGAAACTGGGCCGCCGCGGGCATCGCGTGCGCGCCACCGCGGCGACGGGCTTCTCGCTGGCCGACGACCTGCTCTGGCTGGGCCACGGCGAGGTGCTGGTCATCTTCCAGCCCGGCCGCAGGCTCAAGGAGATCACCGTGCTGATCGACCGGGCCCACGCGGTGGGCGCGGGCATCGTGCTGATCTCCGACGAGCTCGGCGGCGAGTTCGCCGAGCGCGTCAACGCGGTCCTGGCGGCCCCGCACACGCCCACCGGCATCACGGCCGAGCCGCTGACCGGCATCATCGTGGCCGACGCGCTGCTGCTGGCCCTCGACTCGCTCGACGAGTCCCGCTCGGTCGAGCACTCACACCAGCTGAGCGCGCTCCGCGAACAACTGCTCGGTCCCAGATTCCGCTAGCCTCACCCTGGTCACTCCCGCGTTCTCGAAAGGTGTGCTCGTGATCGGCTGGCTGGAAGCGGTGGTGCTGGGGTTGGTCCAGGGGCTCACGGAGTTCCTGCCGATCTCCTCCAGCGCCCACATCCGCGTGGTCTCCGCTTTCGCCGGATGGCAGGACCCTGGGGCGGCGTTCACGGCGGTGATCCAGATCGGCACGGAGACGGCCGTGATCATCTACTTCCGCAAGGAGATCTGGGAGATCATCTCCACCTGGACCAGATCCTTGTGGAACAAGGAGCTGCGCAGCCACTGGGCGGCCCGCATGGGCTGGTACGTCATCGTCGGCACGCTCCCGATCGGCGTGCTGGGCCTGGTGCTGAAGGACCAGATCGAGACCGTCTTCCGTGACCTGCGCGTGGTGGGCACCACGCTGATCGTCTTCGCCCTGATCCTGTGGTTCGCCGACCGCACCGCCCGCAACAAGCTCACCCTGGAGAAGCACCTCAGCTTCACCCACGCCATCGTGTACGGCTTCGCCCAGGCGCTCGCCCTGATCCCCGGCGTGTCCCGCTCGGGCGGCACCACGACCGCGGGCCTGCTGCTCGACTACCGCCGGGAGGACGCCGCCAAATACTCGTTCCTGCTGGCCATCCCGGCCGTCCTGGCCTCAGGACTGTTCGAGCTGAGCGAGATCGGCGAAGAGGCTGCGCCGGCGTGGGGGCCGACCATCCTCGCCACGATCATCTCGTTCATCGTCGGTTACCTGGCGGTGGCCTGGTTCCTCCGGTACATCAGCACCCACCGCTTCACCGGCTTCGTGATCTACCGGATCGCGCTCGGGTTCTTCGTCATACTCGCGGTCACGGCCGGCTGGATCCCGCCGCTGGGGTAGTACGCCGCCCACGCCTCGTCGCCCATCCTGAGGATCTTCAGCCCCGTCCAGCCGAGGGCGACGACGGGGGCGGCCCAGAACGGCACGGTCGCGGGGCCGTACGGGACCGCGAAGGACCCGAGATAGCCGGCGGCCACGACGAGCGGCACCCACCAGTGCACGAACCCGGCCCGCCACACCACGACCATGAGCACCGGCAACCCGAAGAGCCCGAAGAACATCCACGGGAGCTGGAAGCCGAAGACCACGCCGGGCAGGCCCATCATCTCGTCGAAGATCTTCGTCGCCTGCTCGGCGGAGTAGCGCTGTCCCAGCCACCACTCCACGGGATCCCCCATGAGGAGGGCCGACAGGGAGAGATAGCCGATGATCGTCAGCCCGCCCGCCACGTGGCCTAGTGCCGTGGCCCGGCGCCTGGTCAGATGCACCAGGCCGAGCACGGCGACGGCCATGAGCATCCAGCTCCAGTGGTAGAGGACGGACTGGGTCTGGGCGAGCGCGGGATTGTCGCCGAAGCTCACGGCCTCGCGGTCGTCCCCCCAGGTGCCCGGGTCGACGGCGACGGCGACGGCCTGGAGCAGCGGGGCCACGATCAGCAGGACGCCCGCTGTGACACGGCGGAAGGTCACCTGGTCTTTCAACATGAGCTGACGGTAAGCGGCGGCCGTCCGCGCCGTCGTCCGCCTGCGGGACGACCGCGTGTCCACTGCTGGGTGGAGAAGATCACGCGGCGGGACGGTCACGGCCGGCCCGCAGGGCACTGTCCGCGCCCCCGCACTCCACCAGGTCCGACTTCGCTCTGGGGCTTCGCTGGCACGCGCTGCTGGAGTCCGGCGAGGCCCGCGACCTGGTGACGACCTCGTCCCGGGCGCTGGAGGCCCGGCGGACGGCGATCGCCGCCGGACGGGAGGCCAAGGCGGGGCTGTCGCCGCCGGCCGACGCCCTGTTCGAGAACGCCGAGGCCCACCTGGCCGCCGACGCGAAACTCCTGGAGGACATCCAGCGCCTGCTGGACCACTAGGCAGCTGGGACACAGGACCGATTGCGCCCGGCGAGCGGCCGGACCGAAATGATCTAAGAGGTCCTTATCAATACAATGAGTGACCGACTGGATACGGAGGGTAGGTTCACGACGGTTCCAACTAGAAAGGACGGCTCATGGAGCAGCAGCAAGCCCAGCAGGTCGAGCAGCAGTTGCGGCAGAACTGGCAGCAGATCCGATACCGGATTCTGGACCAGTTCGCGGAGGTCAGCCGAGTGGACCTCGACTTCGCCCGCAACGTCAACGATCTGATCGAGCGGATCGCCGACAAGTCGCACCACTCCACGCGGTACGTCGAGACGCGACTGCTCGAACTCGTCGGCGTCGGAGGCACGCCGCAGGGGCAGCAGTTCGGCACGCCCATGGGGGGGACGGGCCAGCAGGGCACACAGCAGCAGGGCGGTCAGCCGTTCGGGGGCGCCCAGTAACGCCGCGAGCCCGTAGGAGATAAGACGATGCGCTGGTCAGGTGAGACAGATGCGGTCGATATCGCACACGTCCCTGGCCAGTGCATCGGGCGGGCGCCTCTGGGGGTGAGGCGGCCGGCCCCGGCCGCCAGGATGACGACTCGGGATCAGATGGGCAACATCGACCGGTATTCCAGCAGATCGTCGATCAGAGTGGCGACGGCCTGATCCCGGGGCATCTGCCGCAGTTCGGCCAGCATCTCATCCACCTGGGCGAGCGTCGGCCGACCATCGACCGACGCGGCCAGAGTCACCAGTCTGCTCACGGAACCTCCAGGGTAGTTTGTCCGCTTAAAGTCTTAAATATACCATTTTTTGCGTTCGGGTGGCATCGATGGCCTCGACGTGGGGTCACCTAGTAGTCGGTGAGAACGCGATGGCCCACAGCGCGAGGGATGCGCCTTGCGAAATGTGGCGAAGGTCACTCTGGACGGCACCCGCCGCGACGCCCGGCAGGACCAGGCCGTCGAGCCGCCGGCCTCGATGCCCGCCGACGTGCTCGCCGCCGCCATCGCGCCGAATCTCGAGCGTTACCTGACGGGCACGCTCTCCCTGGAGGAGATCGCCGCCTCGCGGTAGGTCGCCACCGTGAACAGCAGCGCCGCCAGCCCGAGCCCGGTGGCCAGCACGATCACGCCCGCCCGGCCGTACCAGTCGAGTGCCGCGCCGCCGGCCAGCCCCGCCACGAACAGCCCGAGGTACTGCGCGGACGACAGCAGGCCCAGCCCGATCGACACGTTGTCCGGCACCGCGGCGACGGTCCTGAACTGCTGGGCGGGCGCCATCAGCCAGCCGAGCGCGCCCCACAGGAACGCCCAGCCGAGCGCGACGGGCAACGCCAGGTTCGCGACGGGGATGAGGGCCATGAAGAGGGTGGACGCGGCCAGGCTTGCCAGGATCATCCTGCGGGGGCCGTACGCGTCGGTGAGGCGCCCGCCGAGCTGATTGCCCACGATGCCGCCGAGTCCCCACGCCCACAACACGGCGGGCAACGGCAGATCGAACAGCGACCCTATGTAGGTGTACGCGGTGAACCCCGCCGCGAACATCAGCAACTGCGTCGCCAGCACCGCCAGCACCCGCCGGTCGCCCAGCGGCGTGAAACGCTCCTTCAGCCGGCCCGACACCGGGATCCGGGCGTCGGGCACCACGGCCGCCACCCAGGCGAGCCCGACCACCCCGAGCCCCACCACCAGCCAGAGCGTGGCCCGCCAGCTCATGGCCGTCCCCAGCCAGGTGCCGAGCGGCACGCCGATCGCGGAGGACACGCTCAGCCCGCCCATCACCAGCGCCAGCGCGCGGCCGCGACGCTCGGGCGCGGTGAGCGCGGTCGCCACGCCCGACGCGGTCGGCGTGAACATCGCCGCCCCCGCCGCGGCGATCACCCGGGTGGCCAGAACCAGCGGGTACGTCGGGGCGAGCGCGGTCAGCACGTTGCCCAGCACGAAGATCCCCATGGCCAGCAGCAACAACCGCTTGCGCGACAGGCGCGCGGTCAGGGCGGCCAGGAGAGGCGACAGCACCGCGTACGCCAGCGCGAACACCGTCATCAGCTGCCCGGCCGCCGGCAATGAGATCGCCAGATCCGCCGAGATGGGCGGCAGCAGCCCGGCGGTCACGAACATGCCCGTACCGATCGCGAAATTTCCGACAGCCAAGGGGTAGAGCCGCGACCTCATGAAGCCTCCAGAAAGGTTGGATGCCCATCAAATTGTCTTATAGTTGGATCGTTGTCAAACAATAAGACGGAGGTAGGGTTTCACCCATGCGCCTGCTACCGCATCCCGCCACCGAGGACATCGAGCTCACCGAGGTCCTGCGGGCGCTGGCCGACCCCGTCCGGCTGGAGATCGTCGCCCGGCTGTCCGTGGCCGGCGAGATGACCTGCACCGTCGCCGGTGACGACCTCGGGGTGCACAAATCGACCGCCTCGCACCACTACCGGACGCTGCGCGAGGCGGGCGTGGTCCTGACCAAGCAGGTGGGCCGGCTCAAGTACATGAGCCTGCGCCGCGCCGACCTGGACGCCCGCTTCCCGGGCCTGCTCGACTCGATCCTGCGCGCGACACTGCATCCCGCCTTGACCGGCGACCGGCACTGAACCGGACAACACGCCCATGTCCCGTCCCGACGCGCTGCCCATCCGGCATGTCCTGTCCGAACTGCTCGCCGTGCTCGACCGGCACGGCGCCGCTGTGCTGACCGCCCCGCCGGGCACCGGCAAAACGACCGTCGTGCCGCTGGCGCTGGCCGCGGCCGGGATGCGGGTGCTGGTGGCCGAGCCGCGGCGGCTGGCCGTACGGGCGGCGGCCAGGCGGATGGGCGTGAGCTACACGATCCGCGGCGAGCGTCACACCGGAGCGAATCCGATGGTCGAGGTGGTCACGACCGGGGTGCTGCTCCAGCGGCTCCAGCGGGACCAGGAACTGGCCGGGGTGGACGCGGTCATGCTGGACGAGTGCCACGAGCGGCACCTGGACGCGGACACGGCGCTGGCGTTCCTGCTCGACGTGCGCGAGACGCTCCGCCCCGACCTGCGTCTCATCGCCACCTCCGCCACCGCCGACGCCGCCCCGTGGTCCCGCCTCCTCGGCGGCCCGGTCGTGGCGGCGACCGGCACCACGCACCCGGTCGAGACCGTCTGGGCCCCGCCCCCGCGCCCGGTGGCGCCGCCGCACGGCCTGCGCGTCGATCCCGCGTTCCTGTCCCACGTGGCCTCGGTGGTACGCCGCGCCCTGGCCGAGCGTGAGGGTGACGTGCTGTGCTTCCTGCCGGGCGTGGGCGAGATCGCCAAGGTGGCGGCGATGCTGGCCGGCGTCTCCACGGACGTCCTCCAGGTGCACGGTCAGGCTCCGGCGCACGTCCAGGACGCCATCCTGTCCCCCGGCGTGACCCGCCGCGTGGTGCTGGCCACGTCCGTCGCCGAGTCGAGCCTGACCGTTCCCGGTGTCCGGGTGGTCGTGGACTCCGGGCTGGCCCGCGAGCCGCGTACCGACCATGCCCGCGGCCTCGGATCCCTCACCACGGTCCGGGCTTCGAAGGCGGCGGCCGGCCAGCGCGCGGGGCGGGCCGGCCGTGAGGCCCCCGGCACGGTGTACCGGTGCTGGGCGGCGGCCGAGCACGAGCGGCTCGCCGACCACCCGCGCCCGGAGATCGCGCTCGCGGACCTGACCGGGTTCGCGTTGCAGGCGGCCTGCTGGGGCGATCCCGACGCCTCCGGCTTGGCGCTCCTGGATCCGCCTCCGGCGGCCGCGATGTCCGCCGCCACCCGCACGCTGGGTGAGCTCGGCGCGCTCGGGGAGGACGCGAGGGTGACGGGGCGTGGCCGGCGGATGGCGCTCGCCGGCGTGCACCCGCGCCTGGCCAGGGCCCTGCTCGACCTCGGCCCGCGCGCCGCCGAGGTGGTGGCGCTCCTGTCCGAGCAGTTGCCCCGCGACGCGGGCGACGACCTGGCGGAAATCTGGCGTACGGCCCGCCGCGGCGGCACCGGCTTCGCCGCCCGCTGGCGCCAGGAGGCCCAGCGCCTGCGGCGAACGGCAAGCCAGGCATATCAGGACACCACCATGCCCGCACCGGACGTGCCGGATGACGTGCTGGCCGGGATGGCCGTGGCGCTGGCGTTTCCCGAGCGGGTGGCGCGGCGCAGGGGCGGCGGGTACCTCATGGCCTCCGGCACCCAGGCCCAGCTCCCCGAGGGCTCAAGGCTGCAGAGCGCGCAGTGGCTGGCCATCGCGGTCGCCGACCGCCCCACCGGAT
Organism: Nonomuraea sp. NPDC049480; assembly: GCF_044465905.1. NCBI lineage: Bacteria > Bacillati > Actinomycetota > Actinomycetes > Streptosporangiales > Streptosporangiaceae > Nonomuraea > Nonomuraea sp. NPDC049480. Next base: position 92,757 of record NZ_JBITMD010000025.1, read on the forward strand.
CGGCGTCGGCCCGCGTCCGGCAGGCGGTCGTGATCGACGAGGACATCGCCAGGCTGGCCCACCCCACGACCCTCGAGGACGAGGTCGAATGGCGGGTCCCGCCGGGCGAGCGTCGCGGAGACGTGTCCGCCCGCACGGTCGAGCGCCTGGGCGCCATCGAGCTGTCGTCCACCCCGCTCAAGGACGCCGACGTCCGCGCGGCCATCTTGTACGGCCTCCGCACGGAAGACGTCCTGACCTGGACAAAACAGGCCAAAGACCTCAAGGAGCGCCTGGCCTTCTGCCATCGCGCGATCGGCGACCCGTGGCCGTCCATGGACGATCTCATCGACCTGGCCGACCGGTGGCTGGAGCCCGAGCTGTCGAGGGCCCGCCGCCGCGCCGACCTGGAGCGCATCGACGTCGCCCAGGCGCTGAAACGCCTGATCCCGTGGAGCGAACGCCTGGACGAGACGGCCCCGGAGCGCATCGAGGTGCCGAGCGGCTCCCGTGTCCGCGTCGACTACACGGGCGAGCAGCCGGTGCTGGCGGTGAAGCTGCAGGAGTTGTTCGGCTGGCAGGAGACGCCCAGGATCGCCGGCGTGCCCGTCCTGGTGCACCTGCTCTCCCCCGCGGGCCGCCCGGTCGCGGTCACCGCGGACCTGGCGTCGTTCTGGCGCGACGCCTACCGTTCCGTACGCGCGGAACTCCGCGGCCGCTACCCGAAACACCCGTGGCCGGAAGATCCGCTGACGGCCATCCCCACGAACCGGACGCGCAGATGACCATCACCGCGCCGGCCGCCTGGGAGATGCGCGTGTGGCTGAAGGGCTAGAGGCGTTACCACGCTGTTCTCGCCACGCGGTGCGAAAAGCTGCACACTCTAGTCATGTTGTGGGCAGGCAGAACCGCCATCGAGATCGCGACGGCCGTCCGGCACGGCGATGTCTCGGCCACGACGGTCGTCGAGGAGCACCTTCACACCATCTCCCAACGGGATCCCCAGGTGGGGGCGTTCCGGCTGGTCAGGGGGCAGGCCGTTGATGAGGCCCGGGCCGTGCACAAACGCCGGGACCTGGCGGAGCTGCCGCTCGCCGGCGTGCCGGTGGCCGTCAAGGACAACCTGGAGGTCGCCGGGGAGTCCACCCGCGGCGGGTCGGCCGGGACCTCCGACGCGCCCGCGGTCGAGGACCACGAGACGGTCGCGCGGCTGCGGGCGGCGGGCGCGGTGATCGTCGGCTTGACCAACATGCCCGAGCTGGGGCTGGCCGCGTTCGGCGACAGCGCGTACGGCATCGTGCGCAACCCGTGGAACCCGGAGCGCACGCCGGGCGGCTCGTCGTCGGGCAGCGCCGCCGCCGTGGCGGCCGGCATGGTGCCGATCGCGCTCGGCACCGACGGCATGGGCTCGTTGCGCATCCCGGCGGCGGCCTGCGGCGTGCTGGCCATCAAGCCGGGCCACGGCCTGGTGCCCGCGCCGTCCGAGGACTGGGACCGGCTGACCGAGAGCGGCCCGCTGGCCACGACCGCGGCCGACCTGTCGCTGGCGTTGTCCGTGCTGGCCGCGGACCCGGCGCTGGCGGAGGCGTGGCGGGGCGGACGGCGGGTCGAGCCGCGGCCGTCCATGCTGCGCTCGGTGTGGGCCGACGACGACGAGGTGTGGGAGCCGCAGCCGCCGCACGACAGCCCGGAGCCGTTCGACCTGCGGGTGGCGTACGCGCCCCAGCCGCTGCCGGTCGGCCTGCCCGTGGACAAGGAGTTCCAGGCCGCGGTGCGGGCGTCGGCCGAGACGTTGCGCGTGGCCGGGCACACGGTGGTGGAGCACGGCGGCAGGCTGCCGTTCTGGCTCGGCCCCGCCACGATCGCCACCTGGCTCGTCCAGGCCGCCGCCACGGCGGACGACCTGGACCGGCGGAGCCTGGAGCGGCGCACCCGGTCGCTGGCTCGCGCGGGCCGGATGCTGGGCAAGCTGAAGCTGGACGGTGTACGCGGCCGCGAGCGGTGGAGCGGCTACCGGGCCGATCAGTGGTTCGGCGAGGCGGACGTGCTGATCACTCCCGCGCTGGGCACCATTCCGCCCAGGGCCGAGCGGTGGGGCGATCGCGGGTTCCTCCGCAACACGCTGGCCAACGTCAGGTTCGCCCCCGCCACGGGCCCCTGGAACATGTGCGGCTGGCCGGCGATCACCGTGTCCATGGCCACGCACTCCAGCGGCCTGCCGATCGGCGTCCAGCTCGTCGCGCCGCCCGGCGGCGAGCCGCTTCTCCTCGGTCTGGCCGCGCAGCTCCAGGCGGCCCACCCTTACGTGCGGCCACCCGGCTATAACTGAGGCTTCTGGCTGTCAGTCGATCTATCTCTTGGACTTCTGGGTTTCGTCTCATCATCCTGGTAAGGAGACGTCAAAAAAGGGACAAAACCCATGAAATCCATAATCGAGCGGAACGATGCCGCGTACGACGCGGAGCGGAGCGGCTTCCAGCTCCTGGTCACGCATGAGCCCGACCTGATCGTCCCCGCCACCGACCCCGACGACGTCCGGCAGGCCGTGGCCCGCGCCGCGGCCGCGGACCTGCCCGTCGCCGTGCAGGCCACCGGCCACGGCCTCCCCGTCGCGGCCACCGGCGGACTCCTGATCACCACCGGCCGGATGAACGGCGTCCGCGTCGACCCGGTCACCGCCACGGCCCACGTCGAGGCCGGCGCGAAGTGGGAGCGGGTCATCGAGGAGGCCGCCCGCCACGGGCTGGCCCCGCTGTCCGGCTCGTCCCCGAACGTCGGCGCCGTCTCCTACACGCTGGGCGGCGGCATCGGCCTCATGGCCAGGCGCTACGGGTACGCGGCCGACCAGGTCCGCGCCGTCGACGTGGTGACCGCCGACGGCGAGTCGCGCCACGTCACTCCGGACGACGACCTCTTCTGGGCCCTGGCCGGCGGGCGCGGCAACTTCGGCGTCGTGACGGCCATGGAGATCGGCCTCGTCCCGGTCACCACGCTGTACGGCGGAGCACTCTGGTACGACACCGACCACCTCGAAGCCGTCCTGCGGACGTGGCTGGACTGGACGGGCTCGCTGCCCGACGAGATGACCTCGTCGATCGCGATCATCCCGTTCCCCGACGTCCCGCAGGCCCCGCCGCCGTTCCGCGGCCGGCGCGTGGCCCACGTCCGCGTCGCGTACACGGGCGGCGCCGAGGAGGGCGAGGAACTGCTGCGCCCCCTGCGCGCGGCCGGCCCACGGCTGGTGGACGCGGTCGGCGAGCTGCCGTACACGGCCTCGGACTCGATCCACAACGACCCCACCGGCCCGGCCGGGTACTTCGCCACGCACACGCTCCTCCGCGAGCCCCCCTCTCCGGACGGCCTGCTCGACGCCCGCGACCTCGTGGTCGAGGTTCGCCACCTCGGCGGCGCGCTGGCCAAGCAGCAGGGCCACCCCAACTCGGTCGGCAACCGGGACGCGGCCTACTTCGCCGCCGCCTTGTCGCCCGGTCTGGCCCCGGGCACGGACACCAGCGCTCTACGCCCGGCTCACGACCGCGTCGCGCGTGCGCTGCAGCCGTGGGCGACGGGTGGGCAGGTGCTCAACTTCCTGTACGGCGACAACGCCGCACCAGATCAGGTGCGCAAGGCGTACGAACCGGAGGACTACGAACGCCTGAGGCGGCTCAAGGCCGAGTGGGACCCGCGGAACACGTTCCGCCTGAACCACAACATCCCTCCCGCGCAGTGATCGGATAGTCAGGACACATGTCCGATCTGCGCGCCCGAGGCCTGCCGGCCGGCTGAAGCCTCGGGCGCGCGTTCAGATGCCGACCGGATGCCAGACGGTCTTGGTCTCCAGGAACCGCGTCATCCGCCCGATCCCCGGATCGGCCGCCCAGTCCTCCTGGGCGGGGCGCAGGACCCGCTTGAGGTTCTCCGCCGCCGCCTGCTCGCACGTCAGCGCCAGGTCGGCGTCGGCGACGCCGGTCAGGTCGAGCCCGTTGACGTCCATGTGCGCCGCCAGCCAGGGCGCGATCTCGGCCTGCCGCCCGGTCAGCACGTTGACGACGCCGCCGGGCAGGTCGGAGGTGGCCAGCACCTCGGCCAGGGTGATCGCGGCCAGCGGCGCCGGCTCGGAGGCCACGACGACGCAGGTGTTGCCGGTGGCGATCACCGGCGCGACCACCGACACCAGCCCGAGCAGCGGATCGGCGGGCGCGACGATCGCGACCACGCCGGTCGGCTCGGGTGAGGACAGGTTGAAGTACGGACCCGCGACGGGGTTGGCCGCCCCGTGCACCGAGGCGATCTTGTCGGACCAGCCCGCGTACCAGACCAGCCGGTCCACCGCGGCGTCCACGGCCTCCAGCGCCGCCTTCTTGCCGCCCTGTCCAGCCGGGGCGAGTTCCTCGGCGAACTGCGCGCGCCGCCCCTCCAGCATCTCGGCGACCCGGTAGAGGATCTGCCCCCGGTTGTACGGGGTGGCCCCCGACCAGCCGGGGAACGTCTTGCGCGCGGCCACCACGGCGTCGCGGGCGTCCTTGCGCGAGGCCTGCGAGGCATTGGCGAGGAATTCGCCCTTCGGCGAGGTCACGGGGTAGGACCTCCCACTCTCAGAGCGCGGGAACGCCCCTCCGATGTACAGCTTGTAGGTCTTTCTGACGGACAACCTACTCATCGCCCCGACCTCTCCACGTGGACTCCTGCGACATCTGGACCGGCACGAAGACCTGGCCGCACCGGCTCACGCCGCAGCGGTGGGCGAACCAGCCGGTGCGTACGGGACGCCCGGCCCGGGCGAAGGCATGGCCGCGGGTGGCCTGCGCCCGCCGTTTGCTCCGTCGCGGGCGGCGGTGTTCACACGTCAAGGTAGGCCTCCAACCCGAGCAACCCGCCCTCGCGGCCGTACCCGGACTCCTTGTAGCCGCCGAAGGGTGAGGCGGGGTCGAACTTGTTGAACGTATTGGCCCAGACCACGCCGGCCCGGAGCTTGTCGGCCATCCACAGGATGCGCGAGCCCTTCTCCGTCCAGATCCCGGCCGACAGCCCGTACGGGGTGTTGTTGGCCTTCTCGACGGCCTCGGCCGGGGTGCGGAAGGTCAGCACGGACAGCACCGGGCCGAAGATCTCGTCCCTGGCGATCGTGTGCGACTGCGCGACGCCGGTGAAGAGCGTCGGCGGGAACCAGAACCCGCGCTCGGGCAGCTCACACGCCGGTGACCAGCGCTCGGCCCCCTCCGACTCGCCGATCTCCGACAGCTCCCGGATCTTGGCGAGCTGGTCGGCGGAGTTGATCGCGCCGACGTCGGTGTTCTTGTCCAGCGGGTCGCCCACGCGCAGCGTGCCCATCCGGCGCTTGAGCGCCTCCAGCAGCTCGTCGCGGATGGACTCCTGCACCAGCAGCCGCGAGCCCGCGCAGCAGACGTGGCCCTGGTTGAAGAAGATCCCGTTGACGATGCCCTCGACGGCCTGGTCGATGGCGGCGTCCTCGAACACGATGTTCGCGGCCTTGCCGCCCAGCTCCAGCGTCAGCTTCTTGTCGGTGCCCGCCACCGAGCGCGCGATGATCCGGCCGACCTCGGTGGAGCCGGTGAAGGCCACCTTGTTCACGTCGGGGTGCGCGACCACGGCCGCGCCGGTCTCGCCCGCGCCGGTCACGATGTTGACCACGCCCGGCGGCAGGTCGGCCTGCCGGCAGATGTCGGCGAACAGCAGCGCGGTCAGCGGCGTCGTCTCGGCCGGCTTGAGCACCACCGTGTTGCCGCAGGCCAGCGCGGGCGCGATCTTCCAGGCCAGCATGAGCAGCGGGAAGTTCCACGGGATGACCTGCCCGGCCACGCCCAGCGCCTTGGCACCGCCCTGCCCATTGGTCGTCCTCCGGCCGAACCCGGCATAGGCCAGTTTGTCCGCCCATCCCGCGTAGTAGAAGAAGTGCGCCGCGACCAGCGGCAGGTCCACGTCGCGCGACTCGCGGATGGGCTTGCCGTTGTCCAGCGACTCCAGCACGGCCAGCTCGCGGGCCCGCTCCTGGATGATGCGCGCGATCCTGAACAGGTATTTCGCCCGCTCGGCGCCGGGCAGCGCGCTCCAGACCCCGAACGCCTTGCGCGCGGCCTGCACGGCCCGGTCCACGTCGTCGGACGTGGCAGCGGCGATCTCGGCCAGGGGCTCCTCGGTCGCCGGGTTGATCGTCTTGAAGGAGGGACCGGAGCCGTCTGTGAACTCGCCGTTGATGAACAGCCCGTACGACGGCTTGATGTCGACGACGTCGCGTGACTCGGGCGCGGGTGCGTACTCGAAGATCGCCATCATCAGTCCAGGGTGAAGTAGTCGGGGCCGGCGTACCGTCCGGTGGCCAGCTTCTGCCGCTGCATCAGCAGGTCGTTGACCAGCGAGGACGCGCCGAGCCTGAACCACTCGGGCGTCAGCCAGTCGTCCCCGGCGGTCTCGTTGACCAGCACCAGGTTCTTGATCGCGTCTTTGGTCGTACGGATGCCGCCGGCCGGCTTGACCCCCACCTGCCGTCCCGTCGCGTCGCGGAAGTCCCGTACCGCCTCCAGCATGATGAGCGTCACCGGCAGCGTCGCGGCCGGGGACACCTTGCCCGTCGAGGTCTTGATGAAGTCGGCGCCCGCCAGCATCGCCAGCCACGACGCCCGCCGCACGTTGTCGTAGGTCGCCAGCTCGCCGGTCTCCAGGATCACCTTCAGGTGCGCCGCGCCGCACGCGGCCTTGACCGCGACGATCTCCTCGAAGACCTTCAGGTAGTCGCCGGACAGGAACGCTCCGCGGTCGATCACCATGTCGATCTCGTCGGCGCCCGCGGCGACGGCCAGCGCGGTGTCGCTCACCTTGACCTCCAGCGACGAGCGCCCGCTCGGGAACGCGGTCGCCACCGAGGCCACCTTCACCCCCGATCCGCGCAGCGCCTCGGCGGCCACGGCGACCAGGTCGGGATAGACGCAGACGGCCGCCACCCTCGGTGCGTCGCCGCCGGGGCGCACGGCCTTGGTGCACATCGCGCGCACCTTGCCGGCCGTGTCGGCGCCCTCCAGCGTGGTCAGGTCGACCATGGAAATGGCCAGGTCGATGGCCTTGGCCTTGGCGGTGGTCTTGATCGATCGGGTGCCGAGCGTCGCCGCCCGCTGGTCCGCGCCGACCCGGTCGACACCGGGCAGGCCGTGCAGGAATGCCCGCAGTGTCGCGCCTGAGGCGGCGACCTCCGCGAGCGAAGTCGTCATAGTTGACACCATCACAGCATCGCCGACCAGGGCCATGTCCTCCAAACCGGACCGCCCTAGGGGGTCCTAGAGCGCTCGCGCCGCAGGTCCTAGGTATGCCGGGCCTTACCGGCGCCCAGAGATAAGGCATCCATCCGATGTGGCGTACGGGGCCTTAGGAGGAGTCTTAAAGGTGTCAGGAAGACGCACGAAATATCAGGAGACATGCGATGCATCCCGAGATCGAATACGAACTCATGAAGAACAACGCGAGCGAGCTGCGCAAGGCCGCGGCCGACCACCGGCGCGTACGCGAGGCGGAGAAGGGCAACAAGTCCGAGCGCCGCTCGATCTTCGGCAAGCGCCGTTCCTCATGAGCGCCCCACGAGAGCCCGGCCACTACCTCCCTCGTGGCCGGGCCTCCATGCCCCCATAGAGCCCGCCAAATAGCCGCTAAATGCGTCGAAAGCAATCAATGAGGCATGACATGCTGGATGACATGCGGGGACGTTATGTCAGTCCCGTCTTCGTCGGGCGGGAAGAGGAGCTGGCGGCCCTCTCGGAAAGCTTCGACGAGGCGCGAAAAGGCAAAGTGACAGCCGTCCTGCTCGGGGGCGAGGCCGGCGTCGGCAAGACCAGGCTCGTGCAGCGCTTCACCGAACGATGCGCCGCCGACGGCGCTCATGTGCTGTTGGGCGCGTGCGTCGAGCTGTCCACCGAGGGCCTGGCGTACGCGCCTTTCACCGCGGCACTGCGGCAGCTCGTCAGGGAGCAGGGCCCGGCCGCGGTCACCGCGCTCCTCCCTGAGGGCGCCGAGCGCGATCTGGCCCGGCTGCTGCCCGAGTTCGGCGAGCCCAGCGGCGACGGCGAGACCGACACCGGCCGCGCCCGGCTCTTCGAGCAGTTCCTCACCCTGCTGGAGCGACTGTCCGACAGCCGCCCCACTGTCCTCGTCATCGAGGACATCCACTGGGCCGACCGGTCCAGCCGCGACCTCATCGCCTTCCTCAGCCGCAACCTGCACATCCCGCAGGTGCTGATCGTCATGACGTACCGCTCCGACGACCTGCACCGGCAGCACCCGCTCCGGCCCGTGCTGGCCGAGCTGGGCAGGGTCAACGGTGTGCACCGGCTCGACCTGCCCCGCCTGTCGCGCGACGAGGTGGCCCAGCAGATGACCGGGATCCTCGGCAGGGTCCCCGAATACGGCAGCGCCGCGAAAGTCTACGAGCGCAGCGAGGGCATCCCGCTGTTCGTCGAGGCCATCCTGGAGTCCGGCGTCGATTGCGCGTTCCCCGAATCCATGCAGGACCTCATCCTGAACTCCGTCGAGCGGCTGCCCGAAGAGACCCAGCGGGTGCTGCGCATGGCCGCGGCCGGCGGCATCCGAGTCGGCCACGCGCTGCTGGCCGCCGTGAGCGGCCTGTCCGACGTCGAGCTGGAGACCGCGTTACGCCCGGCCATCGCGGGAAACGTCCTGCAGGTCGCCGACAACCGCGCGTACGTCTTCCGGCACTCCCTCATCCGCGAGGCCGTGCACGAGGAACTGCTGCCCGGCGAGCACCAGCGCCTGCACGCCAGGTACGCCGAGGAGATCTCCAAGGACCGCAAGCTCGTCCCGATGGGCCGCGCCCCCGTCGAGCTGGCGCACCACTGGTACGGGGCCCGCAACGACCTGTGGGCGCTGATATCCGCGTGGGAGGCGGCGCGGAAGTCGTTCAAGGCGTTCGCCTACACCGAGGCCGTGCCGCTGCTCGAACGCGTGCTCATGCTCTGGGACCGGGTGCCCGACGCCGCCGAGCGCATCGGCGCCGACCACACCGGCGTGCTCGAGCGGGCGGCCGAGGCCGCGAACGCCGGCGGCGAGGTCGACAAGGGCATGAAGTTCGTCAAGGCCGCCCTGTCTGAGCTGGACGAAACCAGGGAGCCGGGACGCGTCGCGCAACTGATCGTGCGGCGAGCCGGGTTCAAGACGTCCAAGGGCCATACGAACGTCACCGATGACCTCAGGCACGCCCTCCGGCTCGTCCCCGAGGACAGCCTCGACCGGGCCGAGGTCCTCACCCCGCTGAGCCGCCACCTCATGCTGCGCGGCGAGATCGAGGAGGCCGGCGAGATCATCGCCGAGGGGCTGAGACTGGCCAGGGAGCACGGCGACCGGTGCCTGGAGGCCGACCTGCTGCTGAACCTGGCGCTCGGCCACTCCCTCAGCGGCGAGCTCGAATCCACGATCATGGTGAACGAGCAGGCGCTGGAGATCGGCCGGCAGGAGGGCTCCGGGCGCATCATGACTCGGGCCATCGGCAACAACATCGACGCGCTGATCGACATAGGCCGTTCGGAAGAGGCCGAGCGCCTGTCCGAGCAGGGCTGGGAGATCGCCAAGAAATACGGCAGGCTCCGCGGCAGCGGCCTGTTCATCATGAACAACTGGGCCGAGGCGCTGGAATCGCTCGGCCGCTGGGACGCGGCCATCGAGATCGTCGACACCGCGCTCAACCACGGCCCCCACCTGAAGACCAGATACGCCCTGCTGCGCGTCCGCGCCGACATCGCGCTGGCGAGGGGCGAGCTGCAGCTGGTCGAGAGCATCCTGTCCGAGATCGGGGTGCTGAAGGACCGCGCGGAGGACTGGGTCCAGGACATCACCAGCAACGCGCGCCTGCGCATCGGCTGGCACCTGCTCAGGGGCGAGCCCGGCGACGCCCTGGCGGTGGCCGAGCGCGTGCTCGCGCGTCCACGGCAGTCGAGCAAGGCCATGCTGGGCTGGCGGCTGCTGGCCCTGCTCCGCGGTGTCTGCGACGCCGCCGAGGCCACCGAGCCGGAGCGCGCCGCCGCGGTACGCGCGCACGCCGCCGAGGTGGCGTCCGAGCTGTCGGTCATCGGGCCGGTCGTGGAGGCGTACCGCCTGTTCTACATCGGCGACTTCGACGCCGCGGCAGCCGGCTGGGAGCGGCTCAAGCGCCCGCACAACCAGGCCAAGGCCCTCCTGCGGGCCGCCATGGCGGCGGCGCGGAGCGGCGACCGCGAGGGGGCGGCGACCCGGCTGAAGGCGGCCCTGCCGCTCGCCCAGGAACTGCGGGCCACCCCGCTGATCGAGGAGATCGAGACGCTGTCGCGGCGCGTGGGCGGCGGCGCCCAGCAGGCGCAGGAGACGTCGGAACTGCTGACGCCCCGCGAGGTGGAGGTCCTCCGCCTGGTCACGCTGGGCAGGACCAACCGGGACATCGCCACCGAGCTGTTCATCTCCGCCAAGACGGTCAGCGTGCACGTGTCCAACATCCTGGCCAAGCTCGGCGTCACGACCCGCGGCGAGGCGGCCGCCGCCGCCCACCGTCTCTCCTTGATCTCGTAGTCCTTCAGGGCAGCACGGAGCGCACCGCCTCCTCGGTGCGCCCCATCACCGCGGACCCGTCGTCCGCGGTGATGATCGGGCGCTGGATGAGGATCGGGTGCTCGGCCAGAGCGGCGATCCAGCGCTCCCGAGCGGCTCGGTCGCGAGGCCAGGTGTCCATGCCCAGTTCCTTGGCCACGTTCTCGTCCGTCCTGGTGATGTCCCACGGCTCCAGGCCCAGCCGCCCCAGGACCTCGCGGAGCTCGTCCTCGGTCGGCGGATCGTCGAGGTAACGGCGCACGGTGTACTGGGCGGACTCGGCGTCCAGGATCGAGAGTGCCGACCGGCACTTGGAGCAGCGAGGGTTGATCCAGATTTCCATGACTCCATGGTGACCAACGATCCGGCGTCATCACCGACAGATCGCTATCACCGATAGATCGCTTCCGCGAGCAACACCACGCCGAAGATCGCGAACGCCGCGGCGGCACCGTACCGGATGACCTTCTCCGGCAGGTGCCTGCCCAGCAGCCGCCCCACGAGGATGGCCAGGGCGTCCGCCGCCACCATGCCGACCGTCGATCCGATCCAGGTGCCGACCCAGCCGTGCTGCGTGGCCAGGGTGATGGTGGCCAGCATCGTCTTGTCGCCCAGCTCGCTCAGGAAGAACGCCACGGTCACCGCGATCAGGGCGCTCCTGGTGACGCGCTGGGCCTTGCGCGACTCCTCCTCGCTCAGCTCGTCGCCGCGCAGCGTCCACAGGGCGAACCCGAGAAACGCCAGCCCGGCCACCACCGAGATCGCCGTCATCGGCAACGCGTCCCCGATGAGACCGCCGAGCGCCACGCTCACCAGGTGCACGACGGTCGTGGCGATCGTGATGCCCAGGAGCACGGGCCAGATCTTGAAACGGGTCGCGAACGTCATCGCCATCAGCTGACTCTTGTCGCCGAGCTCGGCCACGAAGATGACGGCGAGGCTGATCCAGAACGCTTCCAACGGTCCTCTTCCGCGCAGCCGGGCCGGAAGCAGGAACCCGGGGAGTTTCGGGCACGGCTTCGGCCCGGCAGCGTCTTGTCGACATCACTACCAGGCCGAAGGTCTCGTCCGCCCGTGAAGGCCCATGTGACCGGGCGCGATGTCGCGCCAGTATGTCGATCACACGATTGGGACTACTCCCCTTCGGGTATTCCAAGCCACCATAACAGCCCGGACCGGGCGCCTATTCCACGTACTTCATGGGTGAATCGCCCCGCGAGCCTTCATGGGTGAATCGCCCCGCGAGCCCGAACCTGAGAAGGAAGGCCTGACCGAGGCCAGGTCGGCGATCAGGTCGCGCACGACCGCGGAGGCGGCCGTCTCGGGTGTCGTCACGCTGCCCACGCGCCGCATCGGCGCATCCGCTCCCAGGTCGGCAAAGGCCACCTTGCCGCCCGCGCCGGCCACCGTCAGGCGGGGGACGATCGCCGCGCCCAGCCCGTGCCCGATCATCGAGAGCACCACGCTATCGTCCTGGACCGTCATGTCCCCGGGCGGGATCCAGTCCTGAGCGGCCAGCCGGCGCCGCGTCTGCGTGGAGCAGTTCTCGTGCCAGGCGATCATCGGCAGTGCCCGGGGGTCGGGGTGGCCCGCCGGATGCACCAACACGTACGGCTCGGTGAAAAGCTCCCTGGTCACCAGCCCGGGCAGCCGGACGGGCAGGGTGACCATGCCGACGTCGGCGCGGCCGTCGAGCACCTCCCCGGCGATCCCCCTGCCGAGGTCGGGCACGACGCGCACGTCGACGGTCATCTTCGGATGGCGGCGGCCGAAGCGGATCAGCGCGGCCGGCAGCAGGTGCGCCGCCGCGCTGCGAATGACCGGTTCAGCGGACGCCGGCCGCGCACGACTAGTCGTCCAGGGCGCAGCCGACCAGGACCGGCTCGTTGACGAGCGTGACGCCGAACTTCTCGCGCACCCCGTCCCGCACCTCACGCGCCAGCGTCAGCAGGTCGGCGGTCGCGGCGGTGCCGGTGGGGTTGGTCAGGGCGAGGGTGTGCTTGGTGGAGATGCGCACGGGTCCGCGCTCGTATCCCTTCGGGAAGCCCGCCTGCTCGATCAGCCACGCGGCCGGCACCTTGAGCGACCCGTCGGGCGTCTCCCAGCGCGGATGATCGGGCGCGCGGGTCGCCAGCTCCGCCGCCTCCTCCGCCGTGAGCACCGGGTTGGTGAAGAACGAGCCGGCGCTGCGGGTGTCGGGATCGTCCGGGTCGAGCACCATGCCCTTGCCGCGCCGCAGCCCCAGGACGGCCTCACGGGCCTGCGCCAGGGGCACCCGGCCGCCGAGCTCGGCTCCGAGCCTTCCGGCCAGTTCCTGGTACGCCACGGGTCCTGACATGTCGGAAATATCTAGCGCGTACGTCACCGCCAGCACCACATACCGCGCCAGATCACGCTTGAACGCGCTGTTCCGGTAGGAGAACCCGCACTGCCGTGCCTCCAGATCGACCACATGCCGGGTAAGCCGGTCGTAGGCCCGCACGCACCTGATGGTCTGGGAGACCTCCTGCCCGTACGCCCCGACGTTCTGGATGGGCGTAGACCCCACCTGACCCGGAACGCCGGACATGCACTCGATGCCCGACCAGCCCTCCGCCACCGCCCGGGCCACCAGCGGATCCCAGTCCTCGCCCGCCTCGACCGTGACCACCGCCTGCTCGCCATCGCGCGAGACGGCGACGCCCGAGGTCGCCACCTTGACGACGAGCCCGTCGAATCCCTCATCGGCCACCACGACGTTGCTGCCCCCGCCGAGCACCAGCGTGGGCACCGCTTTCTTGTCGGCCTCGGCGATCAGCGACACGAGCTGCTCCGCCGTGGTCGCCTCGGCGAATTCGCGGGCGGGACCGCCCAAGCGCAGCGTGGTATACGGGGCGAGCATCTCCATGGGCATCTAGCTTAGGAGGCACCCAGGATGCGCCGCACACCGTCATAGTTGCGCCGCGACTCCCGCTCCAGGTAGTCGGCGGGAACGTCATGGGCGCCCAGCCGCTCCACCGGCAGCGGTCCAGGAGGCACGACCAGCTCGCCACGCAGACCGAGCGACAGCTCCAGGTCGGCGTTGCGGCCGTAGTGGGCGTCCTCGGGCAGCGCGCCGAGCGCCGCCGACCTGCGTACCGCCATGAGTTCACCGGTCAGCGCCCGCACCCGCCCGGGACCCGCCTCGTGGACGCCTCCGCCGGACGGCTCCGCGCCCCGCCACCCGGCCGCCACCGCCCCTTCCGCGACGGCGGCGACCAACGGCGTCAGCGCGTCGCCGCGCAACATGACGGAAGTCTCCATCAGCACGTGCACGTCCGACTCGTCCAGGCGCAGCAGCTTGGCCCGGCTCTCACCCCAGGTCGCCGTGCCCCCACGCCAGTGCGGCCGCTCGATCACGTGCCAGACGGCGATCCGGTCCGGGTACTGCTCCGCCAGCCGGTCCAGCACGTCGCCGACGCCGTCGATGTCGCCCAGATCGAGCGCGAGCACGTTCGCTCCTGTGTGGTCCATCACCGACTGCACGCACGCGCGGACGTCCGCGGGCCAGCCGTCCACGAGCAGCCCCACGGCGGCCGTGACGTCCCTGATCTCCACGCGTTGCCGCTCGATGTTGACACCGAGGTCGTCGAGGCGGTTCGTGGCCAAAGTGGCGTCCCACGCGCGCTGGGCGTGCAGCATGTCGGAGCCCGGATCGCCGCGCTGGCCCGGGTCGCCGGAGAAACCCAGCTCGGCGGCGGGATTGGGGCGCGCGTGCGTGCCGGACGGCTTGGCCCCCGCCGTTCCCACGCCGGTCGCCACGCCGTCCCTGCGGGCCCGGCCCGCCTCACCGGCCGCGGCGCCGCCCGCCGTGTCACGTCCGGTCCCGGAGCCGCCCGCCACCTGCTCCAGCCGGGCCGGCCGCAGCCGGCCCGGAGACTTGGCGTCGGTCACCGCGGACACGGGAATCGACCGGACCGTTGGCCATGCCTGTCGCGCAGCTTCGCTCATAGGCACACGGGTACCCGAGAGCCGCCCGACATATCATGACCCGTCAGGCCAGCTGGACGACCGCCCGCGCCTTGGACAGCACCCTGGCCTCGCCCGATCTGGCCGTCAGCCCGATGACCACCCGCTTGTCCTCGAGTTTCTCCTCCACGACCCCCATCACCGAGATCGTCGCCCCCTGATCGTCATCGGGCACGACCACCATGGACGAGAACCGCACCCCGAAGTCCACCACGGCCCCGGGATCCCCCGCCCAGTCGGTGACGAACCGCCCGGCCTGCGCCATCGTGTACATGCCGTGCGCGATCACGTCGGGCAGGCCGACCATCTTGGCGAACCGCTCGTTCCAGTGGATCTGGTTGAAGTCCCCGGAGGCCCCGGCGTACATCACCAGGTTGAGCCTGCGCACGTTGTAGTCGACGGCCGGGATCTCCTGCCCGACCTCGACGTCGTCGTACTTCACCGTGGCGCCCATCAGCCGGCCCCTCCGCGCTCGACGATCGTGTTGTAGGTGACGCAGACCGGCTCGCCCTCGACGGTGGCGACCTCGCTGCGCACGGTCAGCAGCTCGTTGCGCCCGGCGGTCCGGATGTCGGTGATGGTGGCAGTGGTGACCAGCTGGTCGCCGGCGTGGATGGGGCGTACGTACTCGAAACGCTGCTCGCCGTGGACCACCATGGCGAAGTTCAGCCCCAGGTCGGGATCGACCAGCGCCTCGCCGCCGCTCTGCAGACTGAACACGATGGGGAACGTCGGCGGCGCGATCACGTCGGGGTATCCGGCGGCCTGGGCGGCCTCCTTGTCGCGGTAGACCGGGTTGCTGTCGCCGATCGCGGCCGCGAACTCTCTGATCTTCACCCGGCTGACCTCGTAGGGGGCGCTGGGCGGGTAGTTCCTGCCCACGAAGTCACGGTTCAAGGCCATCAGTGCTCCCTCGCAAATGTCCTTCGTCCGAGCGCTGCTGACGCAGACGGTAACAGAACAAGGTTCGGCTGTCGCCGGTGATGGCCGGGTTTTTACGAGGGGCCGGACACGACGAACCGGCGCCCAGTCGAGGACGCCGGTTGTGCGATATGCAGGATGGAGAAGTTGCCCAGAGCGCTATCGGGTCTCGCGGTGCGCGCGATGCGTGCGGCAGTTGGGGCAGTACTTCTTCAGCTCAAGCCGATCCGGGTCATTGCGCCGGTTCTTCCGCGTGATGTAGTTGCGGTGCTTGCACTCCTGGCAGGCCAGCGTGATCTTCGGCCTAACGTCGGTGGCAGCCACTTGGGAGTGCCTTTCTACGTTCGGGACATGGACACGCCCATGCCCAGGTCGGTCGACCTGGGATTGGGCAGTAGCGGAGGCCGGACTTGAACCGGCGACACAACGATTATGAGCCGTTTGCTCTGCCTGACTGAGCTACTCCGCCTTTGGGCCGGTACGGACCCAGCCCCGTAGAGGATACCCGACCCAGGGAGCAGATTCGTAACGCACCTGATCGGGCAAGGTCCTCCCAGTATGCCTCAGGAACCCCCGAGAACCGAAATCCTTTGCCCGTCCCCGCCCCCGAGCGGAGAACCCGGTCAGACTAGCAGCGGGCGGTCAGGAACGCGAGCGCCTCGTCGCACCGCCGAACTGCGCAGGCCGAGCGGGGCCGCCTGCCGCCACCAGCCCATCATCGGCAGGCGCGCGGCGTCCTGATGTCCACGCCCGAACGCAGCTCACTGGGACGCCGCCTCTTGCCCGGCACAGATCACGAATCCGTACGTGGTGGCGAAGGCGCGCATCGCCCGCTCCCTGGGGTCCGGCTGCAGCGACTGGTCCACAATGCGCTGGACCGCCTCCAGGTCATGCCTGTCGAGAGCGGTGCGGGCCTGCTCCGCGTAGCCGCTCAAGTCGGTGGCGATGAGGCGGGCCGGCTCGAGGAAGCGCGCGTTCACCTGCTCGGCGTCCTCCTCCGGCGGCCGGATCGCGGCGATCCGCCCGATGGCGGCCTTCATGGCGATGGCGGACCGCGCCAGCTCTGCCACCTGCTGCTGCGCGGTGTCCACCGGGAATCGTTCGGTGTCGGTCTGCCGCTCGGCGTCATGGCACACGGCGTCCACGGCCGCGATGTAACGACGCTTCTCGGCGGCCGCGTCCTCTTCCGGCCAGGCCGCCTGGGCCCAGGCCGCCGCGGCCACGACGGCCGTGGCCGCGAACATCGTGGCCGCGGCGGCCGTGCGTCTGGAGATGTTCACCTGTCACTCCTTCGGAACGGGCCCTCGGGGCCGGGAGGTCCGCCGGACGTCCCGGCCCCGAGGGCGTCACCTTGGTCTCGCCGGGGTCAGCAGGTGATCCGTCGCTGCGCGCTGTGCTTGAAGTTCTTCGCCTTCCCGCCTCCCTGGGCGATCCAGCCCTTCGTGTGGTTGCGGTAGAGCTGGTTGCCGCCCGAGCACCTCCAGGACGGCTGCAGGGTGACGGTGAACGCGCGCTTGTTCACGTAGTGGATCTTGTGTGCCTTGTTGCGCCAGACGCCCACGCCCCGGTACTGGTCCAGGCGGGCGTCGACGTGGCCACCGCGGCCGATGGGACCGCGGTAGGCACTGCAGTGGGCGATCGTGGAGATCTTGATGTACCTGCCGCTCTTCCAGGGAGCGGCCATCCTGATGTAGCCGTCGCTGCACGGGAACCAGTAGGCGCTCGCCGCGCTGGAATCCGCGGTGCCGGCCGTCGACGCGGTGAGCTCGCTCGACGCCGAGACCTTGCTGTCCGCACTGGCTGCTCCGCCGATCAGCACTGCTCCCGCGAGCGCTGAGGCGATCATCGCCGCCCGGACCTTCGTCCTGGTCATTGCCTCTCCTCAAGTGAGGTGTCCTTGACGAGAGGAAGGTAGGCCGGGGCGTGTTGAGGATCTGTTGAGTCTCCGTCAAGCCGCAGGGGCACCGCACCAGGAGCGCCATGGTCAGGGCACCCTGTTACACGGGATGGTCAGCGCAATGCCTGCAAACGCGAAACGCCCGGCCCCAAGAAACCTTGGTCCGGGCGCATTACCTGCTCAGAACGAGAGCCCCCAAACGGAATCGAACCGTTGACCTTCTCCTTACCATGGAGACGCTCTGCCGACTGAGCTATAGGGGCCTGTCCGTCGCTGCGGACAGGTGTAACCATACACGGCGCTCAGCGATGATGCGAACTGATTCCGGCTCGTACGATCCCCTCCGACGCCTGCTGCGCCGGCAACTCGATCACCTCGCACAGATCGGCCAGATCGACGTATTCAGCCACCTCCGCCACGGTCGAGCAGTCGGCGACCACCCACCCGTTCCTGCGCACGCGCAGCACCTGCCGCCCGGCTCGCACGGCGCTCACGACCTCATAGCCGTCCAGACCGACCCATCGCCTTTCCATAGCGGCACAGAGTAGCCTCCGGGTCTCTCAATTTCCGCCACGCCACAGGCGTTACAACTATGCCGACTTGGCAGACATCGAGTACCGGTAGAAGCCCGCGAAGTCCTTCAGGCGTGAGATGTCGTCGATCCGCACCATGGCGCCGGTCTCGGGCGCGTTCATCATCTTGCCCCGTCCCAGATAGATACCGACATGGTGGGTTTTGACCCGCTTTTTCGTGATCTTTCCGAAGAAGATGAGGTCGCCAGGCACGGGCGCCGCGTCCACCCGGCGCATTCTCCGTACATGATCGTTGGTGTTCCCCGGCCCCAGCACGTCCTTACCGTGCGCCAGCGCGTACACCCACCGGGCGAAGCCCGAGCAGTCCAGCCCGCGTGTCCTCGCGGCCGGGCAGGGCTTGATCCGGCCCTTGTAACCCCTGCAGGTGCCGTTCGACGGCCCGGGCCGCTCCGCGTGGCCGCCACCCCACGAGTACACGATCCCGCGCTGCTCGATCTCGTACGCGATCCGCACGATCAGCGGCAGCGCCCGGGTCGCGAGCGGCATGGAGGCCGTGGCGGTCAGCATGACCAACGCCACCGCCACGGCTAACCGCCGCCGCCTCATCCCGTCCCCCTCGAACTCCTCGAGCTCCGCGAGCTTCGTGGGCCTCGGGATTCATCCTGCACTATCGGCTTTATCCCGCTTTGAGGGTGAGTTTTACCGAACCGACGGTGACGTTGATGCCGACCGTCCCCCTCGGCTTGCGCGGCTTGGTGGTGAAGGTGAACGTCACCTTCTTGCCGCGCGGCAGTTCGTCGATGGTGCAGCGCACCGCCGTGCCGCTGAACGTGCACCCGGGCGCCGCCCGCACCACGTGCTGCCCGCCGAACGTCCGCCCGGCGAGCTTGACGTTCGTGACGGCGTGCGGGCCGGTGTTCGCGACGGTGACCGTGTACGTCTTCCTGCTCCGCGCCGCTCCCTTGACCGTCACCTCGGCCGGCGGGTTGGTCATGGCCTTGAGCTGGGACTCCGAGCCGTTGAACAGGTTCCCGCCGCCGACCAGCGGCCCCTTCTCCGCCGCCTGCCAGAACGTGTGCCTCTTCCAGCTCTTCGGCAGCTCCCCCGGATCGTCGCCCCAGCGGGCGAGCCAGAGCGGGTTGGACCTGAACTTCGTGGAGTTCCCCGTGCAGGTCTGCCACCAGCTCGTGGTGGTGTAGATGATCGCGTGCCGGCCGGTCCGCTGGCGGTACCGCTTCGTGAAGTCCTTCAGCCAGGTGACCATGTCCTCTGGGGACAGGTCGTAGCAGTTGTTCTTGCCGTTCTTGTCCTTGTAGGGGTTGTCCTCGATATCGAGGACGCCTGGGAGGGTCTGGCCGTCGGCGACCCAGTTGCCGCCGTTATGCACGAAATACTCGGCCTGGGTCGTCCCATCGGATTCGTGCGGTTGCGCAAAGTGATATGCCCCGCGAACCAGTCCGGCCGAAGCGGCGCCTCCGTACTGAGCGTCGAAACGGGGATTACGGTAGTTCGTCCCCTCGGAGGCGTGCACGAACGCGAACTTCGCACCCTCGGAGGCCACGCTTTCCCAGTCGATGTCGCCGGTCCAGTTACTGACATCGATCCCGGCAACGCCGTCGGCCGCCTGCGCGACCCCGCCACCCATCCCAAGCGCCATAATTACCGCGAATAACCCCAGACGTTTCACGCGCAGATCATTGCGGAGCCTCACACAATTCCGCAAGTCCAGAAATATAGAGCGCTTTCGAGGTATCGAGCCAATACACCGGCCCCAAGCCTCCGGGCCTTCGCCAGGCCCGTCAGGACGACAGGCCGTAGCGGTGCCGGCCACGGGCTCACCATCACCGCGCCGCGCCCGGCGCCGGCCGGCAGCGTCCACATGCTCTCCCCCGCGGCCGCCCCAAGCCGCCGGCTCCACTCCCGCACGCCCATCCCGGCGGGCCGTTCACCAGCACCACAAGCATGACCTTGAAAATAACCCGCCGTATATCGGAAAACAGCACTTCAGGGCCCCTGAAATCGCCGCCGTCAGCACATCGTCCGGCGTGACGTTTTTGCAGGTCAGAGCCCTATATGAATGTTGTGTTCGCGTTTGCCAAAGCCGGTTTCCCCTGCTCAAACTGGATGCGATCCACCATCGAGCCCCCGACCTGGGGTTTCTTCGCCATGCCCGCAGGAGACCAACCATGATCCACACTCGGGGCCTGACCCGGACGTTCAAAGTCAAGAAGGAGTCCGTCGAGGCCGTCCGCGGCATCGACCTCGACGTCGAACCCGGTCAGCTCGTCGCGTTCCTCGGCCCGAACGGCGCCGGCAAATCCACCACACTTCGCATCCTCACCACCCTCCTGCCGCCCACTTCCGGCACCGCCACCGTGGCCGGCCACGACGTGGCCACGGACCCGGCGGGCGTACGTTCCCGCATCGGCTACGTCGGCCAGCGCAACAGCGCGGGCGAGGACTTCCTGGTCCGCGACGAGCTGGTCACCCAGGGCCGCTGCTACGGCCTGCCGGTCAAGGAGGCGGCGGCGCGCGCCGACGAGCTGCTCGACCTGCTCGAGCTGAGGCCGCTGGCCAAGCGGAGGCCCGGCACGCTCTCCGGCGGCCAGCGCCGTCGCCTCGACATCGCGCTGGGCCTCGTCCACCGCCCCGACCTGCTCTTCCTCGACGAGCCCTCGACCGGCCTGGACCCCAAGAGCCGCGCCGAGATCTGGCAGCACATCCTGCGGCTGCGGGAGACGTACGGGACGACGTTGTTCCTGACCACCCACTACCTGGAGGAGGCCGACAACATGGCCGAGCGGGTGGTGATCATCGACAACGGGGAGATCATCGCGGACGGCACCTCCGAGCAGCTCAAGAACGACCTGGCCGGCGACCACATCGCACTCACCACCAGCACGGAGGAGGAGGCGCGGAGGGCCGCGGAAACGGCCGGAGGCACCGCGGAGGGCACGACCGTGCGCCTGCGGGCCGCCAACGCGGCCGCCGCGCTGCCGGAATGCCTCCGGACCCTGGACGGGGCGGGCATCAAGGTCACCACCGCCGAGACCGTCCGCCCCACCCTCGACGACGTGTTCCTCGCTCTTACCGGGAGAAGCCTCACCGATGATGACATTCCTGCGTGACACCGCCACCGTTTTCTCCCGCGAGTTCAAGCCTTCGCTGCGTGATCCCTACGGGCTGCTGTTCGAGATGGGGCAGCCGTTGCTGTTCCTGCTTCTGTTCGGCTCGCTGCTGGACGGGGCCATGGGCTCGTCGTGGCAGTGGTTCGTACCGGGGATCCTGGTCATGATGTGCCTGACGGGGCCCATGTCCGCCGGATACACGCTGCTGGTCGAGCTGATCGGCGGCTCGATGGAGCGCATGCTGGTCACGCCGCTCAACCGGACGGCGATGCTGGTGGGCCGGTCCGCGAAGGCGGTGATCGTCCTTCTGGTCCAGGCCGTGCTGATCATCCTGCTGGCGATCCCGCTGGGATTCGAGCTGCACGCGGCCGGCGTCCTGGCGGGTCTGGCCCAACTGGTCGTCTTCGGGGTCGGGCTGGGCGCGTTCTCCTTCGTCCTGGCCATCAAGTCGGCCCCGAGCGGCACGCTGTTCTACGTGGTCAGCCAGTCGATCCTGTTCCCCCTGCTGCTCCTGTCGGGCGTGCTGCTGCCGCTGGAGACCGCTCCGGGGTGGCTGCGGACGGTCGGGCAGTTCAATCCGGTGACGTACATCGTGGACGCCCAGCGCTCCCTCTTCTCCGGCGATCTCGCCGCCCCCTCCATCCTGTACGGCACCGCGTCCGCCTGCCTGATCGCCGCGGCCGGCTTGTGGCTGGGCAACCGCACCCTGCGCCAAGGGGTCGTCTAGGGACTGATCGCCAGGAACAGGAACGCCGCGAACAGCACCAGATGCACCCCGCTCTGCATGAGCGTCGCCCGCCCCGGCACGACGGTGAGCGTGGAGACGACGATCGTCAGGGCGAACAACACCAGGTGAGTGCCGCCGAGCCCGAGGAACAGCGGCCCGTCGAGCCAGATCGACGCCACCGCGATGGCCGGGATGGTCAGCCCGATGCTGGCCATCGCCGACCCGAGCGCCAGGTTCAGGCTGATCTGGACCTGGTCGCGCCGGGCCGCGCGGACGGCGGCGATCGTCTCGGGCAGCAACACCAGCAGTGCGATCACGACGCCCACGACGGCCTGCGGCAGCCCGGCCGACGACACCGCCAGCTCGATCACCGGCGATTCGATCTTGGCCAGGCCGACCACCGACACGAGCGCGACCAGCAGCAGCCCGAGGCTGGCCAGCGCGGTGCGCCCGGAGGGCCGGGGCGCGTGGTCATCCGGGTCGATGGGCGCGCCGTCCCGGGCGACCGGCAGGAAGTAATCGCGGTGGCGTACGGTCTGGGTCACCACGAACAACCCGTACAGCGCGAGCGAGACCACCGCCGCGAAGCCCAGTTGCGCGGGCGAGAACGCCGGTCCCCGTGCGCTCGTCGTGAACGTGGGGAGCACGAGGCTCAGCGTGGTGAGCGTGGCCACCGTGGCGAGTGCCTTGCCCGTGCCCTCCGCGTTGAATGCCGCGATCCGCCGCTTCAGGGTGACGGTGAGCAGGGACAGTCCCACGATGCCGTTGCAGGTGATCATCACGGCCGCGAACACGGTGTCCCGGGCCAGCGTCGCGGTCTGCTCACCGCCGGAGATCATGAGGCTGACGATCAGCGCCACCTCGATCACCGTGACGGCCACGGCCAGCACCAGCGAGCCGAACGGCTCCCCCACGCGATGCGCGATCACCTCGGCGTGGTGCACGGCGGCCAGCACCGCGCCGGCCAGCAGCAGGGCCACGACGATCACCAGCACGGCCGGTAGCTCGCGGCCCCAGGTCAGCCCCAGCGCGAGCAGCGCCAGAGCGGGGATGAGAACGGTCCACAACCTCGCAACGTTACGGATCATGTACAGGGGGCTCTCCTATCTCGATACGAGTTTCACCCTGATCATGCCTTGACATCCGTTTTAAGGGGGAATGAAGGTGGCTTGATGACCCACCTGATCGCCACGACCACCGTGCCCTGGATCCCCGTGGCACACCGCCTGGACGTCATCCTCTCCGGCGAGCTCCCGCCCGCGGATCACACCACGTCGGCCTTCGCGTTCGTCTCGGACAGCCTCGGGAGGACGCTGATGACGTGCGTGGATCGGGTGGGGCGCGGCTGGGACATCCCGGGCGGCCACCTCGATCCCGGTGAGAGCGCGATCGACGCCGCGGTACGCGAGCTGCACGAGGAGACCGGCCTGCGGTTGCCGGTCTCCGCCCTGTCGCACTTCGCCTGGCAGCGCATCGAACTCCTGGACCCGCCGCCCGCCGACTACCGGTACGCGTCGTTGACGTACATGGCCATGTTCCGGGCTGTTCTGCCTGGTCCTGGCGCCCCGACCCGCCCGCCGGCCGGCTCGGAGAGCACGCACGCCGACTGGTTGCCCCGGAAGGAGATCGAGCGCCTGTGCGGGCACCGCACGTGGCTGGTGCTGCTAGACGACGTGGGCTCGCTCTAGATCTTCGTCCGGCCGGTACATCCGCTCGGGAATCCGGGCAAGCGTGGACGGACGCACCTGCGGCCCCAGCCCGTACAGCTTCTGGAAACTCATGATCAGCGGCCGCCACGCGTCGGGGTCGATCCGATCGTCAGTCCCCGCCATCCGGATCTCCTCGTGCACCCAGACCCGCTGCACCCGCACCTCGAACGCCAGCACCCCACCGTCATCGCCCACCGGATGCACCGCCTCCACCACGGCCTCCATGCTGACCGGGCACTCGGCCACCCGTGGCGGCGCCACCGTCTCGGAGGGCGTGGCGGTCAGCCCGGCCCGCCGGAACTTGTCCGGCACGTACCGATATCCCCGCTCCTGCTTCCGCTCCGGGACGGGATCCGACCCGGTGGTGAGCGCAAGCCGGTCGACGGCGTCGGCGAGGGCGTCGGACGGCAGATTCAGGACGCACTCCCGGGTCCTGACCAGGTTCTGCGCCGTCTTGGCCCGCGCGCCGAGCCCCAGCAGCGCACGCCAGCCGAGCCAGAAGGCCGACGACATGGGGGCGAGGTTGGGGGTTCCGTCCTCGTTCATGGACGAGATCAGTACCACCGGCGTGCCGAAGTAGAGGATGTTCGGTTCGATGCTGGTGTGCGTGTCCACGACGATGCTCATGCGCACCACTGTCGCCGCTCGTCACAGCACTGCGCTGGCGGCCATCGGACCCCCTATTTCAGTCTCTTCTCGGCGAAGAGGTAGCCGCCCATGACGCCGCCTGACTGGAACACCCAGAACCGCACCTCGGCCACTTCGGGCTTCATCTGGCTCCAGGCCTGCGCGGGCAGGAACGCGGAACCCAGGATGCGGGCACTCCGGAGGACTCCGATCGCCCTCCGGCGCTCGGCGATCGACTGACTTCACTCATTTTCTTTCCTCCATCAGCCAAGACTTTGGGGCTGATTTATGGAGAGCCGTATGCAGGGCGTATGGGCTTGACCCGCACCACTTGGAAAACCAGTGTGCATAACCCAGGCACCTACGATGAACCCGACTACCACCATCAAGACGCCGGAGCAAATCAGAACCCCCTCACTCCGCGTGCCCCCACCGCCGCCGAAGGGCCAGGAGACCAGACACCATGACGCGTGAGTCCGCAACCAGGAACAGCCGGCTCGACCAGTCCGAAAGGACCAACAACTCGAATTTCGTCCGGCTTTCGGTAAATTTGAGCCACGAAACCGCCGATACGTTCAAGACCCTGGCCGAGCGCAAAGGTCTGTCTTTCACGGAGGCGATCCGCCAGGCCATCACCATCTGGAAATTCGTCGAAGACCAGCTGTCGCAGGGCCACGAGCTCGCCGTGGTCGAAGCCGATGGAACCCCCAGAAAAGTGCTCATCCTCTGAACACGGACAGCGCGGGCTCGACGTCGAGCCCGCGCTCCTGAGGACGACCCCTATGGACGGGTGAGGCGAGCGATCAGGGCCGCCTTGACCTCCGGCCACTCCTCAGCGATCACGGAGAACATGGCCGAGTCCCGCACTTTCCCCTCCTCGCCCGGCGCCCACGAGGGCGACCAGTTACGCAGCACTCCCTCGAACCGGGCGCCGAGCCGTTCCATGGCCCGCCGCGACCGCAGGTTGCGGGCATCCGTCTTGAGATCGACCCGCACCACCCCGAGCGCCTCGAACGCATACGTGAACAGCAGGAACTTCGCCTCGGCGTTGATCCCGGTCCCCTGCGCCGACGCCGCGAGCCACGTCCAGCCCACCTCGACCGCCTGCAGCTCGGGCCGCCCCGGCCACGTCCGCAGATCCCAGTACGCCGTACACCCCACGGCCCTGCCGTCCGCCACCCGCACCTGCGCGAACGGCGTCAGCCCCGCACGCTCCCGCTGCGCCTTGACGTATGCATCCATCTCCTCGGCCCTCGGCACCAGGGTGAAGCCGTAGGCGGACCGATCTTCCTCCGCCGCCCGCGCCAGATCCCCCGCATGCCGTGGGTGCAGCGGCTCCAGCCGTACGAGCGATCCGCACAACACCGGAACGTCGAGCCGCACACTCATCGGAACCCTCCTCATCGTTCCTGGCATTGGCACCTTGCCTCGGCAGGTTGCCGGACCGTCGTAGGGCCAGGTCCCTCGGATCCTCTGGATGAAATCTCGGTGTGGCGATGATGCACGACCACGCGAAGAGACGTCAACGGCGAGGCTTCTCCACTTTGACCTTCCAGCTGGTCACGCTGGAGATCTGGCCGACGGTGTTCGGCGCCACGCTGGTGGTGCTCGGCCGGCTGTGGCGTATCGACCGCTTCGGGCTGCTGTACGAGGAGCAGAAGCGCCTCGGCGCCGTCCACTGAACGGAAAGCCGTCAGGTCTTCTTGATCAAGTTTGCGACGGCGTCGGGAGTCACTCCCTGGGAGACGTCCTCCAGCCTCCTGAACCATCGGTAGTCGACCTTCCCGGAAGAAGTCTTCTTCAGTGTGATCCACCCGGTGGGCACGCACCTGTGCTGGGGATCGTCGGTGATCTGCTCCCTGACCACGGTGACGCCAGTGGAGTGGGCCGGTTCGAGTGTGACGGTCCCGGAACACTTCAGGTCGGGGTACGCCACCTTGCCGGCCCGCTCGCCGAGCGTCGCGCCCTTGGTGAGCGTGAGCGTGACGTGGTAGTCCTTGGCGCCGTTCTGGTGGACGGTGCCCTTCCAGGTCCCGGCGAGCGACTTCCCGATGGGCGCCGCCACAAGCTGCGGGGCGGCCGCCGCTTCCGGCACCGCCGAGCCGTCGGCCGGCAGCCACAGGTTCAGCAGGAGCAGACTGAGCAGGACCAGCATCGCGGCGGAGGCCGTCACCGTGGCACCGGCCAGCGCCCGGCGGAAGATCAGATAGCTCAGCGGGAGGCTGCCGAGGGGACGTGGCTTGGTCTCCCACGGACGTCGCGCGTCGCCCGCCGTCAACTCGCCGGTGTTCCTCCCCTCGGCGAGGCGCCCGTTCAGCCGCAGCCCGCTCAGCCAGCCCAGCAGCTCGGCGATCTGCGTGCCCTGGGGCGGCAGGCCGGAGGCCAGGTAGCGGACCTCCGCGCCCTGGTGGTTCAGCTCACGTACGAGGTTGCCCAGACCCATGAGCGTGAGCCAGCCGGGCAGATCCTCGACACCGTGCCCGGAGGTGGTTGCCCGCAGCAGGTCCGCCTTGGTGAGGACGACCGCGACCCGCCGCTGTTTTCCGCCGTCGGCGCGGGTGGCCAGCTCGTTGCGGAGCCGGGTGAAGGTGTCGGCGGGGTCCTCGCGTGACAGCACGACCCCTTTCGCGTCCAGCGCCTGCCGTTCGGACTCCAGCAGGTGGTCCTGCACGTCCGGCAGCGCGAACGGGTCGATGACCAGGATCAGCGCCTCGCCGTGCGCCAGGTAGCGCATCTCCTCGACCTTGCTTGCCCCGGTGTAGTGCTCGCCGGACGGGTCGAACAGATAGAGGATCCGGTTTCCGCCGGGCTTGCCCGGCAGCTCCACGTCCAGCATCACCGCTTTGGGCAGGTTGGGCAGCGTCTTGCTGATCCTCCCCGACGACAACTCCCTGCGGAGCTGCCGGAAGGCCTGCTCGTCGCTCTTGTCGGCGAACAGGGCGCGGCCTCCCGCCGCGGTCACCGCCCCGTGGATCGCGTCCACTCCGATGGCCATGAACGTGGTCTTGCCCGCGTCGGGCCCGCCGACGAACGGCAGCGGCTCGATGCGCACCCGCCCGACGCGGGTCGGCAGCAGGCGATCGCAGTGGGGGCAGTACGCCTGGAGGCGGTAGCGGCCGAGCGGGACGATCGTCGGCAGCCGCGTGCCGCACTCGCAGACGTGCCGGACGGCCCCGTTCAGGTCGGGCCGCAGTCTGGCGTGCTTGCGCCCGCACGTCGAGCACGCGTACACCGGCAGCGTGAACCGCGCGTAGCAGCCGGGGTAGGGGCAGGTCTGCAGGATCCGCTTGACCAGCATGAACACCTGCTCCACGGCCCGCAGCACGCCCACGCAGGCCAGCCAGGCGAGCATGCCGAGCGCGACCGTCACCGCGTAGACCCCCATGATCAGCACGCCGATCACGGCGACGGGGACGATGGCCGACACGATCCCGCCGCAGACGCCGAGCCAGACGGGGAACAGGAACCACGCCTGCTCGCCGCTCACCAGGGCGCTGCTGACGCTGCGCAGCGCCCTGTCCGCCTTGTTGCCGATCGCCGGGGCCGTGGTGCGCAGGATCGCCCGCCAGTCCTTCCACACCTGCGACGACAGGTAGTGGGGGAAGGCCGGATCACGCCCCGTGCCGGTGCCCGGCGGGGGGACCGGTGACAGGCCCGCGGCGGAGTCGGGCACCAGGATCGCCCGCGCCTGCATCAGGTAGATGCCCACGGCGACGAGCGTGCTGCCCAGCAGGACCAGGGGGTAGAGCACAATGGCGACGAACGCGCCGAGCATCACCGCGACCACCCACGCGATGACGGCGAAGGCCAGGAACCACATCAGGTGTCCTCTCGCCGCAGGAGCCTCCGGCGTCGCGGCTTCATGAGGTCCCGCAGACCCTCGGACAGCTCCGGGTCCTTTTTGAACCGGCTGTCCACGGGTCCGAACGGCGATCTGCTGCCGGCCACCGAATGCGCCCATTCCTCCAGGGCTGCGTCGACCACGCCGGCTCCCCGGAGCCGGATCGCGATCTCCAGCAACGCCGCCTGCTCGTCGCGGCTCGCGCGCGCGACGAGCCAGCAGTCGATCAGCCACTCCCTGGCCGCTCTCGTGAGCTGCCGCAGCAGCGCCATCCGGAACGGCGGGTCCTGCTCGGTCAGCTTCTCGGCCGCCCAGGCGCGAGCCAGGGTGAGGAGCCGGGGGTCGGCGTGACCGGTCAGCGCGGTGAGGCGTTCGACCTCGCCCGCGGCATGGCCGGGAGTGCGTACGCGGGACAGGCCGGTCGCCAGCAGCACGGCCTCGGCGTCGTCGGCCGGGAACCCGGGCACCCCGGTTGCCCTGATCCGTTCGGCGATCTCCACGGTCTCGCCGCTCTTCATCCCGGCCCGTACGAACAGGCGCGCGGGCAGGCTGTTCAGCGTGTGATAGTCCTGCAGCCGCTCGCCGACGGCCTCGATGAGCCTGCGCAGCTCGGCGGCTTTCGGCTCGTCCTCCCAGACCGTCTTCAGCGCCGCGTCCCGCTCCGCCAGCCTCAGGTCCAGCGCCAGCATCCGTACGGTGGCCTCCACGCGGTCGAGCCCGCCCGCGACCTGCCACGCGATCACGGCGAGGGCGGTGGCGGGCGCGGCCCGCAGCTCCCGCCCGGCCAGCCACCGGCACAGGTCCGCGGTGAGCAGGCGGGCGCGCACGCCGGGTGGAGCCTGCTCCAGCCCGGCGATCAGCCCGGCCAGCAGCGGTTCCCGCCAGCCGACCGGGGCGCGTTCCAGCTGCTCCGGCACGCCGGTGAGCCGCGGGCCGACGAGCGTGGCCATCGTGTGCTCAACCTGCGCCACGGGCAGTTCCAGCTCGGCCGCGTCGGCCACCCGCAGGACGCCGATCAGGCGGTCGAGCCGGTCCACGGCGCCCAGCTCGGCCTGGGCCGAGGCCGTCGCGTTCTGGTGGTACGCCTCGGGCAGCCGCACGCGCGGTGGCCCCAGCCCGGAGTCGCGCAGCGCCAGCTGGACGCACCGCGCGGCGCACGGGCCGGCCGCCTCGGCGGGGCCGTTGGCGGCCACCGCGGCGGCGAGCCGGTATCCGAGCAGGTCGGCCCGATTCCCCAGGAAAGGCCACACCCAGTCGGGCACCCCGCCCTCGACCAGCTCGGCGACCGCTTCCTGCTCCTCCGCCGACAGCGAGGCGCCGGTCAGGCAGAGCGCCACCAGCGCGGCCGCCGCGTCCGGGTCGGCCGCCTCGAACGCGGCCAGCTCGTCGATCCCGTCGAAGTCCATGGCCCGCCACAGCTCGCGCACCGTCTCGGAGAACCGGCCGGTCTCGATCGGCTGCGGCTCCTCGGCCAGCACGACCACGGTCGCGTCCACGTCGGACGGGATCCACACGTCGGGCGTGGTGCCCACGATGAGCTGCGCGGTCGCGGCCGGGTCCCCGCTGTAGGTGACGAACGACAGCCGGGTGACCGCCTCCCACGGCAGCGAGTACGAGATCACCGCGATCCAGCGGACGATCTCCTCGCAGTCGGCGCTGACCAGGATGAGCCGGCCGTACTCCTGGACGAGGCC
The DNA here is from genome assembly GCF_044465905.1 of Nonomuraea sp. NPDC049480. Taxonomy (NCBI): domain Bacteria; kingdom Bacillati; phylum Actinomycetota; class Actinomycetes; order Streptosporangiales; family Streptosporangiaceae; genus Nonomuraea; species Nonomuraea sp. NPDC049480. The sequence goes on from NZ_JBITMD010000025.1 coordinate 122,375, forward strand.
GCGGCGTACGAGCTCGAGCAGGATGCTCAGCCGCTGGTAGGCGGCGGGACCGCTGGAGCGCAGCCACTGGCCCAGCGATTCGGGGTCCAGCGCGGCGCCCGGCATGAGATCGGCCAGTTCGGGCAGCTCGGAGCCCGGCCGGGCGGGCGCGTCCGCCCAGAGCGGGGCCTGCCAGAACTCGATCGGCCGCAGCCCGACCAGGTCGCCGTCGGCCATCAGCAGGGCGTGGCCGAGGAAGTTGCCGTAGCGGCCGGAATAGTCCTGGCCCAGGTAGACGCAGCGGACCAGGGCGAAGCGGTCGCCGACGGGGCCGTACGACAGCGCGACCGGCATCGCGCGGATGCGCTCCGGCGACGGCGCCGTCGGCGTGTCCGGCGGCGGCCGGTACGTGAGATAGGGCGTCACCTGCGACGACAGATCGGCTGTCAGCCCGGGGCTCTCGGCCACGATCTGGAATCCCGCGCGTCCGGACGGCCCTTCCGCCGCCGAGGTGTAGTGGAGCTGCCAAGCCACGGGACTACCTCCGTCTGCCGTCGAGCATCTTGAACCGGTAGAGCAGCCACAGCAGCGGGTCTTCGATGCGGTACGGCCGGATCCCGCTGCGCGCGACCGTCTCGCCGTCCGGCACCGCACCGAGGGCGGACAGCCCGAACAGGGCGTAGTCGTGGTAGTGCTGGCTCAGGTAGCGGTCGATCATGCCGGCCTGCCACTGGTGCAAGAGGGCGCGGACCTGCTCGTCCACGGCCTCCCTGTCGTCCAGGTCGAGCGCCCCGATCGGGTCGCGGGTCCGGTGGAGCGCGGACTGGCGTTCCATCGACTCCCGCAGCTCGTCGATCTTGCTGAGCGCCACGGCCGCCGGAATCGCCAGCCGTCCCTTGTCGCTCTTGCGCAGCAACTCGGTGACCCGGACGACGACGTCCAGCTGGTCGCTCATCAGGTCGTTGGCCAGCGTCCCGCCGCGCTCCTTGGCCGCGCCGGTCAGCGCCGCCTGCGCGCCGGGCAGCTCCAGCGGGTCCAGCAGGAAGATCACGGCATCGGCCGCGTTGAGGTAGCGAAGGTGCAGCTCGCTCATCTCACGCTGGCGCAGGTCCTCGCCGGCGGTGTCGAACAGGACCAGGGTCAGAGAGGTCGTACGGCTGCGCAACCGGCCGCGGACGGTCCTCGTGAACAGGTAGACCAGCGGGTCGCGCGGGACCGTACCCGACGATTGCGTCATCGGCAGCAGCTTGTGATCGCCGTAGAGGGGGCGGGCGAAGTCGGTCTTGTAGCGCTCGATGGTCCGGTCGTCGCACGGCACGAGCGAGGCGTCGAGTTCCTCGCCGACCCGGTTCATCAGCTCGTGGATCAGGACCGCGATGTAGGTGCTCTTGCCCGCGTGCTTGGCGCCGACGAGCGCGACGATCTTGCCGGGGTTGGCGCAGTACTCGGCGGGGAGCCTGCTGTGGCACGACGGGCAGACCCGCCAGGCGGTCTCCCGCGAGCAGTGCGGGCACACGGCGCGACGTCCCGGGCGCTTCACGGTGAACACCGGCGGCAGCACGGGCGGCGGGCCTCCACGGAAGGCGCCGAGCGCCTCGTCCGGCCGCGTCTGGCAGCCCTTGCTCCGGCCGCTCGTCCCCATGCAGCGGAACGCGATGTTGTTCGGTGCCACCTTGACGAAGCAGTACGGGCACGTGATCACGGCCTCACTTCCCCACCTTGAGCATGCGTACGGGTGGATCGACCAGTTCGACCGGTCCTTCGGCGAAGCAGCGCAGCCAGTACGGCTTGGCCTGCCGGGGCATCGGGACGGTCAGCCGGGCCGGAGGGCTGACGTCGGACCACTCGCCGATCACGCGGCCGTCGTCGGCCGAGCCGGGCTGGATCCGGCCCGGCTTGATCACGAGCACCAGCCGTGTCACCTGCACGGGCCGCTCCGCGGTCAGGCTGACCACCAGCTCCCGCCGCCACGGCGCGCCCTCTGCCCGCACCTCGTAACGGATGGGAACGACGGCGGACAGCGTCACGGGCACCGCCGGGCCGCGGATCCGCGCGCCCTTCACCACGGTCGTCGGGGTCAGCTGGATCGTCGGCGACTCCACCTCGGGGATGTCGAGCCGGATGCCGCCCTGCGACCTGTAGGCCGCCGAGGACACCACCAGGCGCCGCTCCCCCCACTGGACCTCGATCTCCGGCACATCCGTTGGCCACTCCAGGCCCACGTGCACGGTCCCGCCGCGGCGCACCGCGCTCACCCGGCGGGGCGCGGTCAGATTGACGTGCTCGCGATGCGCGCCGATGGTGGCGCCGTCGCCCACGACCGTGACGGCCAGCAGCACGCCGGACACGTGAGCCGGACGCACCAGATAGCCGTCACGCGTGGGCGTGGCGGGCAGGACCGGGCCGGCCGCGCGCACCTCCCTGAGCGGGACGGTCGCCCCGTACGGCCAGCGCGGCTCCGCCGGGAGCATCACGAACTCCAGCACGCCCGACGGCGGCTCGGCGCAGCGGATCAGCAGCTCGCCCTGGCCGCCCGGGTCGGACTCCACGGTGAAGCTCTCGACCGGCTCCGGCCTGGCTTGCGGCGTCACGGAACGCCGCAGCCCCGGCGTGACGACCTCGCCCCGGCCGTCGGGGTAGACGGCGGCCACGACGTACACGTACGTGGTGCCGTCACGCACGTCGCGATCGCGGAAACCGGAACCCTCCGCGGGGATCGGCCTGCCATCGCGCGTGACGACGACGCGCAGCGCCTCGGGTGGCGTGCGCCAGCGGCCGGTGACGACGCCGTCCACCGCGGTCAGCCGCAGCTCCTCCGGCTCGGGACGGAATGTCAGCGGCGCGCACGCCACCGGGGCGGACGTGGCCTGCTTGCGGCGGGCGGCGACCGAGTAGACGACGGGTTTGTTCACCGGCGGCCGCTCGTCGGCCGCGTTCGGGCGCGTCACCTCGGCGAACAGCACGCCGTTCCGGTAGACCTCGTAGCCGATCTCGCCGGCCCGGGACGTGGACGGCTGCCAGGTGATGGCGACCACGTCGTCCTGCAGGTGCGCCCGTGCCCCGGCCGGCGGCTCGGGCGGCAGGCGGGCGAGCAGATCCTCGGCCCCCGGCAGGTCGGGGACCGCGCTCAGGGCCTCCTCCAGCATGCTCCACGCCTGGTCCGGATCGGTTTGCGCACGCGACGCATCACGCAACCGCGCGGCCTTGGCCAGCCGGGCGCGCACCTCCGCCACCAGTTCGGCCGACTCGCCGGTGAGCGCCTGGGCGGGGAGCGCCTCGGCGAAGTCCACGGCCGCCTGGACCTGCCCCGCCTCGATCAGCTCGCGCAGCCGTCCCCCCGGGCCGCCCGACACGCCGCTCTCCTGGCGGATCGCGAAGACCAGCCGTTTGGCGTCATCGGGGTCGAGGCCGAGGTCGTCGGTGACGTGCCGCATCAGCGTGTCGTCGTACGGGTGCTCGCGGACGCGTTCGCGCAGCCTGGCGGCGATGTCGTAGCGCAGCAGCGCCGCCGGGTCAGGAGTGTTGCGCAGGCCGGAGAAGACCGTGTCGGCGCTCTCCGTCCACGGGCCCCGCGTCTTGCGCTGCGCCTCCCGCTCCAGCCCGGCGACCTTGTCCATGATTCCGGGGATGTCGCCCATGACGCGGATCCCGGTGCTGACCTCGGGAAAGACGAACCCGGCCAGATGGCGCTGCCCCATCGTGTCGAGCGCCGCCCGGACCTTGGCGTAGGCCGCGTACGGCGGCGACTGCGGGAGCTGGTCCGGCTCGCGCACCTCGATCCGGAGCTCGGCGGCGAGCTTTTCGGCGTCCTCGCTCCGCATCCCGGCCGACTTGGCGATGCCCGCGACGACGTCGGGCGCGAGCAGGCGCAGCTTCCCCGCCGCGTCGCCGAGCCGCCGCCGCACGTCCGCCAGGCGCCTGCCCTCCTGCTCGGCGGACTGCTTGATCTCGGCCTTCAGCTTCCCGAGGTCGCCGTTGGCCGCATCCTGGAAGATCGCGGTGTAGCGCTTGGCGTGGTCGGCTTCCAGCGCGTCGATCACCTTGCGGTATTTGAGCTTCTGCCGCGAGCGCCGCCAGCACTGCCGGACCTGCCGCACGGTCTCGGTGATCTCGGCGGCGCTCATCGCGTCGGTGAGCTGGTAACGCCGCCGCACGTCCACGGGGGGCGCGCCGCCGGCCAGCCTGGCCGGATCGAGCACCTCCCGTACGTATCGGGCCTCGTCGAACGGCACGGTCAGTCCACGCGGATCTGGGACAACGACGCCTGCGACGAGGCGACGTCCTCCTCGGACATGCCGCCGATCTGGATGTCGAGGTCGAGCTGCTCGCCCCGCTCGTTCTCGCGCGCGGTGACGTGCAGCAGGCCCGAGGTGTCCAAAGAGAACGTGACGTCGATGGGGAAGCCCGCGGGCTTGCCCGGCGGGATGCGCAGCTCGCCCTCGCCGATCTTGTTGTTGTCGTCGAGATCCTTGGACTCGGCGCTGCCCGCCTGCTCCATCACGCGGATGGCGACGGTGTCCTGGTTGTCGTCCAGCGTGGCGAAGCCCTCGGTGACCGACGCCGGGAGCGGGTCGTTGGCGTGCACGAGGTGGGCGACGTAGCGGTGGCGGGTCTTGGGGTCGCTCGTGATGATGCCGAAGGAGCGGGACGCGACCGTCTTGATCGTCCGGCCCGCGATCTGCCGCCGCTGCGTGCCCGACAGCCCCGCCTCCAGCGCCATCGCCTCGGCCTTGGCCTGCTCCCCGGAGCTCACCAGCCGCCGGTAGGTCTCCTCGAACGCATACAGCGCCGCGCCCTTGGCCACCGCCAGGTCGGGGTCCTGGAGCCGGGGCGTCATGCCGAACTCCTTCTGCAGGATCTCCGTCACGGCGGGCATCCTCGACGAGCCGCCGACCAGCACCAGGTGGTCGAACGTGGTGACCCCCTTCGCCCGTGCCGTCTCCAGCGTCCGGCGCGTGATGGCCACGGTCCGCTCCAGCAGGTTGCGGGTGAGCGCCTCGAACGCCTCCCGGGTGAGCTCGACCGTGGTCACCCGGCCCTCGTGCATGACCCGGGCCGTGTGCTTGACCCGGGACGACAGGGTCTTCTTGAGGTCTTCGGCGATCTTGCGCAGGTCCTGCTCGGTCGCGCTGCTCTCCAGCGGGTCGCCGACGTCGGGGTGCTCGTGCCTGAAGCATTCGGCCAGGTGCTCGACCAGGTGGTCGTCCCAGTCGGCGCCGCCGAGGTTGTGGTCGCCGTCGGTGCACACGACCTCGATGTCGCCGCCGCTCAGAGTGATGACGGTCGTGTCGAACGTGCCGCCGCCCAGGTCGAAGACCAGGATGTGACGGTCCTGGTCCGGGTTGAGCACACCGTAGGTGATGGCGGCGGCGATGGGCTCGGAGATGATGTCGATCACGTTGAGCCCGGCGATGCGGCCGGCCTTCCTGGTGGCGTCGCGCTCGGCCGCGCCGAAATACGCCGGGACCGTGATGACCACGTCCGACACGGTCTCCCCGGTCGCGACCTGCGCGTCCTCGGCGAGCTTGCGCAGCACGAACGCCGAGATCTCCTCGGGTGAGTACGAGCGGTCGTGAAGGGTCCTGGTGACCTCGTGGCCCATGTCGCGCTTGATCCGGCTGATCACGAGGTCGGGCTGGACGACGGCGCTGTCCTTGGCCGCCTGGCCGACCACGACGTTGTCCGCCGTCTCGAAGAACACCACTGAAGGCGTGGTGTCGGAGCCCTCGCTGTTGCGGTGCACCTCCGCGCGGCCGATCTGGTCGATGCCGGCGATGCAGGAGTACGTGGTGCCGAGGTCGATCCCGTATACCGCCATTTATCCGTCCTTCCTCTGCTGTTCCAGCGGCGGGTCGCCCTTGCCCACCACCACCTCGGCCTTGCGCAGGACGCGCTCGCCCTGCCGGAACCCGGCCGCGATCACCGCCGTGACCTGGCCGTCCGGTCCCGGCTCCGTCCTGACCGCCCGGTGCCTGGCGGAGTCGTACGGGTCGCCCGGCACGACCTCGAGCAGCTCGGCCCCGGCCCTGGCCAGCACCTCGGCCACCTCGGCGGCGATCGCCTCCAGGAGCGCGCCGAACCGCCCCTCCTCCCCTGGGGCCTCCCGAAGCCTGGCCGCCTCCCGGCCGGTCAGGTCGTACAGGCGGTAGAGGCCGGCCCGCACCGGCGTCAGCGCCTCCTGGAGCAGGCCGTGGCGCAGCGCCTTGTTCTCCTCGAAGAGCCGGTCGATGATCTCCTCGCGGTGGACGGCGCGGTCGTGGTCGTCTTTGAACTTCGCCTTGATTTCCTCGGTCAGCCGGTCAAGAGCCGCCACAGTCGGGCTGATATCCGGCATAGTGCCTATTTCAGGAGATTCTGGTGTGGCCTCGGGGTCGGGGGGTGGGATCGTCATAACCGGTGTCCCATTGCTAGGGGGAGCTTTGAATATTTGCGAGCCCGAGTGTATCGAGACTCGCGGCGATATGAATACGGTCGAAGCGGGATATGTTGCGCTATAACAGGACTTGTTGATCGACGGCGCCGGATCCGGCTTGCGCTTATTGAGGATTTCGGGCTAGCGATGCACGAGCCGCTGGCCGGTGGCCGCCGCGAGCGCCTTGCCGTACAGCAGGCTGAGGGCCTCGGCGTCGTCGAAACCCTCGGTGACGACGGCGGTCAGCCTGGCGTCGGCGAAGACCACCGGGCGGTAGCCGGCCGCCTGGTCCGGCACGGCCAGGTAGACACGGTCGAAGTGGTGGATGAGGGGCACGAGTTCGTTCACGTCGTCCGAGAACTCCCCGTCGGTGATCGCGACGAGGACCCGCCTGACGCACTTGCCGCCGCCCTCGCCGTGGCCGCGGTCAAGGGCCTTGAGCGCGGGGGCGAAGTACGTGTACTGGCCCGGCTTCTGGTCTCCCGGCGTCCCGGCGGCTTCGGCCAGATCGGCCGCCCTGGTGGGAGCGAGGGTGAGCGAGGCCGTGCGGGCGAACGCGACCGTCGTCAGCAGGTCGTCCGGTCGCATCTCCCGCGCCATGAAGGGCTTGAGCAGGGCCAGCGCCGCGCTCCTCGTCTCGACGTTGTCTTCCATGGAGCCGGAGAAGTCGCCGGCCACGTCCAGGCACACCCGGCCATCGGTCTGCCGCGCGCCGGCCAGGGTCGCGTCACCCAGCGAATCGCTGCGCCCGCCGCCGTTGAGGTACCAGATCACGCCCGCTCCGGCAACCGCCAAGAAAAGCACGCCAATTACGGCAATTCCGGCTAATCTCCCCGGACTGCCCGGCGGGTCCCCACTGCCCCCGCCGGGCAGCCGTCCCGGGGAATTCCCCGGGAGCCGGAGGCGATTTGCGCACATCTTCCCCTCCATCGCGACAGGCTGCGAGAAAACAGAATATGACGCCGCTTGCCGCAAAGGAATGATATTTATCGGTAGGATTTATAAACTGGCGCGCCATATCACATAAAACAAGAAGGCGGCCATATGCGTAGCACCGGCGATCAACGCGCCACCCTAAGGTCATCCTGACCATATCGCGGCGCCCGCTTTGAGTCAAGGTGACCTAAAGAGTGGTCATGCTTGCCCGGGAGGCCGGTCGAGGCCGCCCTGACGCAGTACGTCGAGAACGAACTCGGCCGCGTTGCGCGCCGCCCGCTCGTGCCAGTCGTCGGTCTTGCCCATGCCCCAGTCACAGATGGCCTTGACGACGATCCAGTCGACCTTGCCTTTGGCGGCCGCCGCGTAGACCCCGTGCCCCTCCATCTCGCCGCCGATCGCGTCGGGCTCCGCCTCGATCATGCGCCGGCGCGCCGTCGGCGAGTCGATCAGCACGTTTCCGGAAAGCATCGGACCGTAGTGGACCTTGGGCTCCTCCCGCGGCAGCCGGGCGTTCTGGCATCGGTCGAGCAGTGTCACCGAGGGGGCGACCCGATCGCCGCGCGGAATCTCGACCGGCTCGCCGGGGACGGGCTCGACGATCTTCTTGTGGTCCGTGACCCGCAGCTGGCTGCAGACCAGGATGTCGCCGAGCCGCTGCTTGTCCTCGCGCAGGCCGAAGCAGATCCCGGTGAGCACCAGGTAGTCGGGGTCGAGCTGGTCGATCAACGATTGCGCGGCCAGGACGGCGCCGCCGGGGTCGGCGGAGGCCGGCCTCGACTGCGAGACGAGCACCCGGGCGCGGCTCACCACCCCCAGCTCGAACGCGGTGTGGAACTTCAGGTTCCGATGCCCCGGCTGCGCTCCCGTGGCTTCGGTGACGGCCTCGATGACGGCCTGCTTCTCCTCTGGCGTGGCGACCATGATCAGTACGGTCGTGGTTCCGATCACGGGATCCATCCCTTCCAGGAAACTGTTCAGGCGTTGCCTGTGGACCTTGGGCGCCTGCCACATCGCGACCAGGCAGAACAGCAGGGTCACGCCCCCCATGAGCGTGGTGAGCCAGCCGACCGTCCAGGCTTGAGAGGTGGCGGGCACGAGGTCGGCGGGGTCGCCGCCGATCAGCCGCCAGGCCAGCCAGCGCAATGCGGTGCCGAAGGTCGCGGGCCGGCCGGCGCAGTCCGGGGCGCACGCCTCCTCCTCCCAGCCCGCCAGCACGTAGGCCTCGATCGCCACGACGATCCCCACCCCGATGACGTACAACCCCAGTCCCGGGGCCAGGCTGACGATCTGCTGGGGACGCACGGCCGACCGTGACCCCGTGGCCAGGAACGTCACCCCGCCCACGCTCCCGCCGGCGGCCGCCGCCTCGACAGCCTCGCGCATCGTGCTGGTGGTCGCGCCGTCGAGCAGGCACAGCAGCGGCTCGTTCACCTCATGGGTCTCCGTGCGCGCGCCCATCCCTTTGATCGCCTGTCTGATCTGCGACCGCACCAGCCCGCGCAACCGCTCGGTGACCTGGTCCAGCAACGCGGGCGCCGCGGCAGGGTCCGCGCAGTGGCACAGCGGCAGTGACCAGTGCCGGAACCTCATGTCCTCGGTCACCGACATGTCCCGCCGACGGCGGACCGGCAGACCCAGCAGCCACCTGCCGATCGCCGTGACGAGCATCGCGCCCATCAGCAGCAATACGTGCAGCATCACCATCAGCCCCAGGATCAGCGCGATCAACACGGCGGGGGCCCACTGCCACAGGAGGACGAGCGGCACCATCGCCGCCATCAGCACCAGCAGCACAGTGGGAGGGCCGAAGAAGAGCACGAACTCCCAGCGCCTGTCGAGATGGCGCGCCAACCCGCCCGGCCTCCCGACGTACCGCTCGCCATGTGGAGGGTCCAGCACCGCGAAGGCGTCCACGCCCCGCCAGACGAGCAGCCCGTCGCGCGCGGCGGCGTACAGGATGATCGACAGTGGGCCGCGCGACCTGATCAGGCCGAAGATGCCCCTCGGCCGGATCGTGTTCCTCGCTGCTTTGCCGCGCTCGGCGCGGCGCAGCATCGCGGCCGCCTCTCGCGCGGTCCGGAACGATATTCGCAGCCGATCCGAGCTCGCCTCCCCCGGCGGGCGAGTCTCCGGCGGACGCTCAGGAGACACGCGTCCACCATGCCGCATCCGAGGAGAGAACGCGGCCGTCGTTTCGAGACGTGTCGCGGCCGGTATGGGACGACACGCCCCGCCCGGCCGCTTCCGTTGTGACCCGCTTTCCGCGTGACATGGGACCGCGCCGCCACGGAACCGCAGCGCGATGAGACCGCAATGCGATGAGACGCGGCGTCATGGACCCGCAACGCCATGGACGCGGCGCTATGGGGCGCAACTCCCGCGCGACGTGGCCGTACGCGGGCTCCTTGGGCGCGCACCCATAGCGGCCCTTGAAACCGGCGCCGCCGCGAGGCGCGGGGTCGTGTGGCGGATGGTTCGATGAGGTGGGAGCCGTGGAAGCGGGCGCGGATGTCGTTTCGAGAGCGTTTCCTTCAGGGTCAGGCGGTGACCGGTGACGGGTACGCCTCGCGGCCCACGTCGCCCGATCGCGGCATGGGCGGGAACAGCAGCGCCGCCGACCCACGGCGGTAGAGTGCGGCGGGCCGGCCGGTCTCCGGTGTCCGGAATTCGCCGGTGCGCTCCACGAAGTCGGCCGCCTTGGTGACCTTGCGGCGGAAGTTGCTGGGGTCCAGCGGGAATCCCCAGATGACCTCGTACACGTGCCGCAGCTCGGCGATCGTGAACGGCTCGCGGCAGAACGCCGCCGCCACCGTCGTGTACTCGAGCTTCGCCCTGGCCCGGTCGAGGCCCTCCTTGAGTATCGCCATGTGGTCGAAGGCCAGCTCGTACGACAGGGCGGTCTCGATCGGCACCCAGTGGGCCTTCGCGGCGTCCGTGCCCGCGACCGGCGTGGGCAGGTCGGGGCCCAGCGCCAGGTAGGCGACGGTGAACGTGCGGCCGCGCGGGTCGCGATCCGGCGCGCCGAACGTGCGCAGCTGCTCAAGGTAGAGCCCGGTGACACCCGTCTCCTCCGCCAGCTCGCGGAGGGCCGCCTGATCGAGGTCCTCGCCTTCCCGGACGTAGCCTCCGGGCAACGCGAAGTCACCCTCGAACGGCGGCTTCCCCCGCTCGATCAACAGGACACGCAGGCTGGCGTCGCGCACTGTGAAGATCACCAAGTCCACGGTCACCGCTGCCCGCGCCGTCCCGTCATGCTTTGAGGCCCGGTTCACCACGTCCACAGGATACCTAAGGTCATCTTGACCCAATGCATCGCACGGCTCATGCCGGACAGCCCCCGACAGGGCGGACGACGTCAGCCGCCGTCAAGGTCAGTCCGAACGCACCCAGAAGCCATAAGGATGGCGGCCCGGCCGGAAGCCCTGGGCCTCGACCACTCGCCGTGAACATGACCATCCGCAGGCTGCACCACAGCCTCATCCCTTCCGCCGGCATCGAGGGAAACATCGAAGGAGCCACGCTCCGGCACGTGCGCCCTGCCGACGACAGGTCATGGCCAGGAACCCGCGAGAATCGGCTCGCCATGCGCTGCCGTATGCTGTACCGTACACTATACGGTTCAAGGGAGAGGGGCAGTCATGTATCAGCCGAGCAACGAGGAACTGAAGAGCGTCGAGGAGTGGTTCGCCGAATACGACGCGCTGGCCGAGCAGGCCGCGATCGAGAAACTGGCCGACCTGGCGGTTTTCCCGATGAATCTCGCCACCGACGTGCCCGACGGCTACGCGGCCGTACGCCAGTGGACACGAGCGGAATACATCGAGGCGATGAACGACGCCATGGGCGGCGGCACGGCAGAGCTGGGACTCGAGTCGAAAAGGACCCCGCACTTCCTCAGTCAGAACCTCGTGGTGGTGGAAACGGAGGCGACGATGACGGTCGAGGGCGAGCGGCAAAGCATGCACTACGCCGACCTGCTCGTGCGCACCGAGGACGGGTGGGCCTTCCAGACGATGATCCAGGGCGGTTGGGGGTACGGCTGGCCGGCCGCGAAGCGCGGCTGATCAACGGTCTGACTCCGGCCCCGCATCCGCCGTCCGGGAGGTGACGGGCGCGCATCCCTTCCGCCTCGGCAGGTGAGTCAGCCTCTTGCCCGCGCCGGGGCACGGACCCATCCCTGCCCCGGCGCGGGCAAGACCTGCGGGATCACTGCGCCTCCAGGAGCATGGCGTGGGCGACGGGACGGGCGGTAGGCTGTCCCGGCGTTTGTCGTCCACCTCGTAAAGCCGCATGTTCCATTCAGCGCGCATTTTAGATATATCCCGGGAAAAAACATGAGCTTACCAGAGGTCCTTTACACGCATGGCGCGATCACGCGGAAAGCCGGGATCATCTGCGATGCCGCCGATGACATCCGGATCGCCCGCCGCGACTGGAAGAACGCGCTTCAGTCACCTGAGGACCAATTAAAGCTCACCGATCCGGTCGCAGCCGTCGTGGCGGTGCGCGAAGTCTGGGAGAAAGAGTTCGACGTTTATCGCGAGGTGCTCGAACAATGGTGCCTGGCGACCCGCGCGTCAGCCGCGGGATTCAAGTCGGTCGATGACTACATCGCCGCGGGGAAACGGCCCGACCCGGGCGGCGGCACATGACCTCGGACGACTACCTGCAGGTGACCACCGCGATCACCCGGCTCAAGCAGGTCAGGGACTTCCTCGCGACGATTTCCAACCCGGTCGCCATGATCGGCGAGATCGTCAGCACCCTGTCCACGTTGACCTCGATATTCCGAGACGTGCCGGGGAATCCGGACGGTATCGACGAGCTCGGCAAGGCCTTTCAGAAGATGGCGACCGCTCTCGACACCGCCAGCACCGATATCGACCATACAAAGACTTCGGTCCCATCGGTATGGAAAGGCGACGCCGCCACGGAGGCGCTCGCCGCGCTCAAGGCGACTGACGATCTGCTGCAGCAGGCCGCGCCGGCCATGCGCAAGGCGGACACGTTGCTGCAGGAGTACGCCGACGAGGTCCGCAGGTTGAAGCGGGAACTGGGCCATCACCGGCAACGCCTGGTCGAAGCAGTGAACGAGCTCAACAGCACTCAGGACATCCTGCGCAACGTCTTGGACAGCGTGTGGCCGTTCGACGGTGACGGCGGCATCGTCGACGAGATCCGCAAAGCCCTCGGGGCCATTGGCGGTGCCATCGAGGTCTTCGAACAGCTTCAGACCGCGTCAGACACACTGCGACGCGGGTTGCGTGACGTACAGGGCAAGGCACGCGCAGGCGCCGTCCGGTCGCCCCACATAGACGCCTTCGATGCGGTCCTCTTGGCGAACGCGGGAATCGACGGCATCGCGCGGGAAGAAAACGGCATCCTGACCACGACGCAGCTGGCCCAGGCGGCGTCCAAGATGGACGCTCTGTCGGAGGCGGATCGGGCTCACATGCAGCGGCTTCTCGACAGCGCGGGCTCCGAGGCCGAGCGCGCCTATCTGATGAAAGCGCTCGCGGCCGGGCACTCGGTCGATGACATCGCCAAATTCGCCTCGCTCATTCACGGCAAGAGCGAGACCTGGCTACGCGAGCATCTCAGCCTGGTCAACCCGGGGAGCAGCGGGACGGTCCGCGTCAACGGAGTCGAGCTGGAGCAGCAGAATCAGACGACCTGCGGCTCAACCTCGATCATGGTGGCGCGTGCCATGAACGACCCGTTGTACGCGATGAGCCTGACCACCGATGAAAAAGGCAACCCGCTGTCGACCACCGAACTCCAGGAAAAGTTCACCTCCGAGCAGAACCGCATCCACGACTCCACCAACACCGTGTGGCCGCAGAGCCTGGGCACCAGCCCATGGGGACTGACCGACGAGATGAACAAGCACGCCGACTCCTTCGGTGCGAACTATGATTGGCGGCTCGTCGACGACACTTCCGCCGGTTCGGTCAACCCTGCGCTCAACGATGCCGTCGGCGCGGTGGACGCCGGCCACACGGTGCCGGTCCTCATCGGGGACTCCTACCCTGCCCACTATGTGTTGCTCGTCGGGCACGAGGGCGATGATTTGATTTTCTACAACCCGAGCGGAGAAATGGTCCGCGTCAGCGAGGACGATTTCCGCAACGGCAACGTCTCGGCGCTGGGCTACAAACACGTCCAGGGCGTGGTGACCCCCAAATGACCCGACGACTGCTGCTGGTGCCGATCTGCGTGCTGCTGAGCGGGTGTTTCGCCTCGAGCGCCACCACGCAAGCCGATCATGAGCAGCTCGAGGTCATGCTGTCACAGCCCTTTGTCAGGGAAGCCATCGACAAGCCGTCCACCCGGGTCGCGTTCCAGAAGTCGGACCGGCTCCCCGCGACCCGCGGCATGGTGACAGCGGTTCTGGCCGACCAGCCGGCGGCGGCTCCGGCTGACGACGCGCGGCAGTGGGCCGCGAAAGGCATGCAAAAGCTGCGCGACAGCGGCTGGACGGTCTACGCCACGGTCTGCCTGCCACCGCGCAAGTCCGATGACCCCAACCCGCCTCAGGAGGGCGCCTGGGACGCGTGGTCTTTCACCGCACACGCGTACAAGGTTGTCGACGGGGTGTCCTACTTCGCCATCGCCGAAGGGCTCGGGCAGTTGCCGGGCAGTATCGAGATGTACATCGAAATGCGCGCGCCGAGCTCGCGAGAGCCGGTTTCCGATCTGTTCCCCGAGCGGCCACCGCCACTACCGGTGGGAGCCAGTTGCGTGGAAGCCGGGGGCCTCCCGGCCAAGAAAGTCATCAACGGCCCCGCGGTGGTCATGGGCGAGAGCGGACCCGGCCAGGCCGGCAAGGAACCGCGGAACGACAACGTGCGCTAGTTTGCTCGTCGTTTCATGCTGACTTGTCCTGGTCAATGGCGGTCATATAGCGGCTACGCCGGCTCCCAGTACACCTCGATCACGTAGCCGTCCGGGTCGAGGCATTTGAAGCTGCTGAAGCGTGGCTCGTCGTAACGTTCAACGATCGGCACGCCGTCGGCAGTCAGCAGTTCCAACCGCTGGTTGACCGTCGCCCCGTCCGGGCAGGCGAACCCGAAGTGGCTGAAGTCAGGCATCTTCCGGGGATCGGGATCCGGGTGGAGCGCGAGATCGAAGCGGTCCGCATCCCTGATGATCACGGTGCCGTCCGGGTATTCGCTCGCGGGACCGGCGCCGAAATCGAAGTACTTCTCATAAAAACGCCGTGACCGCTCAATGTCGCGCACGGCTAAGGCGAGGTGATTGAGTCGCATGCCGCCGAAGGTAACTCCGCGGCCGCCGCCCGCGCGACCCAATTCCGCGGTCCTCTCGGCGTTGTGCGAGCACGATGACGAAGTGATCGCGCCCAGGGCGACGGAGCGGACGCCGGATTCGGGCGACTCCGGTCGGACGTCGCGGGCGGCCCGCCAGTCTCCGGCCAGGGCGGCGACGACGGAGCGGCCCGCTTGCTGCCCCGCCTGCACGCCCTGGTCGCCTCCGGCCGCATCACGCTGCTGACCGGCTTCTTCACCCACCACGTGCACGCCACCGGCGACGGCATCGAGGTGATCAGCCGAGACCGTCCGGCACTGAGCAGTCCGTCGCGGCACCGTCCCCGCCCACGGCGCGGACGAGCTCGCCCACCCCGAGCCGGGTTACTACGCCATCGGCGTCAAGAGCTACGGCCGCGCACCGACCTTCCTTCTGGCCACCGGCTACGAGCAGGCTCGCTCCGTCGTGGCCGCGGTGTCAGGCGACTGGGAGGCCGCCCGGGACGTCCAGCTCGACCTGCCCGAGACCGGCGTGTGCTCCTCCAGCCTGGCCGAGGCACAGGAACAGCGGGTCGGTCTGGCCACCGGGATCAGCGGCGGTCTGCTCGCCACCCCGCTGCCGTCGGCCACGGTGTCCGCCTCCGGTGGCGGGAGCTGCTGCGACTGAACAACGGCCTGCGCCGCATTCGCGCTCGTCGCCTGCCATCGCCTATCATTTAGACAATTGTCGAATCAGGAGGTGTCGTCGTGACCGCCACACCAGGTGCGTGCTGCGCCCCGATCGCCCGGGAGCCGCTCAGCGAGAACGACGCCGCCGAGCTGGCCGGCCTGCTCAAGGCCGTCGCCGACCCGGTACGCCTGCGCCTGCTGTCCATGATCGGCTCGCACGCGGGCGGCGAGGCATGCGTGTGCGACCTGACCGACGCCTTCGACCTGACCGCACCCACCATCTCCCACCACCTCAAGGTGCTGCGCACCGCCGGGCTCATCGACGGGGAGCGGCGCGGCACCTGGGTCTACTACCGCATCATCCCCGAGACGGTGAACAAGCTGGGTGCCCTGTTCGCCCCGCTGGCCGAGCCCGCGTCCGCCGGGCCGGTCGACGTGGAACTCGTCACTGCATGACCGTTGCTGCGCAGCTCGGCCGCGCCGACAGCCGCCCCCCGCCAGGCAGACCTCAGTGGGCGGCAGGACCCGCGCCGGCGGCGGGATCGGGACCGTCCGCACGCGGCACGACAGGCTCCTGGACGACGGTTTCGACGCGACCGAACAGGCCGCGCACCAGCAGGAGACCAACGACTCCGCCGACGGCCTGCGCCGCGATGAAGCCGGGCAGCGACGACGGGGCGATCCCGGCGAAGGTGTCGGAGAATGCCCGGCCGATCGTGACGGCGGGGTTGGCGAAGCTGGTGGAGGAGGTGAACCAGTAGGCGGCTCCGATGTAGCCGGCCACCGCGACCGGCGCGACGGCCGCCCGGCCCGCGCGGACCAAGCAGAAGATGACCAGAACCAACCCCGCGGTGGCGACGACTTCGCCCAGCCACAGATGCGGCGCAGATCGCTCGTGCGTGGACCAGGAGATCGCGGGCTTGTCGAACATCGCGTTGGCCAGGATGGCCCCGCCGATGCCGCCGAGGATCTGCGCGACGGCGTAGGCCGCCAGGTCACCGATGCGCGGGCCGGCCCCGCCCTGCCGCAGGTACCACCAGTCGGCCGCCGACACCACAGGGTTGAAGTGGGCTCCCGACACCGGTCCGAGCACGACGATCAGCACGCCGAGGCCGAACACGGTCGCCGTGGAGTTCTCCAGCAGTTGCAGGCCCACGTCATCCGGGGACAGCGTCTGGGCCATGATCCCCGAGCCGACCACCACGGTCACCAGCAGCGCGGTGCCCACGAACTCGGCCAGCAGCCGCCGTGGCAGGCTCATCGGGCACCGTCCTGACGCGAAATGCCGCCCTCCAGGGACGCGCCCAGGGCTCTGGAGACATCCAACAGCGCGGACAGTTCGGCCATCATCTCGGGCACGACGCGGTAGTAGACCCACGAGGCGCGCCGCTCGCTGGTCAGCAGCCCGACCTGCTTGAGCACCTTCAGGTGGTGGCTGATGGTGGGCTGGGACACGTCGAAGGCGGCCGTCAGGTCGCACACGCACGCCTCGCCGCCCGCGTGACTGGCCACGATCGACACGATGCGCAGCCGTACCGGATCACCTAGGGCCTTGAACACCGGAGCCAGCCGGAGCGCCTGCTCGATGTCGAGTGGTTCGCTGGCCAGAGGCGAACAACATTCCAGCGTCTCAAGCAGCTCCACCGGCACTCCATATTGACACTCGCTGATATCAACGCATGTGAATATAGCCTGGCAGCAGACCATATCCACATCCAGGAGGTGGCGGTTATATGAAGCACATGCCGGCTCTGCCCGCCAAGGAGGCCAGGTTTCGATGAGTGACAAGCCCAGCGTGCTGTTCGTCTGCGTGCACAATGCCGGACGGTCCCAGATGGCGGCCGGGTTCCTCGATCATCTGGCGGCAGGCGCGATCGAGGTCCGCTCGGCCGGCTCCGCACCCGCCGACAAGGTGAATCCCGCCGCTGTCGAGGCGATGGCGGAGGTCGGCATCGACATCTCTCACCAGAATCCCAAGATCTTGACGGTCGAGTCCGTCGAGGCCTCCGACGTCGTGATCACCATGGGATGTGGCGACGCATGCCCGATCTTCCCCGGCAAGAAGTATCTGGACTGGACCCTTGACGACCCCGCCGGCAAGGGGATTGAAGCCGTTCGTCCGATCCGTGATGAGATTCGGAAGCGGGTAGAGGCGCTGATCGCCGAACTGCTGCCCGCATCCGGCTGATCAGCGAGAGCACAGTCTCATCGTCATAAGGCCGGCGGTGCAGCTCAGATGCCGACGGTCGTGCTCCGCCGCTCCATGAGGATCACATCCCGCCAGACGCCGTGGTGACGGCCGATGCGCTCGCGGATGCCCACCTGGCGGAAGCCGAGCGCCTGGTGCAGGGACAGGCTGGCGGCATTCTCAGGAAAGATCCCGGTCTGGATGGTCCACACGCCCGCGTCCTCACCGGCGGCGATGAACGCTGACAGCAGCGCCCTGCCGATCCCGTGTGCCTGGCAGCCGGGATGGACGTAGATGCTGTGCTCGACCACCCCGGCATAGACCGGCCGGGCCGACACCTGCGAGGCGGCCACCCAACCGACCACCTCACCGGTCTCCATGTCGGCCGCCACATAGCGCAGGCGCGTCAGCCTGCCCGCCGTGAAACCCTCCCAGCTCGGCGCGGTGGTCTCAAAGCCGGCCTGACCGGTGTCCAGCCCCGCTTGGTAGACGGCCAGCACCTGTGCGGCGTCGGCCTCGCGCATCGGCCGGATCTCCAGCCCGGGCCCGGCAGCGGGCTTGGCCGCCTGGACGATCGCCGAGTGCACACCGTCGCCGTGGTCGGCCGTCAGCGTGATGCGGACGCCGACGAACCCGGCCGCCGCGAGCAGCTCGCTGTACGCGCTCACCGGCAATGCTCCGGCCACGCACCCGATGCGCTGCTCGGCCGCCCGGCGACGGGCCGGGTCGATGTCCCCGTCCACCACGACATCGCTGACACCGAACCGGCCGCCCGGCCGCAACACCCGGAACGCCTCGCCGAGCGCGGCCGCCTTGTCATCGGACAGGTTGATCACGCAATTGGAGATGACCACATCCACCGACCGGTCGGGCAACGGCACATGTTCGATGCTGCCGTGCAGGAACTCGGCGTTGCCCACGCCTGCCTGCTCAGCGTTGCGGCGTGCGAGCGCCAGCATCTCCGGGCTGGCATCCAGCCCGTACGCCTTCCCGTGCGGGGCGACGCGGCGCGCCGACAGCAAAACGTCGATGCCGCCACCCGAACCCAGATCGAGGACGGTCTCCCCGTCGCGCAGTTCGGCCACCGCGACCGGATTGCCGCAGCCCAGGCTGGCTCGCACGGCGCCCTCCGGCAGGGCGCTCGTGTCGTCGTAGCCGGCGGAGCCGAAACAGCCCTCCTCGAAGGCGTCCGGCCCGCAGTCGGCGACGACCCGCCCGGCGGCCGCGGCCCGGGCCAGAGCGGAGTAGTGGTCGATGATCTCGTCATGCGCCATGGCGATGCTCCTTCACTCGCAAGAGGGCGCGACCGGAACCGGATTGCCCATGACCACATCGGCGGCGGTCGGGAAGCAGCTCACGCATGCCTCGTTGATCCGGTACAGGCTGGAGGTGCCCTGCCGCTCCACCAGCACGAAACGTACGTCGGCCAGGATCTTCAGATGATGCGAGACGGTGGACTGCCCCACTCCGGCGGCGGTCACGATCTCGCCCACGCTCATCGGCGTCCGCCGCCTGGCCAGCAGCGACACGATCTGGATCCGCGTCGCGTCCGCCAGGGCCTTGAACCAGCTCGCGTATTCCTCGGCCTCGGCTCGCGCCAGAGGGCCCTTCTCCTCATTCATCGTTAATCGACGATATACGATTAATGTCTTTGCCGGAAGAGCCGGTGCGCGCCGCGCAGAACACCGCCTGCCGGGGAGGTCAGACGGTAGCCGTTACGTCGGCGCAGCTCGGGTCCCAGCCTCGGCGGTCGAAGGTGAACTTCACGACGACGACCACGTTCTCCTTGCGCGGCACCCGCCAGTTCAGTGGAATGCCTCCGTGGCCCCGGTGCACGTTGTCCTTGGACTTCCAGTGGTGCAGTACGGCGCGGCTGTGCCGCTCCCGGATCCAGATCTCGACGTTGTTCTTGTTGCGGAGGCCGGGTCCGGCGAGCTGGTAGTTGAAGCGGTTGAACACGTCGTACCGGCCTCGCTGGTAGAAGTACACGCGGAAGGTTCCGTAGTTGTCGCGGGCGGCCGAGCAACGGCCGCTGAGGACGCTGAAGGAGGCGCCGGCCGCCGCCTGTGCGGAGTCTGCCGCCGCGATCCGGGCACCTCCGATGAGTGCCGAAGCGACGATCGCGAGAGCCGTCGTGCCGATCGCGAGTCTGCTACCTGCGTTCATGGAGTTTCCTCTCCAGCGATGCCGCCGAGGTGTCTCGGCGGCGTTCCCGGTCGATGGTGGTCTCGACGTTAGGAGCGGGACTGTTGAGGTTCCGTTGAGGCGGCGTTGAGAGCCATCCATTCGCTACGGCCACGGGATGTCGGACGCTTCGAGATCGACGACGACTGAGGCCGGGCGGACCGTGGTGGTCCCCCCAGCCTCACTCGCGTCACCGCGTCACCTGGTGATCGGCGTCACCGCGATCTCCCGGGGTTCGCCAGAGTGCCGTTGAGGCCGGAGGCGGAGCGGTCGGCGACGGTGCCGTCGGACAGGTCGCCTTCGAAGTCGCAGTGCAGGACCAGGTTCGGGGCTTCCTGGACGGCGGTGAGCGCCGGCACAGCGCTGAACGGGATCCAGGTGAGCGCGAGCGTGGAGGCGAGGAGGGCGTGCGGCACGAGTCTGCGTGCCCGCCGGGACAAGAGTGAGACCATGCGCCTTTGCCATTCGGGGGTGCGGGAATAGTCGAATCGATTCTGCGAATCGATTCGACTGGACGATAGGCGCGTCCGGGCTATGTGGTCAAGAACAGGAAACGTCCGCGACACGCACGCGGGATGCCGCCGTCATGTGAGCCGCTGCTCTGATCAGGTCCGGGAACGTGCGGGACCGGTGGTGCCGCGGAGCGAGATCGGCGGGGCGACCAGAAGGTGGCGGTGCGGGGCCGCGGGGTCGGCGACACGCTCGATGAGCAGCTCGACGGCGTGGGCGCCCAGCTCGTCGGCCGGCACGTCGGCGGCGGTCAGCGGCGGGTGCAGGTTTTCCGCCCAGCGTTGCGCGGCGACGCCGGCGATGGAGAAGTCCCCGGGCACGGTCAGGCCCGCCTGGGCCAGCCCACGGTACATGCCGGCGACGGCGGCCTCGTTGAGGGTGGCGATGGCCGTCAGCTCCGGCGACTCGGCCAGGAGCTGCTCGACGCAGGACGCCCCGGCCTGGGCGTCGTCGGCGCAGCACACCCGCACGCCCTCCAGTCCGCGCTCCGCCACGGCGCGGGCGAAGCCGGCCTGCGCGCGGTGCCCTGGCCCATATCCGGCGGCGACCAGCTCGGCGCTGCGGTTGACCAGCGCGACGTGCCGGTGGCCGAGGTCGGCCAGGTGATGCACGCACTTGGCGATCAGCGTCTCATAGTCGATGTCCACCCAGGACATCTCCTCCGGGTGGCGGGTGCGGCCGATGCCGACGAACGGCAGGCCGGTCTGCCGCAGCCGGGCGACGCGGTCGTCCTCCAGCCGGATCTCCATGAGAATGACGCCGTCCACGCGGCGGCCGGCGACGATCCGCTCGAACGACCGGTCGTGCTCGCCCCCTGACGGCGACAGCAGCACGTCCAGGTCGGCGCGGGCCGCGGCGTCGACCACGCTGGCGACGAAGCCGAGCTGCATGTCGGTCAGGCGCTGACTGGCCGGCGGTATGACCAGCCCGAGGGTGCGGGTCCTGCCTTCCTTCAGCGCCCTGGCCGCGGCGTTGGGCCGGTAGTCCAGCTCGTCGACGACCGCCTGGATGCGCCGCTTGGTCGCCTCCGACACCGGACGTTTGCCGGTGAGCGCGTAGGAGACGGTGCTGCGCGACACGCCTGCCCTCTTGGCGATCTCCCCGATGTTCACATGCGCTCCTCGTCCAGATCTGCCGGTCGGCGACCATGGTAGATCGAATCGGTTCACGAAAAGCCCGCCGCCGGATTCTATGACGTGGATGTGTCCCGTTCCCCACCTGGCCACGGCATACAGGCAATCCCGGGGATCCCGACCCATTGACTCGTCTGGGGTCTCCGGCCTATGTTCTGTCGAACCGATTCGGCGAACCGATTCGACTTCGAATGGAAACAGCCGTGTAACGCCTGTCTGCGGAGGTCAGATCAATGAGATCAGCGGCAAGAAGCCGGCGTACGGCCGGCGTGAGCCTGGCGGTCCTGGCCGCCGTGGGCGGGCTCGCCGCCTGTGGCTCGTCATCGTCCGGCGGCGACGGCGGCGGCTCGACAAGCGCGAGCCAGGCCGCCGGGGGCGGCGCCTACACGATCTGGGACCCCTACCCCCAGTACGACAAGAGCTCGGAGTGGGTGAAGCTCCTGGAGACGTGCGGCACCCAGGCCGGCGTGAAGGTCGAACGGACCGGCTACGACACCAGCGACCTGACCAACAAGGCCCTGCTGGCCGCCCAGCAGGGCAACTCGCCGGACGTCCTCATCGTGGACAACCCCGTGGTCTCGACGCTGGCCGAGGGAGGGGTCCTGACCACCACGGAGGAGAACAAGCTCGACGTCTCCGCGATCGCGCCGAACCTGCTGGCCGCCGGGCAGAGTGGCGGCAAGACCTACGGGGTTCCCATCGGCGCCAACACCCTGGCCCTCTACTACAACAAGGAAGTCCTGAAGAAGGCCGGCGTGGACGTCGCCTCCGTCAAGGACTGGGCGTCGCTGACCGCGGCGCTGGAGAAGGTGAAGGCGTCCGGCAAGAAGGGCATCACGTTCTCGGCGATCGGCACCGAGGAGGGCAGTTTCCAGTTCCTGCCCTGGTTCTGGGGCTCCGGGGCGAACCTCACCAAGCTCGACTCCCCCGAGGGCGTGTCCGCGGTGGCGCTGTGGACGGACTGGCTGAAGAAGGGGTACGCCCCCAACTCCGTCATCAACAACACCCAGACCACGAGCTGGCAGGAGTTCGCCGGCGGCGATTACGCCTTCGCCGAGAACGGCACCTGGCAGCTCGCCAACGCCAAGAAGGCCGGCTTCGACTACGGCATCATCCCCGTCCCGGGCAAGGACGGCGGCACCGCGCCCGCACCGACCGGCGGCGAGTTCGTCAGCATCCCGGTGCAGTCCGACACCGGCCGCTACGCCACCTCACAGAAGCTCGTGGCCTGCCTGACCAGCACCGACAACTCTCTCACCACCACGACGACCCTGTCCTACATCGCGCCCACCGAGGCGGTGCAGGCCAAGCAGGTGGCGGCCAACCCCGATCTGCAGGTGTGGGTGGATGCGGTCAAGGCGGCCAAGGGCCGCACCAGCGACGACCTGGGGACGAAATACCCGAAGATCTCCGAGCCGATGTGGGGCGCGGTGCAGGCGGCGCTGAGCGGATCCAAGTCGCCGCAGGACGCCATGGCAGCGGCACAGTCCGCGGCGGCGAGCGCGACCCAGTAGCGGCATGAGCCACGTCACGCAGACAACGGTGCGTACCGCCCATGGCTCCGCCCCGGCACGGGGGCGGGGCCACCGGGCGGCGCGTACCAGATCCGGGCAGTGGGCGGCGTGGGCGTTCCTCGCCCCGGTCGTCGTCTACCTGCTCGTGTTCTACGCCTATCCGCTCTATCGCAACGTCGAGCTGAGCCTGCGCAACTACACGGTGCGCTCGTTCGTGCAGGGCGACGCGCCTTTCTCGGGGGTCGACAACTACGTCAAGATCTTCGGCGACGCGACGTTCGGGCCCGCGCTGTGGCACACCGTGGTCTTCACGCTGGTGTCGCTGGTCTTCCAGTTCGGCATCGGGCTCGCGCTGGCGCTGTTCTTCGTCAAGCACTTCCGGCTGTCGGCCACGTTGCGGGCGCTGTTCCTGGTGCCATGGCTGTTGCCGCTCATCGTGTCGGCCTCGACCTGGTCGTGGATGCTCAACAGCGACTCCGGCGTGGTCAACTCGGCACTCAGCTGGTTCGGAGTGGGGCCGATCAACTGGCTCACCTCGCCGGACTGGTCGCTGTGGTCGGTCATCATCGCCAACATCTGGATCGGCATCCCGTTCAACCTGGTGGTGTTGTACTCCGGGTTGCAGGCGATCCCCGCGGCCGTGTACGAGGCCGCCGCGCTGGACGGGGCCACCGCCTGGCAGCGGTTCTGGAAGGTGACCTTCCCACTGCTGCGGCCGGTGTCGGCGGTCACCATCCTGCTCGGTCTGGTCTACACGCTGAAGGTGTTCGACATCATCTGGATCATGACCAAGGGCGGGCCGAGCGGGTCGTCGACCACGTTCGCCACCTGGTCCTACCGGCTCGGCTTCGGCAACCTGGTGCCCTCCTTCGGACCCGGCGCGGCCGTGGGCAACCTGCTGATCGTGATGGCGCTGGCCTTCGGACTGATCTACATCCGCGTGCAGCGAAGGCAGACACTGGCATGAGGCACTGGAAGACCGCGGTCGGCCTGGTGCTGACCGGCGTGATGTTGTTCCCGGTCTACTGGATGATCAACGTGTCCTTCACCCGGGACACCGACATGCGCAAGAGTCCGCCGAACTGGTTCCCGGTGGACGGCACGCTGGAGGGCTACCGGGCGGTGCTGGACCAGCAGCTCCCCTACCTGGGCGTGAGCCTGGTGGTCGGGCTGGGCACGGTGGCGCTGACGCTGCTGCTCGCGGCGCCGGCCGCGTACTCGCTGGCCAAGCTGCGCCCGCGAGGCGGCGGGACGCTGAGTTTCGTGCTGCTGATCGCGCAGATGATCCCCGGGATCATCATGGCGATGGGCTTCTACGCCATCTTCCTCAGCACCGGCGTGCTCAACACCGTTCCCGGGCTGATCGTCGCCGACTCCACCCTCGCCGTGCCGTTCGCGGTGCTGATCCTCACCACGTTCATGTCCGGCATCCCCGAAGAGCTGCTGCAGGCCGCCCGCACCGACGGCGCCGGCGTGGTGCGCACGTTCTGGTCGATCGTGCTGCCGGTCAGCCGCAACTCTCTCATCACGGTGTCGCTGTTCGCGTTCCTGTGGGCGTGGTCGGACTTCATCTTCGCCAGCACCCTTGACCAGGGCGGCGACCACCAGCCGATCACCCTCGGCATCTACCACTACATCGGCAACAACAACCAGGAGTGGAACGCCATCATGGCCACCGCCGTGATCGCCTCCATCCCGGCGACCATCCTGCTCGTCGTCGCCCAGCGCTACGTCGCCGCCGGCGTCACCGCGGGCGCCGTCAAAGACTGACCTTGCGAGAAGGGACCCTCACTTCATGACCGTCGCCGCCTCGGGCCCGGTGTTCTCCCTGCGGGAAATCCCGTTCAGCTACCACGGATCGTGGTTCGGCTTCTCGCCCGTGGTGGCGGAGAAGACCTACGCCCAGGACGTGCACCTGGTCTCGCACCAGACCGGCATGCACCCGATCCTGAAGCTGATCCCCGCGACCGCCGCAGCGATCACGGCCACCCCGCACCAGCTCTCCTGGACCGGCGACGACGGACGGATCGACCTCGCCTACGAGAGCGCCGACACGGTACGCGTGCGCGGCCGCGGCCTCGGACTCCGCCTGCTGGCCGCCGACCCGGTCCTGACGCCGTTCAGCGGCCCGTACTTCTACCAGGACCCCGTCGACGGATCGTACGTCTTCACCGTCTACCAGACCGGCCGCCGCTACCGGATCACCCTCCTCAGCGGGCAGGCCGAGCACCTCGGCGTACAGGCGCTTCGTACCGCCGAGCGCGGCGTCGTCCTGAGCGGCGAGTGGGAGATCGCCATCGAGGAGTACGAAACCGCCCGCACCCCATACGCGCGCACGGACCCCTTCGAGCAGGTGGTCAAGGCGGCGCGGGCCGAGTTCGACGGGTTCGCCGAGGCCGTCGCGCCCTGGCGCGGCGACCGCACGCCCGCCGCTGAGCTGGCCGCGTACGTGCTGTGGTCGGCCACCGTGCGCCCCGCCGGGTTCGTCACCAGGCCCGCCGTCCTGATGTCCAAGCACTGGATGGACAAGGTGTGGAGCTGGGACCACTGCTTCAACGCCATCGCCGTCGCCGACGGCCTGCCCGACCTGGCATGGGACCAGTACCGCCTCCCTTTCGACCACCAGGACGCCGCCGGCGCTCTGCCCGACTCCATCACCCACTCCGAAGTCCTCTACAACTTCGTCAAACCGCCCATCCACGGCTGGGCCCTGCGCCACCTTCCTCCGCCGCCCGAGCCGGTGGACACGTATCGGCTGCTGGAACGCTGGACCGCCTTCTGGCTGACAGCCCGCCGCGCCCCGGGCGGCGAACTGCCGCACTACCAGCACGGCAACGACAGCGGCTGGGACAACGCCACCACCTTCGATCCCGAGCGCGTCGTCGAGACCGCCGACCTGGCCGCCTTCCTCGTACTCCAGATGCGCGAGCTGGCCCGCCTGGCCACCGACCAGGGCGCGGCCGCCCGGTGGACGGAAGAGGCCGACCGGATGCGCGACGCCTTGCTCGCCGGGCTGTGGGACGGCGAGCGGTTCGTCGCCCGCGGCGCCCATTCGGGACGCACCTGGCCCAGCTCCAGCCTGCTCGACCTCATTCCGATCGTGCTCGGTGACGAACTGCCCGAACCCGTCCGCGCCGCCCTGGCCGCCGGCATCGAGCAGCACCTGACCGCATTCGGTCTCGCCACCGAACTGCCTGCCTCCGAGCACTACCAGGACGACGGCTACTGGCGCGGCCCGATCTGGGCGCCCTCGACCGTCCTGATCGAAGACGGCCTGCGCCGCGCCGGATACACCGGCCTCGCCGACGAGATCAGCGCCCGCTTCCGCATGCTGTGCGAGAAGTCCGGCTTCGCCGAGAACTTCGACGCCCGCACCGGCGAAGGGCTGCGCGACCGCGCCTATACCTGGACGGCCAGTGCTTACCTCATCCTCGCCGCCGCCCACGAGCAGCGAAGCAGGGGCTGACGGCGGCTCCCGCCGCGCGGTCAGCGCGAGGTCGGCCGAGCGGCGGCCCGGGCATGGCCGGGCGTCGGTGTGTCACCAGTTGGCGGGCTCGGCCAGGGCGTAGGAGGAGGCGATCCTGGCGTGGTCGTGGTAGATCGACAGTACGCGCGGGCCGGCGGGCGTGCCGTTCCGCCATGCGGTGCAGTAGATCCCCGACGACCAGCGGATGGTCTGTGATGTCTTGGGCAGCACCCTGATCCCGGTCCTGCTCCACACCTTCCGCCCGTTGACCCAGACCTCGAAGGCGCCCGCGGTGCTGTGGAACTTCAGGCGGGTGACGATCCTGATCCACGTGCCACGAAGGTTCGTGATCTTGGCGAGTGTGGCCGCGAAGCCGCCCGAGCCGCCGATCCGGAGTTCGTCGTTCTGGACGAACATCAGCTCCCAGGGCCCTTCCGGGTCCTCGGGCGACCACTGCTGGAAGGTGACGTTCTGGTTGTGGAACTGCCAGTTCGGCGCCAGGTAGATGGCCTGGCCGTAGTAGCGGTCCTGGCCCACGGCCTGGGTCCGGCTCTGGATGGTCTCTGAGTGATACCCGCCGCCCTCGTCGACGTACGTCTGCCGCGCCTCGATGGCGGTGGTCCCCTTGTACACAGGGCTGCCGACCGTACGGATCACGCCTTGCTTCTGCGGCTTTTGTGGGTAGTTGCTCCAGCCGGTCAGAGTCCCGGTGTCCTGGAAGAACACTTCAGCGGCGGTCGCCGGGCTTGCCGGAGCCAGGGCGGGGACCGCGCATAAGGCGACGATGATGACGGTGGCCACTCGGCGGCGCATGTGATCCTCCTCCGTGGGGGGTATTGAGACGCGAGTATCACATGCACAGAATTATTAGTAAAGTTACTTAAATTTTTGCCGGTCACACGGGCAGGGGCATTCCCCGTTGCCATTGATGACCGGCTCCGGGTGATGGATGTTGTGGGGGCAGGTGGCAGCGACCAGAAACGATCTATGAGGAGTTCTCGACATGAGCGATGCCGCATCCCATCCGGTCACCATGCCCACCCGGCGTCAGCGCCCCCTCGATCCCCCGCAGGAATTGGAGAAGTGGCGCGAGGAAGCCCCGGTCCGCAGGTTACGGTACGCCGACGGCCACCTCGGCTGGCTGGTGACCGGCTACGCGGCGGCCCGGGCCGTGATGGGCGACGTCCGCTTCAGCACCCGGACCGAGCTGCACCATCCAACGACGCCGCAGATAGCGCGGCACCAGGCCATGCGCCGTCCGCCCGCGTTCTTCGTACGCATGGACCCTCCCGAGCACACCCGCTACCGCAAGCTGCTGACCGGCCAGTTCACCGTGCGCCGCATGAAACTGCTTGAACCGCGGATCACCGAGATCACGGCCGCCACGCTGGACGCGATGCAACGTACCGGCCCGCCCGCCGAGCTGGTGCGCGACTTCGCGCTGCCGATCCCGGCCCTGGTGATCTGCGAACTGCTCGGCGTCCCGTACGCCGACCGCGACAGCTTCCATCGGCAGGCCTCGACACTCGTGGCGTTGAATGTCAGCACCGAGCAGAAGCAGCAGGCGATGAACGAGCTGAACACCTACGTGCGCGCCCTGGTGGCCGACAAACGGGCCCGGCCGGGCGACGACCTGATCAGCGGTCTGGCGTCCGGCGGAGAGCTCGCCGAGGACGAGCTGTCCGGCGTGGCGCTGTTGCTGCTCGTGGCCGGGCACGAGACGACGGCCAACATGCTCGCCCTGGGCACGTTCACCCTGCTCGGCAACCCCGGCCAGCTTGCCGCACTGCGCCGCGACCCCACCCTGGTGCCGGGCGCGGTGGAGGAACTGCTGCGCTATCTCACAGTGGTCGACTTCATGGTCCGGACGGCGCTGGAGGACGTGGAACTCGACGGTCACACGATCAAGGCGGGTGAGACCGTGACGGTTTCCCTGCCCACGGCCAACCGGGACCCGCTGCGGTTCGCCGATCCCGGGGTCATGGACATCACCCGGGACGCGACCGGCCACCTGACGTTCGGACACGGCATCCACCAGTGCCTGGGCCAGCAACTCGCCCGCAACGAGATGCGCATCGCCCTGCCCGCACTGCTCGACCGACTGCCGGGGCTGCGCCTGGCGGTGCCCGCCGAGGAGGTGCCCATGCGGTCGGACATGCTGGTCTACGGCGTACACCGGTTACCGGTGACCTGGTAGCCGAGCAGGCCGCGCATGATCCCACCGTGGCACGATGGACGCTCCGAGCCGGCCGACGTCAGCATGCTTCGACTGGACGACATCAACGTCCTCACCACCGAGCGCGCCTGGAACATGGACACAGGCCTCGTCGCAGGACAGGTGGTGAAGGCTTCGGGCCGATTGGTCCACGGCGACGTCGCCCAGGCCGCCCAAGCCCTGCGGCGGGTCTGGTCCCCCATGTCGATCGTGTGGTCATGAAGATCGCCGTAGAACGCGCGATCGCTTCCGATCCGGCGTGGCCGGCTGCGGCGTGAGGCTCTCCACAGGTTGCCGGCGTCTGCTGGCAGGCCTCACGGACGATCGTTCGCATGCTGGGCGGCCGAGGTGGTCGCTCGCGGGAGCCTGGCGAGCCGGGCAGGCTTGGTGAGGACCGGGCCTGGTCGCGTTGATCAGCTGTCCGTGAGGAAGGCCAGTGCGTCAGGGGCGAAACGCTTGTCGGTGAATGTGCCGTTGTGACTTCGACCCGGATAGACAACAAGCCGGGCGTCGGGGACGCCTTCGACCGTCTGCCGGGCCAGGTCCAGCGGATAGACGAGATCCTTCCCGCCGTGGATCAGCAGCGTGGCCGCCTTGATGTCGTGCAGCCGTCCTCGCAGGTCGAAGCCGTCTTCGGCGTTGAGCACGGTGACAGCGTCGGTGTAGTCTTCGTGGCCGCCGTCTGACAGCCACAACAGGCCTTTGAGCAGTACGCGGCCGATCGTCGATTCGGTGACGATCTCGGCCAGCGCCGCGCTGGGCCGCTTGCCGTGGCGTGCGCGTTCGATGTAGGCGCGCTGGGCTCGCTTGCCGGCGGGGCCGAGGGTGCAGGCCGTGCCGGCCAGGACCAGGCGGTCGACCAGGTCGGGATGGTCGGCGGCAAGTTGGAGGGCGATGGAGCCGCCGGTGGAGATGGCCAGCACGTGAACCGGGCCTTCGAAGGTGGTGGCGATCGCTCGCGCGTAGACGGCGGCGAGGTCGGTCATCATCGTGACCGGCGGCAGCCCCGGCGGGCGATTGACGACGTAGACGGTGAAATGTTTGGTGAACGGTCGCACCAGCCGCATGGTGGACCAGCGTGCCGGCCCCTTCGGGTTGGCCGCTTGCGGGGTATAGAGCAGGACGACCAGGGGTGGTCCCTCACCGGCCGACAGGTACGGCAGGTCGTTCAGCATGGGCGAGCCCTTCTGTGACTGCATCGATCAGGCGGTCCATCACTGCCGGGTAGATGTCGGAGCCCAGGTGCTCGGCGTGCAGCGGGGTCAGCAGGACCGCGCGAAGCACGCCGAGCAGCACCCTGGGGTCGCCTTCCAGATGGGTGCCGAGGAACTGGAGCACGTCGGCCATCGGGCCCCCTTCGGCGGCGGCCATCCGCTCGGGGGTGAGCTTGGCCGCGACCGCGGCCATCTCCTGGGGGTGCGACATCAGCCGCCGGTAGAGCGGGCTGGCGTCGAGTTCGGCGACCGTGGCGTGCAGGAAGCGCCGCAGCGCGTCTCGGGTGTCGGTGCCGCGGTGGAGCCCCTCGTCTATCACGCGTCGTCGCACCTGCTCGTTCTGCCGCAGCATGGCCTCCAGGTAGAGATCTTCCTTGGAGTCGAAGAAGGCATAAAGCGAGGACTTGGCGATGCCCGCGGGAGCGGTCAGCTCTTCCAGGGAGGTCTTGCGCAGCCCTTGGGTGGCGAAAAGGCGGGTCGCGGTATCAAGCAGTTGCCCGGATATCCGTGCCCGCTCTTCTTGGGAGAACGCCGTCGGCACACTATCTCCATATGAACAGATTGGTTATTTGTTCATAGCATAGCCCTCTGCGGCCGCACCGGGCCGACGGGTGTCCATTGACGGAATCTGGAAGCAGGTACTAGTCTCTCTCCTTACTATGAACGACGTATATAACTATGAGCGTGATCCGGACGGGTTCCTCTACGATCCTCGAGTCAGGGCGGCGATGACTCAGTTCGCCGATGGCGATGGCGACCTGCTCGCCTTCGAGGCGGGCGCCGCCGTCCGCACCGCCTATCACGCCGTCGAACGCATGCGTGCCCACGGCTCTGAAGGCAGAGGGGTCAGCGCGGGCGCCCTCGACGTGCTGATCCGGCTCAGCACGACCGACCAGGGCATCAGCATCGGCGACCTTGCCCGCGCCGCCGGGGTCAGTTCTCGCAATGTCACCGGCTTGGTGGACACGTTGGAGCGCGACGGACTGGTCCGCCGCGTCCCCGACCCGAAGGACCGGCGGTCGGTCCTGGCCGAGATCACGCCTGCTGGACAGGCGTGGATCGAGGCATTCCGCAAACCCTCGCAGCTCGCGATGCGGGCGATGTTCCAGGGCTTCACGCCCGAGGAACTGCTCGCCTTCCGCGACCTGTGCCTGCGGCTGGCCACCAATCAACACCGCCTCGCCGACCATCTTCGTCAGATCGGATCTCAGTCGTGACCCTGACCGCTCAGGACCGGACTCGCCGCGCCGTACGCGGTTATCACGAGGCCCGCTTCCGCGGCGATGTGTCCGCGGCCGCGGCGTATGTCGGTGAGCCGTTTCGGTTTCAAAGCCCGTTCATCAACTCCGACGATCGGGTGGGACATCTGGCCACGTTGCCGGGGTTCGTGTCGATCGTGACCGGAGTCGAGCTCGTCAGCGAGCTGTACGGCGAAGCCGAGGCGACGCTCGTGTATGACGTGCACACCGCCACACCGGTCGGCACGCAGCGCACCGCCGAGCACTTCCGCCTGGACGGCGGCAAGATCGTCTCGATCATGCTGCTGTTCGATGCCTCGCCCTGGCAGTCGATGAAAGCCCAGATCGAGCCGTGAGGTGACGTGCTGCGCATCAGGCCCGTGCCGTCCACAACCCACCAGTGATCGGATCGAGCGGGGCGTGTTCTCGAACCTACTCCTGCTCGGTGAGCCGGGGTCGCCGGAGCACCACTTCGGTGGTCTTGGCGGTCCCGCCCGCGTCGGCAAGCCTCACGACGAGGCCGCGCGCACGGTCTGGGCGGCCACCAGGGCGGCGTAACGGCCTCCGCAGGCCAGGAGCCGGTCGTGAGTGCCCCGCTCGACGATGCGGCCGCCGTCCACCACCAAGATCAGATCCGCGTCGCGGATCGTGCTCAACCGGTGCGCGATGACGATCCGGGTCTGGGTGAGCCGGGCGAGGTGGCTCTCGATCGCCGCCTCGCTCTCGCTGTCGAGGCTGCTGGTCGCCTCGTCCAGCAGCAGGATCTTCGGCCGGGACAGCAGGGCACGCGCGAGAGCCAGCCGCTGCCGCTGGCCGCCCGAGAGTCCGGCGCCCTCGGTGAGCATGGTCTCGTACCCCATCGGCATCTGGCGGATCTCGGCGTCCAGGCGAGCCGTCTTCGCCGCCTCGACGATCCGGGCGAAGGACGCCTCGGGGTCGTTGAGTGCGATGTTCTCCCTGATCGAGCCGGTGAAAAGCGAGGGGTCCTGGGTGACGACGCCGAACTGCCGCCGCAGCGTGCGCAGGTTGAGCTCGCTCACCGGCACACCGTCATAAAGGATCTCGCCCGTGGTCGGCGTGT
Source organism: Nonomuraea sp. NPDC049480 (assembly GCF_044465905.1). Classification (NCBI taxonomy): domain Bacteria; kingdom Bacillati; phylum Actinomycetota; class Actinomycetes; order Streptosporangiales; family Streptosporangiaceae; genus Nonomuraea; species Nonomuraea sp. NPDC049480. Next base: position 154,382 of record NZ_JBITMD010000025.1, read on the forward strand.
GGAGTGCCAGCAGCAGCCGGGCCAGCGTGCTCTTGCCCGACCCGGAGGAGCCGACCAACGCGACCTTCTGGCCGGGCTCGATCTTCAGTGAGATGCCCTGGAGCGTCCACGGCGCTCGGGGGTCGTACCGGAAGCCGACGTCGCGCAGCTCGACCGCGCCGCGCAGTCGCAGGACCTCGATGCCTTCGGAAGGTTCGGGGTCGGAGCTCAGAATGTCGGAGAGCCTGTCGAAGTGGGCGCCCGCCTGCTGGAGGCTCTGCATGCTCGACATGAGCGACGACAGCGGTGTGAGTGCGCCGACGGCGATGGCGTTGAGCGCGAGCAGCGTGCCCAAGGTGAGGTCACCGTCCAGTGCCCGCCAGGCCCCGACCCACAGCAGGCCGAGCGGGGCGAGCACGCGGATGGCGCCGAGCGCCGCCTCCAGCAGGCCCTGGGTGATGCCGCCGCGGATGTCCGCGTTGAGCTGGGCGGTGAAGTTCTTGGACCATTGGCCGACCGCGTGCTTCTCGGCCCCGGACGCCTTGAGGGTCTCGATTCCCCCGATGGCCTGGATCAGCTGGCTCTGCGTCGCCGAGAACGCGGTCAGCTCCTGCTGGGCGAGGTAGTTGACCCGGCGGCTGGTCGCCAGCAGCAGCACGATCTGCAGGAGGGCCACGCCGAGGAGGCACGCACCGAACAGCGGGTCCTGGACGAAGACCAGGATCAGGTACCCGATCGCCAGCGGCCCGTCCAGCAGGGCTGACAAGATCTGGCCGGTCAGCATCTCCCTGAGCACCGCGACGCTGCCCGCCCTGGTGATGAGATCTCCCGTGCCGCGCAGCGCGAAGTAGCGGTAGGGCAGCGCGATCAGGTGAGAGACCACCCCCCGGGTCAGCTCGGCGTCGGCGCCCGCCCTGACCACGACCAGCAAAACCGAGCGCAGTGCGCCGACCACGAACTGCGTCACCGTGGCGAGCAGGAGGCCCGCGCCGAGCACGCCGAGCAGCGTATCGGCCCCCATCGGCAGCACCCGATCCACCAGCACCTGCGAAAACAGCGGCAGCACCAGCCCGAGCGCCTGCAGCAGCAGCGAGGCGAGCACGACCTGCGCGAGCAGGCCCCGCCGGCGCATGACGAGATTCTTCAGGAACTGGCGCCGCCACGCGCCGGCCGCGCTGGAGCGCCCCCGCCGAAACGCCGGGCCCGGCTCGAAGGCCAGCAGGACGCCGGTGAATCCGGCGTTGAACTCCTCGGCCGTGAGCCTGCGCCGCCCACGCGCGGGGTCCACGATGTCGACACGATCGGGAGCCCAGCGCTCGACCACCACGAAGTGGTTGAACTCCCAGTGGACGACGGCGGGCATGGGGATGCGGGCGAGGTCCTCCGGTTCCAGCGAGAAGGCCTTGGCGGTCAGCCCCGACTCACGGGCGCCCGCCACAATGGCGAGCGCGGTGAGCCCGTCCCTGCCGACCTGGAGCCGGTCGGTGAGTTCGTGGAGCGAGACGCGGTGCCCGTGGAAGGACAGCACCATGGCCAGGCACGCCGCCCCGCATTCGGAGACGGTGTTCTGCAGCAGGACCGGTACGCGCCTGCTCATGACGAAATCCCTGATGCCACCACGAGCGCGAGAGCGCCCCCGAGAGCGAGGAGCACAATGACCAGCCCCCAGAGCAGCACGAACCACTTTCGCGAGATGACCAGCGGCTTGCTCTCCCGGGTGGAGAGGTCGGCGTACCGATGCAGTGCCTCTTCCCGGTAGATGGGGCGGCTCACGACCAGTGCCATTCGATCGACGCGCGCTCGCGGCGCTCGGCCAGCCAGGCATTGAAGGCGGCCTGCCCCGCGGCGGCCAGGGTGGCGGGGTCGTCCTCGGCGGGCCGGCGTTCGATCACCAAGCCGGTGAGGAAGCCCTTCTCATGCCGGACGGGCCCGACGGCGCTCCCGGGCTCGGCGCCCCGCAGCGGCTCGGGCAGCTCGTACTCCCACCGGTCGCCGACGGTCGCCTGAGCCTCACCGGCGGCCGCCGTGAACGCGGCGACCAGCTCGGCGGGCGCGGCGATCAGGTCGGCGGGCGCGGCGGGCGCGAGAGGGTCCGGACCCGTCACCCACACAGCCCTCACCCGGGCGAACTCGGCGCGGTGCGTGGCGAGGTGGGCCGGGGCCAGCTCCGCCTCCTTGCGCCGCCGGAACCTGCGGCGGCGGGCGATGCCGCCGACATACTCCTCGAACTGCGGCAGCGACATTCCGACCTGCTCCAGCCAGGCGATGGTCGCCGCGCGATCGTGCAGGCCGCGCCCTCTGCGGAACTCATCGGCCGCCGCTTGGAGGTCCTCAACGGCCGGCGGCTCGTCGTCGGCCATCACCTCGTTCAGGACCAGGCACTGCTCGACGATCTCCTCGTGCGGGGACATGGTGGTGCGGGAGAGCGAGCGCAGCATGGTGAGCGCCTGGGCCACGGACAGGTGAACCTCATCCACGCTGACCAGCTGACCCGCCGCCCAATGGGTCGAGTGCTCGATCAGCCAAGGCACGCCCTCCTCGGCCGGGGCGCTCAGCGCGACCGTCCCGCCGTCCGGGTGCGCCAGCAGGAGGTCGTAGTCGACCACAGGTGTGCCGGGCCGGATGTCGACGACGAGCTGGGCATCGGTTCCCGGGTTCTCGGCCGTCCACTGCGCGGCGCTCCTGCGGGCCGCCTCCACGTGGGCGCGCCTGCGGGGCAGCCCGCGCAGCAGGGCGACGGCGGACTCCAGCACCGCACCGAAGTCACTCATGAAACTCTCCCTCCTCCATCGCATGGGCCTGCGCATGGGCGGCCGGCTGACCGGCGATCTCGTCGCGGGCCAGCCAGGCCGCGATGGCCTCGCCGATGGGCAGGCCCGTACGCATCTCGACGAACCCCCAGGCGCCGTTGGGGTTGATCTCCAAAAAGACGTAGTCGCCTTCCGGAGTGAGGATCAGGTCGATCGCCCCGTAGGTCAGCCCCAGCGAGGCGACCAGCTCGACGCACCGCTTCTCCACCTCCGCGGGAAGCGCGTGCGCGGCGTACCTGACCCGCTCGTCGTCGTAGTGGCGCCAGTCCTCCCTGGCCGTCCGGGAGGCCTGTGAGTCGATCTCGGCGGCGAACACCTCCTCCGCCACGACGATCACGCGCAGCTCCACGGCCTTGGACACATACGGCTGCAAGATCACCGGCTCGTGCTGGAGCAGGTGCCGTGAGGTGAGGTGACGGCGGGTCAGCACGGTCGTGTACGTGCGATGGTTCTGGCCGTCGATCGTGAAGTCATCGGAGTTGATCTGCTTGGCGATGAGCCTGCCCTCGGCGCGCTCGTACGCCGGGACCAGCTCGGCCGGATCGTTGGTGAACGACGTCTGCGGTATGGAGAAACCCAGCGCGGCCGCGCGCGCCATATGAATGATCTTGTTGTGGGCCTGCCGCTCGGGCTCGCGCCGCGAGGGCAGCCACCGGGCGGGGATCAGGTCCCACGCTCCGTCCAGCAGGAACTGCGCCTGCCACTCGACGTGCTCTCGATGGCTCGGCTCCGACACCTCGGCCGACGCCTGCGAGCGGGTCGGGCGCCTGCGCCACACCGCCGTCACCGTCGAGAGATCCAGCGTGCCGTTGCCGGTGTGCAGGGTGATGCGGTGCTCTCCGTCCGCGAAGGCCACCGTGAGCCGGCTCCTGGCGGGGAACTCCCCGCTGTCCCACCAGGTCACCGGGACGTTGCGGCGCAGCAGCTTCGGCATCACCATGCCCACCGTGTCGTCCAGAGGGTCGCTCAGTATGAGGATCATGTTCCAGTCGCCTCGCTCGCGGTGTCTCTCCGTATGCAGACGGCGGAGCGGGACAGGCCCGCTCCGCCGCCGCGGAAGGAGATCAATGTGAACGGATGGTTCTTGAACTCAATTTCGGGAGCCGTGAGCCCCGCGAATCTTCCTGATCACAACTCGCCCGGTACGGGTCAGTTGTTGGTGCCCACCCACTCGGCGGGCTTGCCACCGATGTACCAGGACACGGACATCCGGCCGCCGGCCACGTCGCCCAGCTCGGCGTCGGTCAGCTCGGCACCGTCGATGGCAAGGTCGTTCAGCGAGATCTTCGACATTTTTGTTTCCCCTCTCACCGCTTCCGCGGCGTGTCTTCGTTCCCCCGGTGCTCCGTGGAACCTGTCGTGCTTGTGATGACGAAGTTAGGGATGACGACTTGGAAAGGGCTTGTCGCTGGCTGATTCACGGCTTGGAATTCTTCTGCAAGCGCTCTGAGCTGGGAGAACACCGAGACGAAACCTCTGGGGGAATCACAGGGTCCCATCTCGTACGTGGTCGCTTGTCTTGAGGGTTCCTGTGGCATCCGCCAGGCCCGCAATGAGGGCGGTGACATCCGCGCGCTGCCGCGCGCGGCCTCGCCCGCGCCCTACGACCAACTGCGTGGTGATGGCCGCGGTCGACATCACGCTGGTCCATCTGCCTGCCGGCGGTGTCGCCTCAGGGAAGGCCGGCCAGTCGATTTTCACATACCGCGCGGCGAGAAGGTCTCCGCGTTGTTGTCAGGCGATGTGTCCCAGCATCAAGGCGGCGATCACCGGGCCCATGTACAGGAAGGGGAAGACGACGGTCGAGTACGAGCGCGCCCGGAGCACGGTGACGACGGCTCCGGCGAAGTACAGCACCAGGCCGATCCCGGCCAGGACGCCGACGACCGGCACGAACAGGCCGGCCAGCAGGCCTGCGGACCCTGCGGCCTTGGCTGCGCCGAGCCAGGTCCACCACGAGCGGGGGACGCCGTAGTCCATCAGCGGCTTCACGACCCACTCGGCGCGGCGAAGGAGGGAGAAGGCAGAGAAACCCACCCAGAGGGCGGCCAGGACGGTGACGATGGTGGCGGTGGTGGACATGGGGACACTCCCTCTGGCGCTCGCCTCGAAGAGGAGGTTGATTCATGTCATGGAAACGAGTCACCCTCACGCGACCCGGCGTACGTTCCTGACCGCATCGGCCGCCGGCGCACTGTCCACGCCGCTCATCGCCGACTCCGCGTCCGCCACGGTGAACGACGGCCCAGGCCGTCCGGTCCGGCCCCAACGTCCCGGCCGGGAGCTACGCGCGCTGTTACGCGAGGTCGACCCCGCCCGGATCAAGGCGGACGTGCTGCGGATGGTCGCCTTCGGCACCCGGCACACCCTGTCCACCCAGACCGACCCTGTCCGCGGTATCGGAGCCGCCGTGGAATGGCTCCACTCCCGGTTCCAGGAGATAGCAGCCGCCTCGGGCGGCCGGATGACCGTCGAGAAGCAGTCGTTCGTCCAGCCGGTCAGCCCGCGCATCCCCGAGCCGACGACCATCACCAACGTCATCGGCACTCTGCGCGGTGACGCATCGCCCGAGCGGGTGTACGTCGTCACCGGTCACCTCGACTCCCGCGTCACCGACGTCATGAACGCCACCGCCGACGCCCCCGGCGCCGACGACGACGCGTCCGGCGTGGCCGTCGTGCTCGAGCTGGCCCGCCTCTTCGCTACCCGCCGCACCGAGGGCACTCTGGTGTTCGCCGCCGTCAGCGGTGAGGAGCAGGGCCTGTACGGCTCGGCGCACATGGCCGCGCGGCTGAAGGAGGCCGGCGCGGACGTACAGGCGATGTTCAGCAACGACATCGTGGGCGCCAGCTCCGGCTGGGACGGCACCCGCCCCGAACCGCACACGGTGCGCCTCTTCGTGGAGGGCGTGCCGACCACCGAGACCCCCGCCGAGGCCTCGACCCGTCAGTCGGTCGGCGGCGAGAACGACGGCCCGTCGCGACAGCTCGGCCGCTTCGTCAAGAACGTGGCCGAGAACGCCGAGACCGGCATGAAGGTCCGGGTGATCTGGCGACGCGACCGATACCTGCGCGGCAGCGACCACATCTCGTTCATCCGGCAGGGCTACGCGGCCGCTCGCTTCACCGAGCCTCGCGAGAACTATGACCACGAGCACCAGGACGTGCGGGTGGAGAGCGGCGTCCAGTTCGGCGACCTGCCCGAGTTCGTCGACTTCGCCTACACCGCCCGGGTCGCCAAGGTGAACGCCGCGACGCTGTGGTCCCTGGCCCAGGCTCCGGGCACGCCGAAGAACGTCAGGATCAACGCGACGAGTCTGACCAACGACACCACGCTCACCTGGGACCGCGGCACCGAGCCCGACCTGGCCGGCTACGAGATCGTGTGGCGGGAGACCACGTCTCCGGAGTGGACCCACGCCATCGACGTCGGCGACGTCACCACGGCCACCGTCGACCTGGTCAAGGACAACGTACAGTTCGGCCTCCGCGCCGTGGACCGCGACGGCCATCGCAGCCCGGTCGCCTTTCCCCGGGTCTAGATGACGCCCGTTCCCCGGCGGAACGGGCCTGAGACTCAGGCTGACATGTCCTGCCCTCTGACGGGGCCCGTGCTCTGCCGCTCGATGAGAAGGGGGCGAACCTGTGGAAATCTCACGAGCGGGCGGCTCTCCGTTCGGGCGTTCTCGGTCCCGGCTCAGGAGAGGGGAAGGCCCGCCGATATTCGGTGGGCGCTACTCCAAGGTGCGCGGCGAAATGGTGGCGTAGGTTGTTCGCGCTGCCGAGCCCGCTGCATTCGCTGATCTGGTCGATGGGCAGGTCAGTGGTCTCCAGGAGGAGTTGCGCGCGGGCAAGGCGTTGATGGAGCAGCCACTTCATCGGGCTCGTCCCGGTCGCCGCCCGGAGGTTGCGGTGGAAGCTGCGGACGCTCATCCCGGCGCGCGTGGCCAGGTCGTCAACGGTGAGCGGGCGGTCGAGGTTCTCCAGAGCCCAGTGCAGCACGGGGGCGATCCCGTCGTCGGTCACGGCGACGGCGCGTTCCACGAACTGGGCCTGGCCGCCCGGCCGGTGCGCGGGGACCACGAGGCGGCGGGCGAGCTGGTTGGCCACCCGCGCGCCGAGGTCGCGGCGGACGATGTGCAAGCACAGGTCGAGCCCGCCACTGAGCCCGGCGCTGGTGAGCACGTCACCGTCGTCGACGTACAGGACCGAATCGTCCACCTTCACCCGCGGGAACCACTCAGCCAGTTCGCGGGTGTGCTCCCAGTGGGCGGTGGCGGGGCGGCCGTCGAGGAGTCCCGCGGCGGCGAGCGCGAAGACGCCGTTGCAGAGCGAGACCATGCGCGCCCCCGCGGCGCCGGCCCGCCGAAGAGCGCTGATCAGCTCCTCGGGCAGCTCACGGTCGCCGCGCATGTACGACTCCGGCACGACCGGGACGATCACCGTGTCGGCCTTCTCCAGCTCGTCCAGCCCGTACGGCGCGTTCAGTGTGAACCCCGGCGCTGACGAGGACGTCCCCGGGCGCAGGCCGCACAATCGCAGGTCGTACCAAGGGTTCACGAGATCGGTATGAGCCACGCCGAAGACCGCCGTGGCGATGCCCAGCTCGTACATGTCCCACATCGAAATGGTGTCGTCGATCACGACCAGCGCGACAGAACCAGCACTCACGAGTGCACTATATGGCAGCAATTTGGTGGATGTCGGCACTCCTGCCAGTGTCGGCCGGCGTCGCACGCTGCCATCGTGGTGAACCGCCACCACCGAAACGGACAGGAAGAGAACAGACATGGCAGGAACTCCCGTCACGGTCATCGGCATGGGGATGATGGGCCGGGCGCTGGCCACCGCCCTCATGAACGCCGGCCACCCCACGACCATCTGGAACCGCACCCCAGGCAAAGCGGAGGCGCTGGTCGAAGCCGGCGCGAGCGAAGCCCCGACGGTCGGCGCCGCCGTCGCCGCCGCACCGCTGGTGATCATTTGCGTACGGGACTACGACGCCGTACGCGAGCTGCTCGCCCCGGCCGAAGCAGCGCTGTCCGGCCGCGTCCTGATCAATCTCACGTCGGGCGCGTCCGATGAAGCACGTGCGATGGCCGCATGGGCGGCGGAACGCGGAGCCGAATACCTGGACGGGGCGATCATGATGACCCCTCCGGGCATCGGCGCGCCGGAGACGGTCATCCTCTACGGAGGGTCGCCGTCACTGTACGAGACGCACGAGAAGACCCTCGCGGTGCTGGGTGGCGGTACCACGCTCATCAGCTTCGACGTCGGCCTTCCTTCGCTGTACGACGTCGCGCTGCTCGGGATCATGTGGGCGACGTTCAACGGGTTCATGCACGCCGCGGCGCTCATGGGCACCGAGAAGATCGCGGCCACCGATTTCCTGCCGATGGCCGGGGATTGGCTCAAGGGCGTGGCGTCGTTCCTGACGGCGTACGCGCACCAGATCGACGAGGACTCTTACGCTGCCGAGGACGCCACGCTGGAGACCCAGATCCCGCCTGTCCGGCACCTCATCCACGAGAGCCGGATGCGGGGCATCGACGCCACCATGGCCGAGTACACCGAGAAGCTCATCGCCGAGGCGATCAGCCGCGGCCACGCCCTCGACAGCTACGCCCGCATCATCGACCACTTCAGGGCTCCCGCGGCATGAACGTTCAGGCCCTCCACACCATGAACGCCACGTCCTGGGCCGCTCTCGTCGTCGAGGCGGCCGACGAAACCACCGCGATCCTGGAGAAGGGCGCCGACCAGGACTGGACACGTAACGCTGCGGGGCTGGAGTGGACGTGCCGGACCACGCTCGACCATGTCGCCCTGGGCGTCGTCGGCTACGCCGGCCTGCTCATCGCCCGCCCGGCCGACCGGTACATCACCCTCTTCGCCTCGCTCGACCCGCAGGCTCCCATCAGCCACTGCCTGGAGGGAATCAGGATCGCGGCGAACATCCTGGCCTCCGCCGTACGCGAGGCCGACAGCGACGTACGCGCCTGGCATCCATGGGGCCACTCCGACGGCCCCGGCTTCGCCGCCATGGGAGTGGTCGAACTGCTCGTCCACGGCATGGACATCAGCCGCGGTCTCGGGCTCGGCTGGCGGCCGCCGGAGCACCTTTGCGCCCCCGCGGTGCGGCGACTCTTCCCTGAGGCCCCGGGCGGCGATGACGCGACAGAGACCCTTCTGTGGTGCACCGGCCGCGCCGATCTTCCCGGTCATGGCAGCAGAGACCGCTGGCAGTGGGACGGGACCGTCCGCTGAAGACGGTTTCGTATCGGAGTGCTCAGCGCGGCATCGCCCGGGCATGCCGCGCCGAGAGTTCCGCCCATCGCTCGGCGGCACCGGCGCAGGACGACCTGACATTCGTCGCCCTGCACGGGGCCGAGCCCGGTCGGCAGTCCCGTCTCGGATGCGAGTGCGTGGGCCGATCGCATGAACAGGGCGGAAACCCGGCACGGCGAGTATCCCGGAACCGGAGTGCCCCCGCCGGAGGCGTGGTCCGCTTCGGGTAATCGAGGCCTGGAGGTCACGCTCCAGGCATGCGATCATCATGCACATGACTTCGATCAGAAAGGGCCATGCCGCGTAGGCGCCCTTCGGCGGTTCGCACGCGAAGATTCATGTGCGTGACCCACAGACCCTCGATTCATCAGGTTCCCGGTCTCGGACCGCGCCCCATGGCTGCGGTGATCACGCTGGAGCACACCCGGCTGGGGCCGGGTTATGTGGCTGCGGTGCTGCTGGCTTGGACGCGGGAAGTGATTCCCGGCACCTCCACCCGGCTCCTGCCCACCTGCACATGCCCTGGCTGTTGGGAAGACGATCCGCGCGGGGAACTGGAACAGGTACTCATCGCTTTGCCTCGCTGGGCGCGACCGTATCTCTACAACCTGGTGCTCCCCATCGACAGAAGCTTTCTCGCCCGAACGTCGCCGAATCCGCTCGCATCACCTGATTGGCCATGGTGGCGACAGCGGCGGCGCCCGAATTTCTGGGAGAACAATGACTGACCAAAGTCGCTCCATAGCCGGATTGCGGGATCATCGTTGTCCACCCTGTGACGTTATCGGCTACGAACGTCGGCATCACGGTGGCAGCCGCCGGGCCCGGGCCTTGGCGCAGCGAGGTGGCCCAGCTGGCGGGGGTGTCGGTGGAGCACTACACCCAGCTGGAGCGCGGCAGCGTGCGCGGCGCCTCAGAGCGGCTCGGCAGCCCTAGCTCTATTGCACAGCAGGCCGCTGGGCGGAGCATTCAGTCGATGGAACCGACGATGTGCTCCGCCGTGTAGTGAGTCGGTGTCAGGGTGACCCCAGTGGCCCGTGCAGCCAGCGCGATGGCGAGAGCGGTGGAATTCCGCGTGTCAGCCTCCCCATCCAGTGCCATGCCCAGAGCCTGCATATGGGCCAGCAGGCGGTTCGGATCGCTACCGTTCCGATCGCTGGGAAAGAACGGCTCGAAGCTTGTGATCATCACTCCGTCGACGAAGTAGACGAAGTGCTCGTCCATGGTGATGCCCGTAATGAGCCTTGCCACCTCCGTACCCTGAGAGAGGCTCTCTGGGAGCGGCTGGCAATGGTAGTCAACCAGGACCGCTCCTCCGTCTCCCGTCCCCACCGTGGTCGCCGCTCTGCGCGAGCAAGGGTGGATCGAGTCTCAGCAAGGCAAGGGCGGTTCGTGCGTGGGCGGCCGACGATGGCCTCGCGGCGAGCCATTGCGGCAGGATTTAAGGGAGTATCTTCAGGCGCGCAAGGGGGTGCGCTTCGACGCATACGCACTCCACGCCGTGAGCCTTCCGTCGTAGGCTGCGTCTCGCGCGTGATGGACTGGAGGCTGAGGTGGCCCAGACGATGATGGCCGAGGTGATGGCCGAGCTGGCCGAGCTCGAGGACCCGAAGATGCGCGAGGTGAATGAGAAACACGGCGACGATCACGGTGTGAACCTCAGCAAGCTGCGCGCGCTCGCGAAGCGGCTGAAGACGCAGCAGGAACTCGCGTGCCGGCTCTGGGAGACGGATGACACCGCGGCGAGACTGCTGGCGATCCTGATCTGCCGCCCGAAGGCGTTCGAGCGTGACGAGTTGGACGTCATGGTGCGCGCGGCGTGCACACCCAAGGTGCACGACTGGCTCGTGAACTACGTGGTGAAGAAGAACCCGCACTCCGAAGAGCTGCGCCTGGCCTGGTCCGCCGATCCGGACCCAGTGGTCGCGAGTGCCGGCTGGGCGCTGACCACCGAACGTGTGGCGAAGAAGCCCGAGGGCCTCGACCTCGCAGGACTGCTCGACGTCATCGAGGCGGAGATGAAAGACGCCCCGGATCGCCTGCAGTGGGCGATGAACCACTGCATGGCTCAGATCGGGATCGAGCACGCCGAGCACCGTGCCCGTGCAATCGACATCGGTGAGCGCCTGGAAGTACTCAAGGACTACCCGACTCCCCCGGGCTGCACGTCTCCGTTCGCGCCCATCTGGATCACCGAGATGGTGCGCCGACAGCACGATAAGTAGGAAGGTTCGCGCTCACGCTCATGCCGCTGCTCCCTCAGAACGCTTCACCCGATACGAACCGGTTGTGAGGGGCCTCACGTCGCTCTGCCTAATGATCTTTTGCTGCCCTTCCTGTTTGCATCGGGGCGGCGAGTGGATCAGTTCGCGGGACGGTCGGCTTTTGACGTGGAAGTGCTTCTCGATTTGGCGGGCTGCCGTGAAAGCCCGCGATCAGGGACGTACTCCGCCCTCATCGGGGGCAGAGTAGCGTGATTGCATGGAACAGCGAATCACTCTGATCACGCTGGGGGTCTCCGATCTCGCTCGCGCCAAGGGCTTTTACGAGGCCCTGGGCTGGCGGGGGCAAGAAGTCGAGGAGACCGTCTTCTTCCAGGCGGGGGGCCTGGGACTGATCCTGTGGGGTCGCGACAAACTTGCGAAGGACTGCGGCCTGGAGCCTGGGCCGGCGGTCGGTTTCGGCGGGATCGCCCTGGCACACAACGTCCGGTCCGATGCTGAGGTTGATGCTCTGCTCGCAGCAGTGGAGAGGGCTGGTGGGATCATCACCAAGCCCGCGACCATCAACGCCATCGGGTTCTACTCCGGCGCCTTCGTCGATCCGGACGGCCACGCCTGGGAAATCGCGCACAATCCCGGGATCCCCCTCGCCGAGGACGGCACGATCACCCTTCCCGATTTCGGCAGCCTCTAGCGCTCTTTGGCCGGCGAGTGAGGGCCGGCCGAAGAGATGTTCAACCGGCATTCCGCCGGCCACGCCGCTACCTCTTCACGGGGTGCGGTTTCGAGCAGGTCTCCGGCCAGGGCCGTCCTTGGCCTTCCAGCGGCATTTCGGGTCCGGCTTGTGTCGGCGGGTGCCGGCAAAGCACGCCCGAGACCGTCATGCGTGCGGTCGCGACCACGCCGGCCGCGACCGTACGCGAAGATCGATCAAGCTACCTTCCGCTGGACGCACCGGCGACCAGCGGCAGCGAAACCGAAGTACCGGCCAGGTCGACGGTGACCTTGGTCCCGGTGCCGGTTTCGGCGTCGCCGAGGACGGGCTCGCCGAGATCGGCGTTGGTTCCGGTCAGCACCAGGCCCAGCCGGTGCCCTGCCTTGAACTCGTAATCCTGCGCAAGCATTGACCAGGTGATCTGGTACGACTTACCCGGCGTCAGCGGCGTCGAGCGGCTCAGCGACTTGTGGTTCTGCGCGTCCATGATTCCTCGGGAGACCACCTGGAAGCCGGAGGTCACCGTGTTGTCGCCGGCCCTTTGGTAGCAGCCGTCGTCATCCGCCGTGCTCTCGCCGACGCAGTCTTTGCCGTCGATGAGCTTGAGGCCTTGCCCCTTGTTGGGGTCGACGCCGTGGATGCGGGTGTCCTGGCCGTAGTCGACGAGCAGGACGCCCAGGTTGGCGGTCGGCTGGTCCAGCTTGAGGCGCAGGCTCACCGACGGCGTTCCGGACAGCCGCATCGCTTTTTTCAGCGGCGGGGTCAGGTAGGACAGCCGGTTTGGGTTGGTGGTGCCCGGGTCGCCGGCCATCGCGATCTCGGTCTGCTTGGTCTCGAGGTAGCTGCCGGTTCCGGTCGATGGCTTGGCACCCAGTGAGCCGTCCTGCTGCGGTCGCAGGGTCACCGTCCGGGTCGGTGCCGGCCAGTCGGCCTGGGTGATCCAGCGGTCCGGGCCGAGCTGCACGTCGGCGCGCGGCTGCCGCATGATGTCGTTGGGGACGCCCATCAGTTCGTGGTCGAACCACTTGTGCAGGGTGTCGACCCACACCTCGCGGCGGGCCCAGAACGGGTCGAGGTGCCCGTACTGCGTCACCCACACCTTGCGCTCCACCCCGCGGGGCAGCCCGGCCCACCACGTGGAGAACTGGTCGGCCATCACGTTCCGATCGTGCATCCCCACCACCGAGAAGACACTGGCGCGCACGTTGCGCACCTTCGAGATCGGTCCGGTCCGGTAGTCGAGTTCGTGCCAGTAGGCGTTGTAGTTGCCGGTGGCGTCGTCCGAGCCCTCGCTCATGCGCTGGTGCACCGCCGCGCATTTCTCGTCCGGGTCCTCGTCGACCAGTTCGGCCAACCATTCCTGCCCGCCCTTGAAATCCGTGAGGGTGCCGTTCGCGCGCCACATCTCATACCAACTGCTGGGCCCCGCGAGCGGCACGATGGTCTCCAGCCCCCGCACGCCGGTGCCGGCGACCCCGATGGCGAGCGATCCCTCGTACGAATGGCCGATCATTCCGGTACGCCCGGTGGTCCAAGAGGCTTTCACCGGAGCGCCCTTGTCGTCGTAGGCGGTCGCCCGGCCGTTCAGCCAGTCGATCACCGCCTTGCCGCCCAGCACGTCGGACGGACCGCCGGAGGTCGGGCAGCCGTCCGACAACCTGGTGCCGATCATGTCGACGGACACGAACGCGTACCCGCGCGGCACGAAGTAGTTGTCGTAAAACAGCGGAAACTTCGTCAGGTTCCCGTCCGCGTCGTACTTCTTGTGATCCAGCTCGAAGCCGACACCCGGCTGGTCGAAATACGGGCTCTGGTGCATGATCACCGGGACTTTGAGCCCGGAACCGGACTCCTTCGGCCGGATGATGTCCACCCGGACCAGATCCTTCTTGCCGTCGCCGTCGCTGTCGACCGGTGACTCCACCCGGACGTGCTCGCGAATGGCGTCTGCGTAAGAGAAGACGGGCTGCGTGACCCCGCCGGAGATCTCGACCGCCGGCTTCGCCGTCGCGGATGCGGCGGGAGCACTCGCGACCACGAGCGCCGTCGCGACCACGACTGCGGCGAGTAACCCTCGTCGTTGCGAGATAGACATATACCTTCCTTGGGCCTTCGTAACAAGCTGTAGCTGCGCTGGTCGACGTCCCGTCAAGCGGCGTCGAGGGCTTCGGTGATCTTGCGCGCCATCTCGGCCAGGGCGGGGCTGGGCTGGCCCTGGTGGGTGCGGGCGGCTGCGTCGATGGCGACGATGACGGTGCTGCGGAAGTTGCCGGCCTCTGCCGGAGCCTGCTGCTTGAGCAGGCTCATGGCCGCGGTCAGGGCCGGTAGAACGTGGTCGGCCAGTTCGGCCACCGACTTGCCGTACAGCTTGATGTCCTTGCTCTTTGCGGCGAGCACGTGCCCGACCAGGCCGGTCGCCGAAGCCAGGGCGATGGAGCCGTCGGTGGCGATCTTGTGGGGCGAGCCGGCGGCACCAGCGGCGGCCATCAGCGAGACGGCGCCGTACGCGGCGGTCCGCAGGGTGGCCTTGTCCTGGTCGGTCAGGGTGATGGACATGGTGGTGTGCTCCTTGAGATCTGTTGTGGAGGTCTAGATGGCTTAGATCGGGTGGCCGAGGGGATCGCCCCCTCGGGCCGCCCCGGCCTTAGGCGGACAGGGCCAAGACCCGACCCCCGGCGGAAACGTCGACGGTTCGGCCGCCAGGGGCTGCCCGTTGGGTGTCGTGGGGTGAGGGCGGGCCTGCCAGGCGCGGGCGTATCGGGCGCAGGCTCGGTATCAGTCGTCGATCGCCTGGTAGGTCGTGGTCCAGAAGTCGTGGATCAGCTGCGCCGCATTCGGGACGGTCATCCCGACCTGGGTGAGCAGGATTCCGGTGAGCTGGTTGTCCGGGTCGGCGTAGGTCGAGGTGCCGCTTCCGCCGTCCCAGCCGAACTGGCCGATGGGCGCGTAGTCGCCGCGGTAGGTGCGCACCGCCATCCCCATGCCCCAGCCGCCGTGCTGGCCTTGGCCGAAGGACACATGGACGTTGTTGACGGCCATGGCGTGCCGGGCGGCTTGTTGCTCGGGCGTGAGGCGGTTGGTGGTCATGAGCTCGACGGCGGGCCGGGACAGGATCCGCTCGGTCCCGTGCATCCCGCCGTTGAGCAGCATGCGGAAGTAGGCGTGGTAGTCATCGGCGGTGGAGACCAGCCCGCCGCCGCCGCCCGGGAACGCCGGAGGCCGGCTCCACCGTCCACCCGCGGCCTCGTCCCACACGTGGAACTCTCCGGTCTGCGGGTCGGGGGCATAGAGGGTCGGCAGCCGGTCGATCTGGTCGGCGGGCACGTGGAAGGCGGTGTCCTTCATGCCCAGCGGATCGAAGATGCGTTCACGCAGGAACGTCTCAAACGACTGGCCCGTGACCCTGGCCACCAGCACGCCGAGCAGATCGTTGCTGATCTGGTACTGCCAGTGCTCGCCGGGCTGGTGCATCAGCGGGAGCGTGCCCAGGCGGCGCATCCACTCGTCCGGCTCGGGCATCGGCTCCGGCAGATTGGGCGTGAGCCCCTGCTCGAAGATCGCGCCCAGGATCGGAGTGCCCAGCGCCGTCATGTCCATGCCGAGGCCGAACGTGGAGGTCAGCAGGTCACGTACGGTGATCGGCCGCCGCGCCGGCACGGTGTCGTCCAGCGGGCTGTCGATCCGCTTGAGCACCTGCCGGTTGGCCAGTTCGGGCAGCCACGGATCCACCGGGTCGTCCAGCCGCAGCCGGCACTCATCCAGCAGCACCATCGCCGCGGCGACCGCGACCGGCTTGGACGTGGACGCCATCCGGAAGATGGTGTCCCGGCGCATCGGCGCGCCACCGTCATGGCGCATCGTGCCGATCGCCTCAACGTGCGTCTCGCCGCCCCGGCTGACCAGGGCGACGAGCCCGGGAATCTTCCCGGACTCGACATGCCGCGCCAGCACGTCCCGCAATCTGTCCAGCCCCGTCTTGGAGAAGCCGCTGTTGCCGTGTTCCATCATCAATCTCCTTGCGCACAGTGTTCGATCTGCGAGACCCGTCCCGGCGTGGCGCTCATGGCCTCGGCGAGCTGAAGCTCGGTCACAGGACTCCCTCTGCGGCGCCACCGGGCACCCACAAATGTTCGGGAATCTCTGAACGTCTGCGACGGTACATTGCATTTATAAATTCGTCAACAAGCAAAGCGGACGCTCTAGCCTGCTACATTCAGCTAAAGAGCCAAGCATTGCAATGACAATGCTGCCGAATGCAAAGAATGATCATGTGACAATTGCAATGGGGTGCGGGTGAATGCATACTGTGCAGCGGAGTGTGCCGGGGCGCCGAGCTTCGCGCATGTCGACAGATGGGAGCCGAGCACCGATGCCCGGAGGCAGACTGACCGGCCAGGATCGACAGCACATCGCCGCGTGGCTGGCCGAGGGACTCGGATACGCAGAGATCGGCCGGCGCCTGGGGCGGCCCGCCTCGACCATCATGCGCGAGGTCACCCGGAACGGCGGACCCGACGACTACGGGGCGGATCAGGCACACGAGGCCACACGGCATCGTGCGCGCCGACGCAAGCAGGCACAGCCTCCCGCACCGCCGGTTCCCGACAGCGGCCATGGGCGCGATCCCCAAGCGGTGCAGGACTTCGCGCAGTCCTTCACCGATCTCCTCGAACAGCAGGGGCTGCCCCGGATGGTGGCCAGGGTGCTGGCCTGCCTGTACATCACCGACTCCGGCACCCTCACCGCCGCCGACCTGGTCCAGCGGCTGCGCATCAGCCCGGCGTCGGTCTCGCACGCCGTCACCTTCCTCGAACAGCAAGGAATGCTCAGGCGGGAACGAGCTCCCGGCGCGCGGCGCGAACGCTATGTCATCGACGATGAGCTCTGGCTCCGGTCCATGCTTGCAGCGGTGCAGATGAACCAGGCCCTGGTGGCCGCATCCCAGCGCGGAGCCGAGATTCTCGGGGCCACAACCCCTGCGGGTGCCCGCTTCGAGTCCTCCGCCGAACTTCTTCTCCTCGTGAACGAGGCCTTCCGGCAGGTCATGGAGCGGTGGCGGCAGACACAGGCCGCCCGGAACGCCGGGCGACAGTAATGATCTCTCGGCTGATTTCGGCGTGGACCAAGGAGCCGAGCAGCACGATCTGCAGTGGGCCGAACAGCAGGCCGGCCGAGGCCGCCTGGAGGACGAGCTGGGCGATGTCCTGGTCTGCGGAGGTGGCCGCTGCTCCAGTTGCGGCCCTCGTGGGAGCCGGCCACGACGTGCTGGCCTCCTCGCGGGTGAACGGGCGCAACTGGAGCCGTGCCGTTTCGAGCGTGAACATGTTCACCGTCCTCCTCGGATGCCGGTGCGGCGGACGGGTGTGCCGAACCAGCCGGAGAGTGCTTCGCGCAGCGCGGGCGAGGCGGTGTCGGCGGGTTCGTCGATGGTCGCGGCCCAGGCGATGTGAGCGTCCGGGCGGATCAGCAGGGCGTCGGCCGGTCGATCATCGGTTTTGGCGGTGTGGATGTCGACGCGATGCTGCCAGTCTTGGGCGGTCTGGCGAAGGTCGGGGCGGTCGGCGAGGTCGAGGAGGATGGGCCGTGCAGGGTGCATGAGTTCCGCGACGCTGGTCATGCCCTGGTCGGTGTGCAGGGTGAGGTCGGGGGCGAAGGTGCCGGCCAACGCGTGGTGGCCGGGGCCGGGCATCGGATAGCGGATGTCGGTGCCGGCGACCAGCGCTCCCATACGGCGCAGCGGCTGCTCGTCCGTGAGCAGTTCCTGGAAGATTTGCCGCAGTGCCTCGGCGGCAGGGTCGTGCCCGCGCCGTAGCGCCACCTGCGCTCGGGTGTGCAGCATGGTGCGGGCGCCGGCGAGGTGGCGTTCGTCGTGGTAGGTGTCCAGCAGGCCGGCCGGCGCCCAGCCGTGGAGGTCGGCGGCCAGCTTCCAGGCCAGGTTGACCGCATCCAGCATGCCGGCGTTGATGGCCACACCGGTGGCGGGGAACAGATGCGCCGCATCACCGGCCAGCAGGATCCGCCCGTGTCGGTATCGCTCGGCCTGCCGAGCCTTGAAGGTGAACCGCGACAGCCGGATCGGCTCTCCCACGGGCAGATGCACGCCGAGCACGCGACGGACGCTGTCCTGGAGTTCGGTCACCGTCATCGGGGTGTCGTCGTCATATTCGGTGGTTTCATCTTCGATGGTGTAGAGCGAGACCACCTTGGAGGCGGGCGACGAGCCGACTCCGAGGAGACCATGATCCGTCCGGGTGAAACCCGCGCGGATCGTGCCGAAGCCGGGGACGTCGAGATCGCCGTCGCCGAGCACGGTCACCGTATCGGGCAAGGTGACCTGGGCCAGCCGGTTGACCTCCGGATAGGTGGTGCCGGGGAACGGAATACCGGCCCGGTCACGGACCCGGCTGCGCGCGCCGTCGCAACCCACGAGGTACCGGGCGCTCACTCGGTACGGCCCCTCCGTGCCCCGCACGTCCACGGTCACCGCGGCATCGTCCTGGCTGACCCCGACCACCTCGTGTCCGCGGCGGAGGTCGACACCGAGTTCTCCGGCGCGTTCGTCGAGCAGCCGCTCCAGCAGCGGTTGCGGGAGCGGCAGGGCGTGCATCGGGGGATCCGCCAACTGGGTGAAGTCCAGATGCACACCGCCGAACGGGAACCGGGGAGCCGGGACAGGGCCGGTGCAGGCTGCTTCGAACCGTTCCAGCAAGCCTCGGTAGCGCAGCAGTTCCAGGATCTGCCCGCCGAGACCACCGGCTTTCGGGGTGTCGCGGCGCTGCGGCTGCCGCTCCAGCACCAGCGGTCGCACACCGGCCAAACGCAGTTCAGCAGCCAGCATCAGGCCGGCCGGACCGGCGCCCACAATGATCACATCGGCGTCCGTCATCGGCTGCTCCTCTCGAGGGTTTCGTCGTGTCCGCGCGCGGCCCGGTCACCGGCAACGTTTCCGCGGGTTCTGGCTTCGGCCGACGACTCTGCAGCACGACTGAGGTCTGGCCGCGGCGGCCGGGGCATCGGATGCACCACGGTCGGGTCAGCGGGAACAGATGACATCACGAATTGTTTCCTTCCTGAAGCTGTCTGCGGCCACAGAGAACCGCAGACTGGACGGAACGTCCCGTACGGTGCTCTGCCGTATGCAGACCACCCACCAAGCACAAGGAGTCCACCCTCAAGACGTACGGGTCCGAGGTGCTCAGCCCGCCGGCTGAGCCGGCTCGGCCGCCTCGTCAGCCGACCCGGCCTGCCCGCCGCCGAACACCTCCTCGACGAGCCTCTGCGTCGCCTTCTGGAACGCCTCTCCCATGGACAGTGCGGCGTCGTCCACGTAGTTCAGCGAGGCGGTCAGGGTCTTGCCGCCGTCGGGCGTGCTGTACATCAGCCCCGCGTGGCCCGTGATGCCGCCGTTGTGGGTGATGACGGTGCCGCCGCCCGGCGCGTCCTGTACGAACACCCCCAGGCCGTAGCCGGCCTTCGGCTCCGGTGTGCACATCTCGGCCAGCAGCTCGGCCGGCAGCAGCCTGCCGCCCACCAGCGCGGAGATGAACGTGTGCAGGTCCTGGGTGGTGGAGATCATGTCGCCGCCGGTGGAGATCCAGGACGGGTTCTGGCGGGTGACGTCGACCACCTTCTCCTGGCCGTCCTCCTCATACCGGTAGTAGGCGTGGGCGTGCGGCGCGGGAACGTCCGTCGAGGTGTCAGGCGCCACCGTGCCCGACAGCCCGAGCGGCCCCAGGACCAGCCGCTGCATCTCCTCGCCGAGCGAGCGGCCGGTGACCTTCTCGACCAGCAGCCGGGCCAGCACGTAGTTGGTGTTGGAGTAGCTCCAGTCCGTCCCCGGCTCGAACCGCGCCGGCTTGGACAACGCCAGCCGGACCAGCTCCTCCGGCCGGTAGGTCTTGAACCGGCCCTCCACCCACTCCTTGCCCGTGGTGGTGGCGGGGATCCCCGGCACGTACGTCCCGTCGGGGTCGTAGTCGCCGGTGAAGTTGAACACCCCGCTGGTGTGCTGCAGCAGCATCCGCACGGTGATCCGCCGGTCCAGCCCGAACTCGGGCAGGTAGTCATCCACCGGGGTGTCCAGCCCGATCTTGCCCTCGGCCACCAGCTGCAGCACCACGGTCGCGGTGAAGGTCTTGGTGACGCTGCCGATCCGGAAGTGCCCGTCCGCCGGCGGCTTCTCGCTCTGGCCCAGCTCGCGCACCCCGGCGCTGCCGACCCACTCGCCCCGCTCATCGTGCACGCGCAGCGTCACCCCGACGAAACCGGAATCGACCATCTCCTGGATGAGTTTCTGCAACTCCGGGCGGTCCTGCCCGGTCCACGGGGTGAGCTCGTCCTGGTCGGTACGGGTGAGGGACATGATTGTGTGCTCCTTGATCTGTTACGACATTCAATGGAACGGACGGCTGGTGGAAGGCGGTCCTGTTGGCGCCCCGGGGTATCGAAATCGCTCAGGTCGGGTCGCCCGAGGAGATCGCCCCCGGTCTTGAGGCCGCAATCGCTGAACCGTTCATGGCATCCACCATCGCCGACCGCGCTGATACCGGGCCGTTGCCGTCCTGACGCGGCCGCTGACACGACACCGCATGGTCAGCGCGAGGGCTGATCAGCTGGGTCGACGGCTCCGGTGACCTTGCGGGCCATCTCAGAGGGGGCGGGATCGCCACGGTCTGCATCCCGTTGCCGATCACCAGCACCGGCGTGCGCAGGCATAGCAAGCCCACGATCAGCAAACGCCGGGATGGCCGCCGGGCGCGATCCATTCGGTCAGCTCGACGACGATGCCGTTGGGGTCGGTGAGACGCATCAGCCACTCACCCCACGGGTTGCGCCTCAACTGCCCGGTGATGGGTGCGCCCTCGGCGCTCAGGCGCGCGTATTCCTTGGGAAGATCGGTGACCGCGAACGCCACCACCGGCTGGGCGATCCGCTCTCGCGGCCGTTCGAGGTCGCGCTGGTGCAACAGGATGTCGGCGGCCGCATCGTCGCGGCTCAGCCAGGTGAAATCCGGGGTGTCGATCACCTCGTGGAAGCCCAGACAGGTGGTGAAGAAGTGGCGGGAGCTTGCCAGATCGTCGACGGTGAAGACGACCGTTGAGGCGACTATGTTCATGGTTCTTCCCGTGCATGGTTGTTTACCGAGCTTTCCCTCCTATGCGGTGATTCGTCCTTGATCAAGGTTGCCGGTACGGCCTGACCGGGGCAATGCCGGATCTTGCAACGCTGCGTTAACCGCAGACTTCACGCCGGGGAGGACACGCGGGAGATCCGCGACGTCGAGATCTTCCCGCCGACTGGTGTGAGGGCATGGCCGGCGACAACACGACAGTTGACGAGGGCTGTGGACGGTCTCAGCCGGGCAGCGGTCCCAGATCGCGGACGACGCGGGCGAAGGCGCGGATCATGTCGTTCTCCGCATCGCTGCTCCACACCAGCCCGTACGGCAGCGCATCCATGTCGTTGACGGGCAGGTAAACGATGTCGGGGCGGGGAAAGTACGAGGTCACGTGGACCGGGAAGAGGGTGACGGTCTCGCCCAGGACCGTGTGCATGAAGACGTCCTCGAGGTTGTGTACGTTGGCCGTGCGGTCGATCGCCCGGCCCTTGGGGGTGAGCTCCGGGACGTAGTGGCCGAACCAGTAGCCGGGCGCAGACTCGATGACCACGTGCTGGAAATCGCTGACCGTCTCCAGGGAGACCGAGGACCATCGGGTGAGAGCGTGGTCGCCGGCCACGGCCAGCACCCTCGGCTCGGCGAAAAGCAGCGGACCCACCGTGAGGTCGGGCTCCTCGACCGGCAGCCAGGTGACCAGGATGTCGACCTCCCCGTTGCGTAACTGGGCGAACGGATCCCGGTAGCCCGACACCCGCAGGCGCAGCTCCCACTGCGGGTACCGGGCGCGGAAGGTCTCCCAATAGCGGCGCAGCTCCTGAACGTTGATGGGGAACAGGCTCACCCGGAGCGTGCCGGTCTTGCCGCGTGCGGCCAGCCGTGCCCGCTCCAAGGTCTGCGCCAGGCCCTGGTGCAGCTGGCGCAGATCGTCCCGCAACTGCTCACCCAGCCGCGTGAGCCGGACGCTGTGGCTGTTCCTCGCGAAAAGCTCGGCACCGATGGCGCGTTCCTGCTTCTTGATCGCCTGGCTGACCCGGGCCACAGAGACGTGCAGCCGCTCGGCGGCACGGCCGAAGTGCAGCTCCTCAGCCAAGGTCAGGAAGATCTCGATGTCCCGTAACTCCACAAGCCCCCATTTCACCTCTATGTGCCATATGCGGGGAGCAAGTTTGGCATATCAGGCCAAGAGGGAAGGGATGACCACGGCCAGCCCGGCAGCTACCAGGAGCAGGACTGCTTCGCCGCCGACACATCGCTACGACGACATCTGCACGCCGCCATCGGCGTCTCACCACTTTCGCCGTCGTAGCATGGCTGCGATCTTCTGGCCTTCAACGCCGAGGAGAACCTTGTCGGCACCCGGCTCGACGACGAGGCCTGCCGCTCTCTGGCCATGGCTTTCCCTATCGGATCGGCCGGCCACCGATGAGTTCGACGACCGGGCCAGGTCTACCCCTACACACTGCAAGCTGCGCACCTGATCAGGGAGGGACCATGAGCACAAACGCACTACCGCCTGTCGTCGACGCCGACACCTGGCAGCGTCAGCTCGAAGCACTGCGTGCCCGGGAGAAGGCCGCTACCCGGGAACTCGATGCCATCGCGGCCCAGCGCCGCCGCCTGCCGATGGTGAGGATGCCGGACTACACCCTTGAGGGCGAGGACGGACCTGTACGGCTGGCGGACGTCTTCGAAGGCAGGAGGCAGCTGATCGTCTACAACCACATGTGGTTCCCGGGCAAGGAGTGGCAGTGCCCGGGCTGCACGGGGTTCACCTCGCAGTTCACCCGGCTGGAGTTCCTGGACAACTACGATGCCCGATTCGTCATCGTCACCCAGGGCCCGATCGACGAGGCACTCGCCTACAAGCGGCGGGTCGGGAACAAGATGGCCTGGTACTCCACCGCGAACAGCACGTTCGGCGCCGACGTCGGCGCACCGCCCGACGAAGGCTTCGCCGTCAACGTGTTCCTGCGCGATGGCGACACCGTGTATCGCACCTGGCACACCAATGGCCGGGGCACCGAGCAGCTCAGCCACACGTTCGCGCTGATCGACCTGTTGCCGTACGGGCGCCAGGAGGAGTGGCAGGACTCGCCCGACGGCTGGCCGCAGTCGCCCACCTACAGCCGCTGGGCCACCGCCAAGGACGTCGCCGCGCTCTACGGTCCGGATACCGCCTAGGGGCTTTCGTTCGGCTCATCAAGCGGATCGGAGGAAGCCGTGATCAAGCCGCTGCGCCTCCTATCGAGCCGCGACAGGCGCGCCGCCGCCTGTCGTCAGCAGGCCGCGGGGCGCTGTGGAGCGTGCCGGACCGGATCGACCACTTGATCCGGTCCGGCACTGAGGTCTCGAAGAAGTGCTCTGCCACGCGACTGAGTCGGGGAAACCCGTGTGGGGCGCCGGTTCCGGCGTGAAAATGGGGATCGGTGACCGTCTGTGACGTCGTGTGTGCTTGGCGCCGGTT
>NZ_JBITMD010000026.1:0-166221 GCF_044465905.1 Nonomuraea sp. NPDC049480
TCCAGCCCCGAGCAGCTGGAAGCCAACGTGGCCGCCGTGGACCACCTCGGCTTCACCGGCGACGAGCTCGCGGCCATCGACCGCGCCGCCAAGGAAGCCGAGGTAGGCGCGTAGACCTCCTGGTGACGGCCGTGGACCCCGCCGAGGGTCACGGCCGTTCCGGCTGCGCCGGCAACCGGCGTGACAACCCGCGGGCGGCGGCTGATGTCGGACAGTGACATGCGGCGGCACTCGCCGGAGAACGCGCTCAGCACGCTGAGGACCCGGCCGCTCGACGCCGGTGCCGGTGGCCGCGATGGCGGCCGAGCACAACTGCGACCTGTGGGACGCGCGATCAGGCTCCTGACCGGCCTTCAGCCCGGGAGGGACTCCGTCAGCGTCCGCGCCGCCCGCGTGACGAGCTTGCCGTACTCCCTCCTGAGATCGTCCGGCATGCGGCTGGCCGGGGTGGAGACGCTCAGGCTGGCGAGCGGGCCGTCCGGGCCCAGGACGGCGGAGGCGACGGCGGCGATGTCGGAGCGCCACTCGCCGCGGTTGTCGGCGTAGCCGCGGGCGCGCACCTCGGCCAGCTCGGCGCGCAGCACTTCGGGGTCGGTGATCGTGGTGCCGGTGTACCCGGGCAGCTCGTCGATCGGGCGGTCCAGGTGCGCGAGGACGGCCTTGCCGTTGGCCGAGGCGTGCAGCGGGAGCCTGATGCCGAGCGGCAGCACGATGCGCAGCGGCTTGTCGGTCTCCAGCCGCTCGATCAGCACGACCGCGTCGCCCTCCGGCACCATGAGGTGGATGGTCTCGCCGGTGCGCTGGCGCAGCTCCTCCATGACCGGCAGCGCCACGTCGCGCAGCCCCAGCTCGGCCCGCCGCCCCACCTGCAGGGCCTTGCTGGTCACCTGCCAGCGCGTGACCGCGCCCCCGGCGGGTCTGATCCACCCGGCCTCGTGCAGCGTACGCAGCCCTCGCTGCACCGTGCTCTTGGGCAGGCCCAGTTCGCGGGCCAGCTCCCCCACGCCGGCGGGCTGGCGGGCGGCGACCTCTTCGAGCACCCGGAGGGCGTTGATCACGTTCTGCATCCATTGACTCCTCTGCGGGCTGATTTTAATGTTAATGAACCGCTACACGGCACGTCGTGCCGTGACACGGCACAGCGCGACGGGAGCATGACGACGTGGGCCGCCACTTCCTGCAGATCCCAGGACCGACCAACGTCCCCGACCGGGTGCTGCGCGCCATCGCCCGGCCCACGATCGACCACCGTGGCCCCGCCTTCGCCGAACTGACCCATGAGCTGCTCGAACGGCTCAAGCCCGTCTTCGGCACCCGCCACGACGTGGTGATCTACCCGTCGTCCGGTACGGGCGCGTGGGAGGCGGCGCTGGTCAACACGCTGTCGCCGGGCGATCGCGTGCTCGCGTTCGAGACCGGGCATTTCTCCTCGCTGTGGTGCGAGATGGCCGCCCGGCTGGGGCTGGTCGTCGACCTGGTGCCGGGCGACTGGCGGCACGGCGCCGACCCGGACACGATCGCCGAGCGCCTCACCGCCGGGCACGCCGCCGTCATGGTGGTGCACAACGAGACCTCGACCGGCGTACGCAGCCGCATCCCCGAGATCCGCGACGCCATGGACGCGACCGGGCATCCGGCGCTGCTGCTGGTGGACACGATCTCGTCGCTGGCCTCGATGGAGTACCGGCACGACGAGTGGGGCGTGGACGTGACCGTCGGCTGCTCGCAGAAGGGTCTCATGCTGCCGCCCGGCATCGGGTTCAACGCCGTCGGCCCGAAGGCCCTCGCCCGCCGGGGGCGGCTGCCGCGCTCGTACTGGGACTGGGATCCGATCATCGCGGCCAACCGGCAGGGCTTCTTCCCGTACACGCCGCCGACGAACCTCCTGTACGGGCTGCGCGAGGCGCTGCTCATGCTGGAGGAGGAGGGCCTGCCCCGGGTGTTCGCCCGCCACGACCGGCACGCCGAGGCGACGCGGCGGGCCGTGCGGGCTTGGGGGCTGGAGGTGCTCTGCGCCGGCGAACGGGAGCATTCCAGCTCGCTCACGGCGGTGCTGATGCCCGGCGGGCACGACGCCGACGCCGTCCGCGGGCTCATCCTGGAGCGCTACGACATGTCGCTCGGCACCGGCCTCGGGCGGCTGGCCGGGCGCGTGTTCCGGATCGGGCACCTCGGCCACTTCAACGACCTGATGCTGGCGGGGACGCTCGGCGGGGTCGAGATGGGCCTCCTCGCGGCCGGGGTGCCGATCAAGGAGGGCGGGGTGCGGGCGGCGCTGGCCTCCCTCGAGGAGGCCTCCGGATGAGCCTGGCGGGGAAGCTGGCGCCGCTGATCGGCGGCGACGTCAGGGACGATCCCTACACCAGGCACCTGTACTCGTCCGACGCCAGCATGTACGCCATCGAGCCGATCGCCGTCGCCTTCCCCCGGGACGCCGGGGACGTGCAGGCGCTGGTGGCGGCGTGCGGCGAGCTGGGGGTGCCGGTGCTGCCGCGCGGAGCGGGCACCAGCCTGGCCGGGCAGACGGTGGGCGCGGCCGTGATCGTCGACTTCTCCCGGCACATGAACAGGATCCTGGAGATCGACGGCCGGACCGCCCGGGTGCAGCCGGGGGTCGTGCAGGACCAGCTCAACCGGGCGGCCCGCGGGCACGGGCTGATGTTCGGGCCCGACACCTCGACCAGCAACCGCGCCACGATCGGCGGGATGATCGGCAACAACTCGGCCGGCAGCCACTCCGTCCGGTACGGCTCCACCGTGGACCACGTCGAGTCGCTGCGGGTGGTGCTCGCCGACGCCACGACGCCCGACCTGGCCACGGACGCCCGATTGGGGCCGGCGGTGGCCGAGGTGCTGGCAGGGCTGGACCTGACGGGGTTCCCGCGATTCTGGCGCCACTCGGGCGGCTACCGCCTGGACCTGGCCGCCGAGGGAGACCTCACCAAGCTGATCGCGGGGTCGGAGGGCACGCTGGCCGTGGTGACCGAGGCCACGGTGGCGCTGGTGGAGCGGCCCCTGGCCAAGGCGATCGCCGTCGGGCACTTCACCTCCACGCTCGCCGCCATCGCCGCCACCGCCGACGCGCTGGCCTTCGGCGCCGCCTCGGTCGAGCTCATCGACAAGGCCATCCTCGACCTGTCCCGGCAGCGCGTCGACTACGCGGGGCTCGGCGGCATCCTGGAAGGCGACCCGGAGGCGCTGCTGTTCGTCGAGTTCTTCGGCGACACCCCGGCCGAGGTGGCCGACCGGGTGGACAAGCTGGCCGCCACCTGGAAGGCGAACGGCCACGGCTACCACACGCTCAGGGCCACCGCCGAACGGGACCAGGCCGCCGTGCTCAAGGTGCGCAAGGCCGGGCTGGGCCTGCTGATGGCCTCCAGCGTGGGCAGCCGCAGGCCGCTGGCGTTCGTCGAGGACACGGCGGTCCCGCCGGATCGGCTGCTGCCGTACGTCGAGGAGTTCGCCCGCATCCTCGACGGCCACGGTCTGAAGGCCGGGTTCTACGGCCACTGCTCGGTCGGCTGCCTGCACGTCCGCCCGTTCGTGGACCTGCGGGCGCCCGGCGAGATCGGCAGGATGCGCACGGTCGCCGAGGAGATCGCCGAGCTGGCCGCCCGGCACGGCGGCGTGAACTCCAGCGAGCACGGCGACGGGCTGGCCCGCTCGGAGTTCAACCGGCGGCTGTTCGGCGACGAGATCTACGAGGCCATGCGGCGGATCAAGCGGATCTTCGACCCGCACGGGCTGCTGAATCCCGGCAAGATCGTGGACGCTCCGCCGATGACCGATCACCTGCGCGACCCGGCCATGCCCGAGCCGCGCCCGCTGCATACCACACTGAACTTCGCCGACGGGATGCACGCCGCCGCCGACCGGTGCATGAACGTCGGCGTGTGCCGCAAGGACGACACGGGCGTCATGTGCCCGTCGTACATGGCCACCCGTGAGGAGGAACACTCCACCCGGGGCCGCGCCAACGCCCTGGTCAAGGCCCTGTCGTCGGCCGATCCCCGGCAGGCGATGGGCGGCGACCGGCTGCACGGCATCCTCGACCTCTGCCTGGAGTGCAAGGCCTGCCAGTCGGAGTGCCCGCTGGGTGTGGACATGGCGGCGTTGAAGAGCGAGTTCCTCCACCAGTACCAGCAGCGGCACGGCGTGCCGCCGCGCGCCCGCCTGTTCGGCGCGATCAGGACGCTCAACCGCCTGGGCTCGGCCACCGCCCCGCTGTCGAACTGGCTGGCCGGCCCGCTGCGCGGCCCGCTCGGCCTGAGCCGGCGGCGGCCGCTCCCCCGCTTCCGGCGCGACAACCTGCTGCGCTGGTTCGCGCGCAGGCCGACGGCGGCGGGGACGAAGGAGGTGATCCTGCTCGCGGACTCCTTCACCACCTACACCGAGCCGGGCGTCGGGCAAGACGCCGTCGAGCTGCTGGAGCGCGCCGGCTACCGGGTGCACCTGGCCGCAGAGGGCTGCTGCGGCCGCTCCAGCATCTCCAAGGGCCTGCTCGACCGGGCGCGGTCGATGGCCGAGGCGATGGTCGGCCGGCTGGCCGGCTCCGACGCGCCCATCGTCGGCCTGGAGCCGTCCTGCCTGCTCACGCTGAAGGACGAGTACCGCGCCCTGCTGCCCGGCGACCCCCGGGTCGCGGCGGTGGCGGCGCGCGCCAGGCTCGTCCCCGAGCTGCTCGCGGAGGCGATCGACGACGGCTCGCTGGTGCTGGGCGACGCGCTGAGCGGGCGGAGGATCCTCCTGCACGGCCACTGCCACGAGAAGGCCGTCGTCGGCACCGGCGCCACGCGCGCGCTGCTGTCCAGGATCCCCGGAGCGGAGGTGGAAGAGATCGACGCCGGCTGCTGTGGCATGGCCGGCTCGTTCGGCTTCGAGAGCGAGCACTACGACCTGTCCATGAGGATCGGCGGTCTCCGGCTCTTCCCGGCGATCGCCGCGGCCTCGCCCGACACGCTGCTCGCGGCCACCGGGGTGTCGTGCCGCCAGCAGATCGCCCACGGCGCGGGACGCCACGCCCGCCACCCGGTCGAGATCCTGCACCAGGCCGCCGGCCTGCCCTAACGAACGCCTCGGGGGAGAACGGAGTACGCAGTGTCCGCAGAGCTCCTGTCCATTCTCGCCCTCATCGTCATGTTCGTCGTGGCCACTTTCTTCCCGGTCAACCTGGGCGCGCTCGCCCTCGTCGGCGCGTTCCTCGTCGGGACGCTGGCCGCGGGCATGGAGACCGACGCCATCCTGGACGCGTTCCCCGGCAGCCTCTTCGTGATCCTCGTCGGGGTGACGCTGCTGTTCGCGATCGCCACCAACAACGGGACCGTCGACTGGCTCGTCCGCGCCGCGGTGCACCTGGTGCGCGGGCGGATCGCGGCCATCCCGCTGGTCGTGTTCGTCATCTCGGCGCTGCTCACGGCCGTGGGCGCGCCGGCGCCCGCGGTGGCGGCGATCCTGGCGCCGATCGCGTTCGGGTTCGCGGCCGACTACAAGATCCATCCGCTGCTGATCGGGCTCATGGTGGCGCACGGGACGCAGGCGGGGGCGTTCTCCCCGATCAGCGTGCTGGGCGGGATCGTGAACGGCGTCACCAGGGACGCGAATCTGCCCAGCGACAACGTGGTGCTGTTCCTGTCCAGCTTCGCCTTCAACGCCGCGGCCGCGGTGGTCGTCTTCTTCGTCTTCGGCGGCCCCCACCTGGTACGGCGCGGCGCCGTGGCGGTCCCGGGGACGGGCTCGGCGGGAGACGGCACCGCCGATGAGACCGGGGACCCCGGCGCGGCGCCCGTGCCCGCAGCCACGGTCACCGCCGCGCCGGACCCCACCCCGGCCCCGGCCTCCGGCACCGGCACCGCGTCCGGCGCCGCGTCCGCTCCCAGCGCTTCGTCCGCCTCCGCCCTCGGCACCGGCACAACCGCCGGCCCCGGCACCCGGACGACTCCCGGCCCGGCCACCCGGACGACTCCCGGCCCGGACGCCGGTCACGTCTCCAGCACCGGGAGCGAGACCGGAGGCGGGCTCCGGCTCACGCCGCACCAGGCGTTGACGCTGGCCGGGATCGTCGCGCTCTGCCTGTCCGTGCTGGTGTTCAAGCTCGACGTCGGCCTGACCGCCGTCACCGTCGCCGTGATCCTCTCCCTCGCCTCCCCCAAGGCGAACAAGGGCGCGGTGGAGCGGGTGGCCTGGCCGACCGTGCTGCTGATCTGCGGCGTCGTGACGTACGTCGGCGTGCTGCAGGAGATCGGCACCGTCGACTACGTCGGCACGTCCGTGGCCGCCATCGGCATCCCGCTGCTGGTGGCGCTGCTGATCTGCTACGTCGGCGGCGTCGTGTCGGCCTTCGCCTCGACCGTGGGCATCCTCGGCGCGCTGGTGCCGCTGGCGGTGCCGCTGCTCGGGACGGGCGCCCTCGGGCCGATCGCGATGATCGCGGCGCTGTCGGTGTCGTCGGCCATCGTGGACGTCAGCCCGTTCTCGACGACGGGCGCGCTGCTCGTGGCGAACGTGCGGGGCATGCATCGGGACGTGTTCTACCGCAGGCTCCTCGCGTACGGCGCGGTGATCGTCGTGGTGGGCCCGCTCGCGGCCTGGGGCGTGCTGGTCGTCCCCGGCTGGCTCGGCTGACATCCCGACCCCGCCACCCAAAAGATCTCCCCGCGTTATAACGTTTCACAACCGTGCGGGTCACATAAGCTATGACCACCGGTGGGCACGGTGGGGTTCTGAAACGGTGCACCGGTCAGGGCATTGACACGATTCAAATCACGTTGTCGAGGGACGATGTCGAGCATCAAAGAGGTCGCCCAGCTCGCCGGAGTCTCCGTCGGCACCGTGAGCAACGTGCTCAACCGGCCCGACATGGTGGCTCCCGAGACCCGGGAGCGAGTGCTGGCCGCGATCGCGCGGCTCGGCTACATCCGCAACGGCTCCGCCCGCCAGCTGCGGGCGGGGCGCAGCCGGACCCTGGCCGTGGTGGCGCTCGACCTGGCCAACCCGTTCTTCATCGACGTGCTCAGCGGCGTGGAGGCGGCCGCGCAGCGCGACAAGCTCACCGTGATGGTGTTCAACAGCAGCAAGGACGCCGACCGCGAGGCCCGGCTGCTGGACATGCTGGAGGAGCAGCGCCCGCTCGGCGTGCTCATCACCCCGGTGAACGACCGCGGCCAGCAGGAACGGCTGGACCGGCTGGTCTCCCGCGGCATCCCGGTGGTGGTGTTCGACAATTCCTCCCGGCTCAGCCACGGCTGCGCCGTCGCCGTCGACGACGTGCTCGGCGGCCGGCTGGCCGGGCTGCACCTGCGCGAGCAGGGGCATCACCGCATCGCGTTCGCCGGCGGGCCGTTCACCGTGCGGCAGGTAGAGGATCGCCACGACGGCCTGGCCGGCGTGCTCGGCCCCGCCGAGACGCTGACCGTCATCCCCCTGCCCGACCTCAACGTCGCCACCGGCCGCACCGCCGGGCAGCAGATCGCCGAGCTGCCCCGCGCCACCCGGCCCACCGCGGTCTTCTGCGCCAACGACCTGGTCGCGATGGGTGTGCTGCAGGAGCTGACGCAGCGCGGCCTGCGGGTCCCCGGCGACGTGGCGATCCTCGGCTACGACGACATCGACTTCGCCGCGGCGGCCGCCGTGCCGCTGTCGTCGATCCGGCAGCCGCGCGAGCAGATCGGCTACTCGGCGACGCTGATGCTGCTGGAGGAGGCCGATCAGGGCTCCGGGCACCAGCACCGCCACGTCATCTTCCAGCCCGAACTGGTGGCGCGCACCTCCACCGCCCGGGTGCGGGCCGAGCGGGAGACGGCGAAGGCGGCGAAAGCGGCCCGCTGAGCGGCCGCGCGGACCAGCCGGGGCCGCCGCCGGATCAGTCTGGATCGCCCTCGGACCAGCCGGGGCCGCCGCCGGATCAGTCTGGATCGCCCTCGGATCGGGCGGAGTCGCCGCCGGATGCGGCCGGATCGCCCTCCGCGAGGTCGAGGCGCTGGTAGAGGCCGTAGACGAAGCGGGCGCGGTAGTGCGTGCCCTCGTGGGCGAAGCCGACCGTCCAGTGGTGCGGGGCCGAGCCTTCACGATGGGAGGTGCCGGGGAAGCTCGCGGCGACGTCGGCGACGACACAGCCCCAAGAGACCAGCTCCGCGAACGACAGCATCCTGGGGGCGCCGGGGCGGACGAACCACTGGTTCCACACCTCGCCGCCGGGACCGAGCAGGACCTCGTACCGCAGGTCCGGCCAGGAAGGCAGCCTCCAGCAGGCCACGTCGCAGGTCAGGCTGCCGGCGTGCCGCACGCCCTCGTACGCGGGCGGGCCGAGCGCCATCCGGAACATGGCCCGTCCCTTCGGAGCCCGCGCGGAGTGGGCCATCGCCGTCCACTGGGTGTGCGCGGCCCGCAACTCGGCGCGGGTGGCGCCCATGGCCTCGAGCGCGTCCTCGACCCGCGCGGCGTCCAGATCGCGCATCCGGTGCATCAGCGCCAGCTCGAACTGGCGCACCCCGAATCTCATGGCGCCGCCTCTCCCCGATCGCTCCTGCGCAGCCGCCGGGCCACGCCGTACCAGGCCGGGACCTCCCGCTCGTCGTCGAACCCGCGGGCGACCACGATGTCGGTGGAGGAGTGCAGCAGGATCGACAGCACGATGGTCACGGCGACGATCTGGAACACCTGCTGCGCGGCGGCAATGCCGGAGCCGAGCACGAGCAGCCCGTACACGACGGAGGCGAAGCCCTTGGGCCCGAACCAGGCCACCGCCGCCTGCTCGCGCACCGACAGCCCCGAGCGCAGGAACGACAGCCAGATGGCGATCGGGCGGGCCAGCACCAGCGCGAGGACCGCGAACACCCAGCCCCGCCAGCCCACCGACCCGAGCAGCGCGGGGGTGATGAGCGCGCCGAACACCAGCAGCGCGGCCAGCTTGAACACCTCGGCGATCAGCTCGCCGAAGTGCTCGAACGACTCCCGCTGCCGCTGCCCGAAGGTCGCCACGGTGATCCCGGCCGAGAACGCGGCCAGGAACAGGTTGCCGTGCGTGGCCTTGCCGACCGCGAGCACGAGCAGGCCGATGGCCAAGGCGTTGAGCGGCTCGTACGGGGTGGAGGCGGAGAACCAGCGGGTCTGCTCCAGCTTGATCGCCGCCCACGGGATGGCGACCCCGATGACGATGCCCAGTCCGAGCTCCAGCCCCAGGGCGCCGAGGTGCAGGTCGTCCGATCCCGACGCGATCGCGAGAAAGAGGATGACGAACGGCAGCGCCAGCCCGTCGTTGACACCCGACTCGACGTTGAGCAGCTGCCGCAGCCGGGGCGGAACCTTCTCGTTGCCCACCAGGGCGGCGGCGAACACCGGGTCGGTCGGCGCCAGGATCGCGCCGATCAGCAGCGACTCGATCCAGCCCAGGCCGAGCAGGTAGTGCGCGCCGACGGCGGTGATCACCAGGGTGAGCGGCAGGCCCCAGCCGAGCGCCCGCCCCGGCAGCCGCCAGGCGCTGCGGAGCTCGGCCCAGCCGACCCGCATGCCGTCGGTGAGCCGACCCGCATGCCGTCGGTGAACAGCACGGTGAACAGCGCCAGCTCGGCCAGCGTGGCGACGAGGTCGTCGCCGGGCTTGAGCGAGACCACGCCGAGCGCGCCGTCGCCCAGCAGGAACCCGGCCACCAGGAAAAGCGCGGCCGTGGACAGGATGGTCCGGTGGGCCAGGCTCGAGAGCAGCACGGCCAGCAGGAGCACGGCGGCGAACGCCGTCAGCAACACAGCCATCACGGACACTGCGGGGAACTGGGCATACACGCCTCCGGTCGGACAGTTCATCAAGAGCATTGCCGACCAGACTTCCCGGCGCACCGCCGCTTACCTTAGCGGTTGCTGATACGTTGTCTGAAGGTGTGCCGGGAAGTCTGGTCGGCGAGTCCTTTGTCCGCTTTGACCAGAAAGATGTGCCCGTGCGCTTTCAAGACCTCCATGCCGGCCCTTCCATGATCGACAGTGCGGTCGCGGCGTGAGCGTGCTCTCCTGGGTGAGCGTGGCGGTGTTCCTGACCGCGTACACGCTGATCGCCACCGAGAAGGTCCACCGGGTCGCGGCGGCGCTGGGCGGGGCCGGGATCATGCTGCTGATCCACGCCACCGGCGCGGAGGCGGCGTTCTTCTCCGAGCACGCGGGCATCGACTGGAACGTCATCTTCCTGCTGCTCGGCATGATGGTCATCGTCGGCGTGCTGAAGGAGACCGGCGTCTTCGAATACCTGGCCATCTGGGCGGCCAAGCGCGCCCGCGGCAAGCCGTTCCGGCTGATGGTGCTGCTGGTGATCATCACCGCGTCGGCGTCGGCGCTGCTGGACAACGTCACCACCGTGCTGCTGATCGCGCCGGTGACGTTCCTGGTGTGCGAGCGGCTGGCGCTCTCCCCCGTGCCTTTCCTGATCGCCGAGGCCATGGCGTCCAACATCGGCGGCGCGGCCACGCTGGTCGGCGACCCGCCGAACATCATCATCGCCAGCCGGGGCGGGCTCACCTTCAACGACTTCCTCATCCACATGGCGCCGCTGGTCATCGTGCTGATGGTGGTGTTCGTCGGGCTGTGCCGGTGGTTGTTCAGGAAGTCGTTCACGTACGACCCGGACCGGGCCGCGGAGATCATGACGCTGAACGAGCGGGAGGCCATCGCCGACCGCAGGCTGCTCTGGCAGTCGCTGGCCGTGCTCGCGCTGGTGATGACGGCGTTCGTGCTGCACCCCGTGCTGCACTACGAGCCGTCGGTGGTCGCGCTGCTCGGTGCGGGGGTGCTGGTGGCGGTGACGAAGATCCGCACCGAGCAGGCCATCGCCGAGGTGGAGTGGCCCACGCTGGTGTTCTTCGCCGGGCTGTTCGTCATGGTCGGCGCCCTGGTCGAGACCGGCGTCATCGGCGCCCTGGCCAAGGCCGCCGTGGCGGCGACCGCCGGGCAGCCGGAACTGACCACGATGGGGCTGCTCGGCGTCTCGGCGGTGTTGTCGGCGATCGTGGACAACATCCCGTACGTCGCCACCATGAGCCCCATCGTGGAGCAGCTCGTACAGGCCAACGGCGGTCAGCAGGTGCTGTGGTGGGCGCTGGCCTTCGGCGCCGACCTGGGCGGCAATGCCACCGCGGTCGGCGCCGCGGCCAACGTCGTGGTGCTCGGCATCGCCGCGCGCAACGGCACCCCGATCAGCTTCTGGCAGTTCACCAAGTACGGCCTGGTCGTCACAGTGGTCACCGTGGTCCTGGCCGCGCCCTACCTGTGGCTGCGCTACCTCATGTGAGCGGGCCGGTAGGCGGCGAGGATCACTCCGGTGCCGGTCGTCGCGGAATCCACCAGCTCGAACGCGGTCAGGCCGGTGCCGGAGTCCGGGAAGAGCCTGCGGCCCGATCCCAGCGTCAGTGGGTGGACCATCAGGAGGAGCTCGTCGACGAGGCCGTGCTCCATCAGCGACCTGACCAGCACCCCGCTGCCGAACACCACCAGGTTCTCCGCGATCTCCTTCTTGAGCCGGGCCACGGCGTCGGCGGCCTCGCCCTTGAGGAGGGTGGAGTTCTGCCAGGGCAGCGGCTCGGCCAGAGTCGTGGACGCCACGTACTTCCGGACCTGATTGAGCGCGTCGGTGAACGGGTTCGGCGCCTGCCGGGGCCAGTAGGCGGCGAAACGCTCGTACGTCGTGCGGCCCGCCAGCAGGGACCACGCGCTCGTCATGCGGGCGCCCATCGCCTCCTGCATGGCCGGGTCCTGGGCCCGGGTCGCCCAGCCCCCGTGCCGGAACCCGTCGCGCGGGTCCTCATCGGGGTGCCCGGGGGCCTGC
Organism: Nonomuraea sp. NPDC049480; assembly: GCF_044465905.1. Taxonomy (NCBI): domain Bacteria; kingdom Bacillati; phylum Actinomycetota; class Actinomycetes; order Streptosporangiales; family Streptosporangiaceae; genus Nonomuraea; species Nonomuraea sp. NPDC049480. Next base: position 11,803 of record NZ_JBITMD010000026.1, read on the forward strand.
ATGACGCCGTCGAGCGTCAGATGCTCGATCACGATGACCTTGCCCATGCCGTACCTCTTTCTGATCGTCCGGTTCTCTCGCCCCCTACACGAACGGGACGCCGCCGGATCGACAGCCGGCGCTCCCCCTGTTCACGTCCCTTCGGCGCGGGGCCGTACGACCGCGGCTGGGCAGGTCAGGCGGTGCAGGACCGCGTGGCCGACCGAGCCGAGCACCGCTGAGGCGAAGCCGCCGCGCCCGCGCGAGCCCATCACCACGAGGTCGGCCGTGCCGCCCGCGGTGATCAGGACGTTCACCGGGTGTCCGGGCACCTGCTCGTCGACGATCCGGACGTCGGGATTCCGCTCGCGCCACGGAGCGACCCGCTCGGCCGCCGCCAGGCTCTGCAGCTCGAAGGCGTCCTCGAGCAGGGTCTGGTACGCGGCCGCGTACGGCGAGATCACCGGAGCCTGCCAGGCGTAGAGGACGCGTAGCGGGACGCCGCGGGCCCGGGCCTGGTCGACGGCGTAGCGGATGGCGGCGTCGGAGTGCTCGGAGCCGTCGTCGCCGACGACCACCTGCCCGTGCTCCACCACGGAGGTCCGCCGCACGATCACGACGGGACCGGCGGCGTGCCCGGCGACGCCCATGCCGACCGAGCCCAGGAGCATCCCGGCGAACCCGCCGAGCCCCCGGCTGCCCAGCACCACGCTGTCCGCGGTCACCGACTCGCCGATCAGGGTGCCGATCACCTTCCCGCACAGCAGCTGCGTCGCCACCTCGACGTCGCGCGTCAGGGCGCGTGCCCGGTCGGCGGCCGCGGCCAGCATCCCGGCGCAGTACTGCGTCCCGTGCCCGGCGTAGGACCACTGCTCGCACACGTGCACGATCCGTACCGGCCGCCCCCGGCGCTGCGCGTCGGCGGCGGCCCACTCCACGGCGGCCGTCGCCGGCGCGGACCCGTCCACGCCGACCACGATGTGCCTGGTCATCACGCACCTCCTCCGCCCTACCTCCACCTTCCCGCGCCGCCCGCTCGAACGCCGTCCGCGACGGTCCCGATCGCTTCATGTCCTCCGCAGGACGCAGGCGGTCCCGAGCACCTTGCGGCACAGGACCCAGGCGGCCGCGGCCACGGCGGCGACCGGCAGGGCGACGGGCAGGGTGACGGGCCAGAGTGCGGCCGGCGCCTGCCGGACGAGCACGAAGGCGCCCATGGCCAGGACGAACCAGCCGAACGCCCGGCGCAGCCGCCCGGCGTCCAGTCGGCCGGCGAGCGCCCCGCCGGCGACCCCGCCGGCCACGGCGGCCGCGGTCACCGGCAGCGCCAGCGCCCAGTCGACGGGGACGCTGTGCAGGTATCCGGCCAGCCCGGCCAGCGACTTCATGGCGATGACGAGCAGCGAGGTGCCCACCGCGACCCCCATGGGCAGGCCGCCGAGCAGCGCCAGCGCGGGCACCACCAGGAACCCCCCGCCGGCGCCGACGAGCCCGGTCACCAGGCCGACGCCCACGCCTTCGGCTATCACGTGCCAGACGGGCGGGTTCCGCGGAGGGGACGCGGCCGCCGGGGCGGGGCGGTCGCGGATCATGGCTATGGCGGTGGCCGTCATCATCGCCGCGAAGGCCGCCATCAGCAGCGTCTCGGGCACGTACGGGCCGATCAGCCCGCCGCCGTACGCACCCGCCATGCCCGCCGCGCCGAACACCAGCCCGGTCCGCCACCGGACACGTCCGGCCCTGGCGTGGCCGACGGCGCTGACCGCGCTGGTCACGGCCACGATGAACAGCGACATGGCGATGGCCGGCCTGGGCGGGACGCCGGCGAGATAGACCAGCAGCGGCACGGTGAGGATCGACCCTCCGCCGCCGAACAGGCCGAGCGTGACGCCGCCCAGCACCGCGGCGGCCAGGGTCAGCGCCATCACGCATACTCCCGGGGGTATCGAGCGGTCATGAAACGGCGCCGCGCAGCCGGGCGATGGCGGCCTCCACGTCCACGCGGCCGCCCCGGTTGTACGGCAGCCTGGCCAGCAGCAGCCCCATGGCGCACGTGTCGGTGAGCGCGGCGACCGCCAGCCCACCGCCGACGAACGCGGCCACGAGCACGGCCGCGGGCACCCACAGGCTCGCCAGCGCGGCGGCGAACACGATGCTCCCCGCGACGAGGCGGACCTGCCGCTCCAGCGACCACCGGGGACGGCCGCGGTGGACGGCTCCGCCGGTCGCGGTCCAGGCGTTCATGCCGCCGTCCAGGACCGCGACGTCCGCGAGCCCGGCCCCGGCCAGGGCCGACCGGGCGCGTTCCGCGCGGCTGCCGGACTGGCAGACGAGCAGCAAGCGGCCGCCGGCGGCGCCGACGATGTGCCGCAGATGGGCGTCCACCTGGTCGAGTGGCAGGTTGACGGCCCCGTCGATGTGCGCGGACTCGAATTCGGCCGGGGTTCGCACGTCGACCACGAGCACGTCGGGGTTGGACGCGATCAAGGATCGTGCGGAGGCGGCGTCGATGAGGGACAAAACGGGTTCTCCTGTTCTGCGAGGGTCAGGGCTTGGGGTCGCGTACGGGGTCACGGGCTTCGGGGTCGCGTACGGGGTCAGAGGCTTCGGGGTCGCGTACGGGAGTCACGGCCTTCCGGGTCGCGTACGGGGATCAGGCGGCGTCTCGTGCTCTGAGCGCGGCGGCGACGTCGGGGACGCCGGCGCCGGTGAGGACGACCGGGCGGTATCCCCGGCGGGCCAGCAGGCTCGCCGCGATGCTCGCGCGGCGCCCGCTGCCGCAGGCGACCAGGACCGGCCGCGCCGGGTCGAGCTCGGCCGGCACGCCCTGGGTGACCAGCTCGGGGAGGAAGCGCTCGACCGCGCCCTCCAGCCTCACCAGGTCCCTTTCATGGGGCATGCGCACGTCCAGCAGTCGCGCACCCGGCCGGCCGAGCCGCTCGGCGAACGCGCCGAGCTCCAGCACCTCGTACGTCTGCGTGGCCTCCTCCCCCAGCCGCCGGACGACGCCCCGGACGTTGTCGAAGCCGATCCTGGCCAGCTGTGTGACGGCCTCGGCGACGTCCTGGCCGGGCTCGGCGACCAGCGTGACGGGCTCCTGGTACGGCAGCAGCCAGCCCGCCCAGCTGCCGAAGTCGTCGGCCGCCTCGATGCCGATCGAGCCGGGCAGCATGCCCTCGGCCTGCGCGCGCCGGGGCCGGATGTCGACGACCTGCGTCCCCTCCGGCGCCCGGTCGAGCTCGGCGACGTCCACGGGCGGCATGGGCGGCACGCCGAGTGTGTTGACCGGGCCCATGTGCCGGTAGAAGGCGGGGATCGGCATCGGCGCGGCCAGCAGCCGGTCGGCGAACTCCTCCGCCTCCGCGATCGCCAGCAGCGGGTTGTCCTTCACCTCCGCGCCGATGGTGGAGGTGAGCCGGCCCGCGCCGGTGACGGTGCAGAACGAGCCCTCGCCGTGCGTCGGGTACAGCCCCACCTCGGGCGGCAGCGCGGCCAGCCGGCGCAGCGAGAGGTGCTGAAGCCGGGCCAGCGAGCGGGCGCGCTCGGGGCCGAGCAGGTCGGGGCGGCCGGCAGAGGCCACCAGCAGGCTGCCGCCGGAGAACACCGCGACCGGCTCGCCGTCCACGAGCACCAGGTAGCTGGTGTGCTCGGGTGTGTGCCCCGGCGTGTGAACGGGCCGGATCGACAACCCGCCGCCCCCGTCGATGTCCTCCAGGTGGAAGGCGGCCCGGTGCCGGTAGGCCACCGCCGCGGCGGCGGGCAGCACCAGCTCCGCCCCGGTCCGCAGGGCGGCCTGCTCGGCGCCGGAGACGTAGTCGTTGTGCAGGTGCGTCTCCAGCACGAAGCGCAGCTCGACGTCCTGCTCGGCGGCCGACCGCAGGAACCGGCCGATGTCGCGCTGCGGGTCGACGAGGACGCCCATGCCGTCGTGCGTCAGCAGGTACGTCTGATCGCCGAGGCCAGCGGTCCGGAACGCCGTGATCTCCATTGCCGTCCATCCTTTCAATACCCGGGGGGGTATCCATAAGACATGAAAATGGGCCCGTACGAGCCCATGAAACCACTCAGGCCAGAGCGAGGAAGAGCTTCTCCAGCTCGGCCACGCTCATCGGCGGCTGCTCCCCGCGCCCTTGGGCGTCCTGGCAGTGCCGCAGCCCGGTCGCGACGATCTTGAATCCGGCGCGGTCCAGCGCCTTGGAGACGGCGGCGAGCTGGGTGAGCACCTTCGCGCAGTCCTCTCCCGCCTCGATCATCCCGATCACCCCGGCCAGCTGGCCGTGCGCCCTGCGCAGCCGGGTCAGCGCGTCACCCACCATGCTCTCGTTCAGCTCCATGCGGCCGAAGGTACCCCCCGGGGTATGGATGACGCAAATGGGCGACCGCCGTGAGGCGGCCGCCCGGGCGCGGTCAGCCCGCGTGGATGAGGGATTCGATCGGCGGGTTCAGGCGGGCGAAACCCTCCTGGCTCCGGTACGGGTAGTACGGGTAGGCGGCCGTGGCGGTGCTGGCCGCGTCGAGCCTGGCCACCTGGTCGCGGGTGAGGTTCCAGCCGACGGCGCCGAGGTTCTCGCGCAGTTGCTCCTCGTCGCGCGCCCCGATGATGACCGAGGCCACGGTCGGGCGCTGGAGCAGCCAGTTCAGCGCGATCTGGGGGACGGTCCTGCCGGTCTCGGCGGCGATCCCGTCGAGGGCGTCGACCACCGCGTACAGGCGCTCGTCGTCCACCGGCGGGCCGTAGGCGGCGGTACGGTGCAGCCTGCTGCCCGCGGGAATCGGGCTCCCGCGCCGGATGCGGCCGGTCAGGCGGCCCCAGCCGAGCGGGCTCCACACCAGGGCGCCGACGCCCTGGTCGCGGCCGAGCGGCATCAGCTCCCACTCGTAGTCGCGGCCGACCAGGGAGTAGTACACCTGGTGGGCCACGTAACGCGGATAGCCGTAGCGTTCCGCCACGGCGAGCGACTTCATCAGGTGCCAGCCGGAGAAATTGGACACGCCGACGTATCGGAGCTTGCCGGCCCGGACGAGGTCGCCGAGCGTGGACAGCACCTCCTCGATCGGCGTGGCCGCGTCGAAGGCGTGAAGCTGGAACAGGTCGATGTGGTCGGTGCCGAGGCGGCGCAGCGCGCCGTCCACGGCGCCGATCAGGCGGGGTCGCGAGGTGCCCGCGCCGTCGCCCATGGGCAGCCCGGCCTTGGTCGAGATGAGCACCCGGTCCCGCCGGCCCTTGATCGCCTGGCCGAGCACCTCCTCGGAGGCACCGTCGGAGTAGACGTCGGCGGTGTCGAACATGGTGACCCCCGCGTCGAGCGAGATGTCCACGAGCCGCCTGGCCTCCGCCACGTCGGTGTTGCCCCACGCGCCGAACAGCTCACCCTTGCCGCCGAACGTCCCGGCGCCGAAGCTCAGCGCGGGCACCTTGAGCCCGGACGCGCCCAACTGCCGATATTCCATGATTCCGCCCATCGGTTTTAACGGGTCAAATTTCCCATTAAGAACATAGCACGGACGGTGGATCACCGGCGTGGGGCGCGTGTCAGCCGCCGGGGAGCGGGGCTTACCCGAGCCGGCGATCAGTCGTGTGCCGGTGGCGGCGTCGCGAGCAGCGCGCGGATGAGGGGGACGGCCAGGCGCAGGATGTCGTCCAGCGGGGCGTCGGCCAGGTCGGGGGTGCGCAGCAGGTGGCGGTGGGCGGTGATGCCGAACATGATCGCTCCGGCCAGCGCCGCCCGCAGCCGGGGATCCGGCTCCTCCAGGCGGCAGGCGATGGGGTCGATGGCCTCGGCGGTGATGTGCCTGCGCAGCAGCTCGGCGGCCTCCTCGCTGGTCAGGCTGGTACGCAGGAGCACGGCCATGGGGCTGTCGGGATCGGCGGCCCAGCGTTCCAGCATGGCGCGCAGATAGTTTTCCGCCGAGGCCGCCGGGTCGCCGCCCACGGTGAGCGCGTCCACCCCGATGCGGAAGTCGACGGCCTCGCGGAAGAGCTGCTGTTTCGTGCCGAAATACTGGATCACCGAGGACTTGTCCACCTGCGCCTCGGCGGCGATGGCCCGGATGGTGGCACGGTCGTAGCCCACCCTGCCGAACACCCGCCGCCCCGCCTCCAGGATGCGGCGGCGGGTGCGCTCGCCCTTGCGCTCCCTGCTGTCGGCCTGCTCGATGGCACCGGTCACTGCTGGTCACCTCTTCCCGCGCAGGCCGATGCTATCGATGACCCGCCCGTCAGCCGCCGGGCCGGCCGAACGGGAAGGCCGGCATATCGCCCTGCCCCATCCGCTCGAACGCCCGCCGCATCGACTCGGCGTCGTTCAGATGCGGGAACGGCTCCCCGGCCGGGACGTCCACGCCGAGGAAGGCGCACAGCGGCTCCCACCCCTCCCGCACGTCGAAGACCAGCAGCCGGTCCGCGGGAACGCTCTGCTTCACCGTCTCCACGTGCCGGTTGAAGGCCGCCACGACCAGGTCCTCACCGCCCATGTCGCCCCCGAAGGCCCAGTCGGGGCCGAAAAGGGCGCGCCCCATCTGGTCCAGCGCCGGCCGCATGCGCTGCATGGTCATAAAGAGCCGGCGGGCCTGCTCAGGCATGCCCGACGGGTCCGGAAAGTTCTCCCCGGAGAGCAGCAGCCGGATGCTCGGGTACCACGTGCGCGGGTCCCGCACGGTGAGCACGACCTTCCCCTCGGGATAGGCGTCGGCCAGCTCGCGCCAGTAGTGGCTGGCGGGCCAGTCCACCGCCGCCTGGTAGCCGCCCTCGAACACCCGGTCCCAGTCCTCACGGGTCCGGACCTTCCCCGCGGCCACCTCCAGCCAGCGATCGACGTGGTCGGGATGGGTCATCACCTCGGCCATGTGGTAGCAGGGGGCGAAGCCGAGCCGCTCCAGCGCGGCCTGCATCGAGGTGGTGCCGGTGCGCGGAAGCCCCGCGCCGATGACTTTGATCATGCCGAGATCCCCTGTCGTCTTCGATGGACGTCGCGCTCAGGGTAGGAGGGGCAGACGATAAAACTCAACACCTGTACAGTTTTCTGGCGCCGGGGATCGGTTGGTTCCGCCCGTCGGTCATGATGGCGCTTGTGGCAACCGGCTTCGACAGGAACCACATGGCTGAGGAAGGGCCGGCCGGCGTCGACGTGAGGAGCGCGCATGAGGTTCGTGGAACTGGCTTCGGTGGACGGGTTCATCGCCTTCGACCTGGACTGCCCGGCGAGCGCGGGCGGGACGCGGCTGGCCCCCGACGTCACCCGCGACGAGGCGGGGCTGCTGGCGCGGGCGATGACGTACAAGCTGGCCATGCTCGGGGAGCGGCTGGGCGGGGCCAAGGCGGTGCTGCGGGCCACGGCCGAGGAGCGGGACGCGACGGTCGCGCGCTTCTGCGGGGAGATCACGCCCCTGGTCGAGAAGGGCGTCTTCATCACCTCCTCCGACCTGGGCACGCGCACGCAGGACTTCTCGACGCTGCCCGGCTATCGCACGGACTCGGTGATGCACCAGGAGGTGGGCGGCGAGCTGGTGGACACCGTGGTGACCGGCCTGGGCGTGGTGGCCGCCGCCGACGCCGCGGTCGGCGGGCTGGCCGGGCGGACGCTGGCGGTGGAGGGTTTCGGGAAGGTGGGCGGCGCCGTGGTGCGGGAGGCGGCGCGGCGGGGCGCGCGCGTCGTCGCCCTGTCGACGTTGCACGGCTGCGTGACCGACCCCGCCGGACTGGACGTGGCCGCGCTGGCCGAGCTGCGCTCCGCGTACGGGGACGCCTGCGTCGGACGGCTCGGGCTGCCCGTGCTCCCGGCGGCGGCCCTGTACGAGGTGGACGCCGACGTGCTCGTGCCCGGCGCGCGGACCGGGACGCTGACCGCCGATCGCGCGGCCCGGGTGCGCGCGCGGGTGGTCGCACCGGCGGCCAACGTCCCGTACACGGCGGCCGGGCTGCGGACGTTGCGGGAGCGGGGCGTGATGGCGCTGGCGGACTTCGTCTGCGGGGCCGGCGCCGCGATCGGCTACCTCGCCGAGCGGGCCGGGCAGGTCCCCGACGCCGCCTCGGCACGGGCACTGGTCGAGGAGCGGATCGGCGTGCTCACCGCCGCGGCGCTGCGGCATCCCGGCGGCCCGTTCGCCGGCGCGTCCGCCCTGGCCGAGGAATTCCTGGCCACCTGGCGCGACCCCGCCGACCTCTCCGGCGGCCCGGCGCTCGCCCCGGAGCCGAGGAACTGACGGGCGGCGTCAGTCCGCCGTCCGCAGCTGTGCGAGCAGGCCCCGGCCGCCACCGCCGTCGCCGAGCCGACGGTGGCAGCCGCCGAGCCGCTCGTGCGAGCTCCGCCTGCCGCCCAGGGCGTACCGTGGGGGCACGGGGAGAGGCGATTGTGTACGCCGAGAAGGTCTACGCTCCGGGAAATCACGATCTCTGGGATCTGGCGTTGTTCGTCGTCGTAAGCCTGCTCTTGGCCGGATACGCGCTCACTTTCTTCCGTGGGATCCGCTCGCATCACCGCAAACGAGTGCTCCTGCGCTGGCCATGGATCGCGGCGCCGGGCGACACCTCCTGAGGACATCCGATCATTGCTCTTGGAGTGCCAGTTGAGAAGCCGTGAGGCGTTCTCGCTAGAGGTAGGATGTATCAGTCGCCACCCGTCGTCAGCCGGACGACGTTCGACGGGGTGCCGTAGCGGATCGCTCGCACCCGGTACGATGCTTGCCGCTCCTCGGGCAGCGTGACCAGGCCGAACGCGTTGACGTCCGGATCGAGCGCGGCCACCACCCGGAAGCCCGTCCGGCCCGCCGGCCGGTTCTCCAGCAGGAAGCCCTCCTCGTCGCGGGCCCGGTCGGTCCAGGTGAACGCCACGCCGTCGGCCTGCGTGACGGTGGCCTTCAGATCGGCCGGTGCCGCGTCCCCGCTCCCGGTGGGCCGTGTGCCGCGCGGCGCGCCCGGGACGGTGCGGGGCCGCGACCAGCCGGGCGCGGGCTCGGGGCGCGGCCCGCCCGCGATGGTCACGTCGACCGGCGCCGAGGCCCGGCCGCGGTAGGGCCGCAGCCGGTAGTGGAAGGTGGTGCCCGGGATGAGGTCCGGATGGGTGTACGTGGCCTCCTCCGGCGGGAGGAAGGCCAGCACCGTGTACGGGCCCTGCGGCTCGGTGGCGAACTCGAGCACGTGCCCGGCGGCGTCCGGGTCCCGGCCGTCCCAGCGCAGCACGATGTCGACCGGCGACACCAGGGCGGCCGACAGGCGGATCACCGCCGATGGCCGAGCCGGCCGCCTCGAGTCCGCCGGAGACACGGACTCCGCATCATGCCGCCCGGACGGAGCCTGCTGCCCGGGCGGAACCTGCCGCGGAGCGGAGCAGGCCGCGACCAGCAGGAGCAACACCACCAGAGCCCGCATCTCCCCTACTTCCGCCAGAACCGGATGCCGCTCCACTCCACCGTGGCGGGACCCTGACCGCTGTTGGTCCGGTAGGCGCCGAACTTGTCGTAGAAACTGCCGCTCTCACTGTCCACGGTGTGCTTCAGCGACCCGTTGATGTACGTCCGATGAGTGCTGCCGACCACGTGCACGGTGTTGACGCGCACCGTCGTGCCCACGGTCGCGCCGGTGGCGATCGTGGTGCCGCCGTGCACGGCGTACAGCCGCCCGCCCCGCTCGACGGCGAGCATGAAGAACGGGCCGGTCGTCTTGAACGTCTGCTTCAGGCTGATACGGCTGCCCTCCAGGCCGGTGATCCTGAAGTGGCCCTCGAACTGGCGGGTGCCGCCGGAGTAGGTGGCGTAGCGCCGCTCGGCCCGCTGGTCGCCGCTGCCGGTGGAGCAGGTCAGCCGGAACGTCAGATCGCTGACGTCGCCGCACCCGCGTTCCTGCACGTTGAACGTCGGCGAGTACGACGTCCACGGGCCGGACTCCACGGGGTCGGCCCAGGCGGGCAGGGTGGTCACGGCGGGCGCGAGCAGACCGGTCGCGGCCGCGCCGACGAGGAGCAATCGCATTTTCTCCTCCTAGTTAGGAAACTTTCCTATGCGGAGTCATGGGATCACTTCTCCTGACAAGCGTCAAGAGACGTCGTGAAGTCGTCTCTTGACGCCGCCCTCTACCTGCTGTATTCGTCGGATGTCTGAGGAAGTCGCTCGGCCCCCGCCGCCCCCTCCAGGAAGCGATCCCATGAGACTTCGAGCCCGTACCGCCGTCGCAGTCCTGGCCCTCGCGGTGATCGCCGGCCTGTTCACGGCTCCCGCCGTCCGCGCGGAGGTCGAGCACCCCCGGCAGCGGTGGTTACGAGACTCCACGGCGGGCCTGTTCCTGCACTGGGGCATGTTCACCGCGCCGCGGCACCTGGACTGCGCGGCCTGGGAGCGCGACGTGACGGAGGGCGGCTGGACGGCTGACTACTGGGTGGACGAGGCCCGCAAGCTGGGCGCCTCGTACATCGTGCTGGCGACCTTCCACAGCAGGCTGGGGTACGCGCGCCCGTGGCCGTCCGCGATCCCGGGCAGCTGCGCCACCCGCCGGGACCTGCTCGGCGAGCTGGTCACCGCCGGAAAGGCGAAGGACGTCCGGATCATCCTCTACATGACCGACGACCCCCAGTGGCACAACGAGCAGGGCGTCGAGACGCTCGACTCGGCCGCGTACTCCGCCTACAAGGGCCGGCAGGTCGATCTGACGACCCGCGCCGGGTTTGGCATGTATAGCTATGACCTGTTCTTCGAGGTCATGGAGAAATATCCAGACCTCGCCGGGTTCTGGATCGACAACGACAACGAGTACTGGGAGCAGAACAAGCTCTACGAGCAGATCCGGGAGAAGCGGCCGTCCTGGTTGCTGAGCAACAACAACGAGGACACGCCGATCATGGACACGGTCAGCAACGAGCAGAAGACCGGCATGACCCCGCCGTACGACTACCCGCAGGCCGCGTGGACTCCGATGCCGCGCCTGGTCGAGGCCGACTACAAGCTGCCCACCACCGGCGACTGGTGGTACGACGGCGGCGACCACCCCGTCGACGTGCGCCTCGGCACCGGCCGCTACATCACGAACGCCGGCTCGTCGATGAAGTCGCTCATGGCCGAGACGCCGATGGTGAACGGCCGGTTCCCGCCCCAGCAGGAGGCGTTCAACGCCTTCATGTCCACGTGGGTCCCGCCGATCAAGGAGTCGCTGCAGGGCACGGAGGGCGGCGGCTACATGTACGGCGGCCTGCAGCCCGGCTTCTGGAACGACGGCGCCCACGGGGTCGTCACCGTCCGGCGCGACGGCGCCGCGATCCAGTACGTGCACGTGGTGACCCGGCCCAGCACGGACATGGTGCGCCTGCGCGACAACGGTTACCGGGTGACCCGGGTGAGCGACCTGCGTACCGGCGAGCGGATGCGCTTCAGCCAGTCCGGCGGGTACCTGACGATTCTCGGCGTCACGAAGTGGGACGCGTACGACACCGTGTTCAAGGTCGAGACGGCCGGCCGGCAGCACTTCCACGACCAGTCCACGCTCCGGGCCACCGCGTCCTCCTCGCGTGACGGCCACCCGGCCGCCGCGCTCGTGGACGGCGGTTTCGCGGACTACTGGGACAGCGACGCCCGGCTTCCGGTGTCGGTGACGCTGGACCTGGGCCGGAGGCGGAAGGCCGCCTATCTGGCGATCAACCAGCGTGAGTGGTCGCCGACGTACGCGCGGGAGACGTTCGGCCGGCCGGAGGACTCGGCGCGGATCAAGGACTACCGGGTCCACGTGAGCGACGACGGGAAGCGGTGGGGCCGGCCCGTGCGGGCGGGCGCGCTGCGCAGCGCTCGCGGGGTGCAGTTCATCGACCTGGGTGAGCAGCACGCCCGGTACATCAGGCTGGAGGTGCTGAACACCTGGGCGGGGCCGCAGGCGCCGCGCTTCTACCAGCAGCTCCAGATCGACGAGATCAGGGTCGCGCACGGCTACCCGGTCTCCTTCGGCACGCCGGTGCCGCTGGAGGCCGAGCGCGGGCAGCGGTCCGGCGCGGCCCGCGTCGAGCCGTGCCCGGCGTGCTCGGGCGGGGCGAAGGTGGCCGGGCTCGGCGGTGGCCCGCGCAACGCGATCACGTACCGCGACGTCACGGTGCCCGCGGCGGGCGACTATCGGCTGCAGCTCGACCACACCGCGCCGGGCTCGGGCGCATCAAACACCGCGCCGGACTCGGGCGCATCCGACGCCGCCGGGGTGGCGTCGCTGTCGGTCGGCGTCAACGGGGCCGCCCCGGTCGAGGTGCGGGTTCCGGGGGACAACGCGGGTGTGCCCGCCTCCACCGCGCTGCCCGTCCCGCTGCGCGCGGGGGCCAACACGATCACGTTGTTCAGTACGGCCGCCAAGGGGCCCGGCGTCGATCGGATCGCGGTCGCGCCGATGCCGCCGGCCTCGTCCGTGCCCAAGACCACCATGACCGTCGATCCGTCCGGCCTGCAGTGGGCCGGCCCCGGGCAGCAGTCGCTGAAGGTGTCGGCGAGGCTGCGCCTGGACGCCGACGACGTGCTCGACCGCGTCTCGCTGGCCCCGGCCGCGCCCGCCGGCTGGTCGGTCGAGGGCGTCCCGGCCACCGCGGCCGCCTTGCGGCTGGGGCAGACGCTGGAGGGCACGTGGACGCTGACCTCGCCGCCCGGCCAGGACGTGACGGCCACCGACGTCCCCATCGCGGCGTCGTTCCAGGTGCTCGGCCGGCCGAGCACGGTCACGCGGCAGCTGCGGATCCGGCCCCGTCCGGCCGACCGGGTGTTCATGCGGGAGGCGGAGGACTCCGGGAACGGGATCGGCAGCGCGGGCATCACCAACTGCTCGGCCTGCTCCGGCGGGCAGAAGGTGCGCAACCTCGGGGGCGGCGCGGACGCGTACGTGCTGTTCGAGGACGTCACGGTGGCGGAGGCGCGGCAGTACACGCTGTTCATCGACTTCACGGTGAACGGGGAGCGGTCGTACTTCGTGACGGTCAACGACGGGACGCCGGTCGAGGTGAAGGTGAGCGGTGTGGGCAACAACACGCCGTACACGACCGCCGTTCCCGTGACGTTGCGGGCCGGGGCGAACACCATCAAGATCCACAACGACACGGCCGCGGCCCCTGACCTGGACCGGATCTCCCTGGGCTGAAGACTTCTCACACGCGCGGGCAGGAGCGTGGGCCGGCGGCGGGTCTCCCCCGGCTTGGTGATTTGATGGAGAAAGCGGCCCCCTACCAGGCCCTCCGCCACGGAGCACCGGCTCGGGCAGGGGGCACGGGGGGTGATGTTCGTGGATCTCGTACTCCGCGGCGGAACCGTGGACGATGCGCGTGACTGCGGCCGGATCTGCTTCGAGAGCTTCGCCAGGCTCGCCGACGATCACGGTTTCCCGCACGACTTCCCCAGCATGGAGGCCGCGGCGGAGACGATCGAGACGCTGCTGACCCATCCGGGCTTCTACAGCGTCGTCGCCGAGCTCGACGGGCGCATCGCCGGCAGCAACTTCCTCGACGAACGCTCCCCGGTCGTCGGCGTCGGTCCCATCACCGTCGATCCGGCGGCCCAGAACCACGGCATCGGCCGCGAGCTCATGCGGGACGTCATGAACCGGGCCGCCGAACGGCAGGCGCCCGGCATCCGGCTGCTGCAGAGCGCCTACCACAACAGGTCGTTCGCGCTCTACGCGAGCCTGGGTTTCGAGTTCCGCGAGAGCCTTGCCTGCCTGCAGGGCCCTGCGGTGAACCAGGCGATCGACGGCTACACGGTGCGGCCGGCGACGGACGGGGACCTGCCGGCCTGCAACGAGCTGTGCCGGCGCGTCCACGGCATCGATCGCGGCGGGGAGCTCGCCGACGCCGTCAAGCTGGGCACGGCCCGCGTCGTCGAGCACGGCGGCCGGCCGACCGGGTACGCCACCGACCTGGCGCTCTTCGCCCACGCGGTGGGTGAGACCACCGAGGATGTCAAGGCCCTCATCGGCGCGGCCCACGCGTTCGGCGGGGCCGGCATCCTGGTCCCCGCCGGCAACAGCGCGCTCCTCCAGTGGTGCCTGGGCAACGGCCTGCGGGTCGTCCAGCTCATGAGCTTGATGACCGTCGGCCTGTACAACGCGCCCGCGGGCGCGTACCTGCCCTCCGTCCTGTACTGACACCGAGGGACGTCAGCCAGGAACGACCCGGACATGGCCTGGCCGAGGCCCACCGGCTGCTGCGCCTGCCCGCTGACCACGGTCCGCCGGCCACTCACCGAGATGGCCGCCGCGGCCGGATGGGGCGGGAAACCTTGCGGCCCGCGCCCGCCAGGGTGTTGACGTGTATCACAGAGGTCACCTACATTACGCGTACTTAACGAACGATCGATATAGGCAATGTCGACTTAACGAACGATCGATGCATACGCCGGCCCAGCGAGGGAGTGCCGTCGCCCGCCTCACGGAGTGAGGCCATGAGAACAGCACAGCAAGGAGACGCCGATGCTGGAGATCGAAGGGCTCGTCGTCCGCTACGGCGCGCGGGAGCCGGTACTTCACGGAGTGAACCTCGAGGTCGCCGAGGCAGGCGTGGTGGCGTTACTCGGCGCGAACGGCGCGGGAAAGACCTCCCTCATGCGGGCCGTCTCGGGCACGGTGCCGCTGCACGGGGGGTCGGTCGCCGCGGGGTCGATCCGGTTCCTGGGGCGGGAGACCGCGGGGACGAACCCGGCAACCGTGGTGGCCGGCGGGCTCGTGCAGGTGCCGGAGGGCCGGCACGTGTTCGGCTCGCTCACCGTCGACGAGAACCTCGACGCGGGCGCCATCACCGTCCGCTCCCGCGAGGCGCGGGCTCGGGCCCGCGGCCAGGTGTTCGAGATGTTCCCCCGGCTGGCCGAGCGGCGCCGGCAGCGCGCCGGCACGCTGTCCGGCGGCGAGCAGCAGATGCTGGCGATCGCCCGCGCGCTGATGTCGCGGCCGAAGCTGCTGTTGCTCGACGAGCCGTCGCTCGGCCTGGCGCCGCTGCTGGTGAAGCAGATCGGCGAGACCGTGCGGGAGATCGGCCGCGAGGGCGTGCCCGTGCTGCTGGTGGAGCAGAACGCGGCGATGGCGCTGTCCGTCGCGCACCGGGCGTACGTACTGGAGCTCGGGCGGGTCGTGCTGAGCGGGACGGCCGGCGAGCTGTCCCGCAGCGACGAGGTCCGCCGGCTCTACCTCGGCGAGGACCTGGGCGAAGAAGACTCGGGAGAGGGCGCGGGCGGGGGCCCGCGTCCGGGCGACGGCCGGGCCGTGCCCCAGCTGGCCCGGTGGACGGCATGAGCCCGCCCCGGCTGGTGGTGGACGGGGTGAGCGTGGCGTTCAGCGGCCTGCTGGCGCTGGACGAGGTGTCGTTCACCGTCGAGCCGGGCACGGTGCACGCGATCATCGGCCCCAACGGCGCGGGGAAGTCGTCGCTGCTCAACGCGCTGTGCGGCATCTATCCCGTGACCGGCGGGCGCATCCTGCTCGACGATCACGAGGTGACCCGGCTGCGGCCCGACCGGGTCGCGGCGCTGGGGGTCGGCAGGACCTTCCAGAACATCGTGGTCTCGCCGCGCGAGTCGGTGCTGGACAACCTGATGGTGGGGCGGCACCGGCTGACCCGCGCCGGCCTGGTCGCTACCGCGCTGTGGCTCGGCCGCCGCGAGCAGCGCCGCCACGAGGCCCGGGTACGGGAGATCGCCGCGTTCGCGGGCCTCTCGGCGCTGCTGGACAGCACAGCCGGGCGGCTGGCGTACGGCGACCTCAAGCGCCTGGAGTTCGCCCGGGCGCTGTGCCTGGAGCCGCGCCTGCTCATCCTCGACGAGCCGGTGGCCGGGATGAACGCGGCGGAGAGCCGGGAGCTGGGGCGGCTCGTTCTCGCGGCGCGTGAGGCGCTCGGCCTCACCGTGGTGTTCGTGGAGCACGACATGGGCGTGGTCATGTCGATCGCCGACCGCATCACGGTGCTCGACTTCGGCAAGGTCGTCGCCGAGGGCGCGCCCGCCGAGGTGCGCCGGGACCCGACCGTGGTCAGCGCCTACCTCGGCGTCCCCGACGAGGCCGCGTCGAGCAGGGCCGCGCCGGACGAGGCCGCGTCGAGCAGCGCCGCGCCGGACGAGGCCGCGAACAGTCAAGAGGCCGAGAGGACGCCGCGATGATCCGCCTGCTGGAGCTGCTGGTCAACGGCGTGTCCCTGGGCCTGCTGTACGCGCTCATCACGCTCGGCTTCGTCATCGTCTTCAAGGCCACCCGCGTGGTCAACTTCGCGCACGCGTCGTTCCTGCTGCTCGGCGTGTATGTGGTCGCCGCCGCCCAGCCCCGGATCGGCTTCGCCCCGGCGGCGCTGCTCGGCTTCGCCGTCGCCGGCCTGCTCGCGCTGGCGACCGAGCGGCTCCTGCTGGCGCGCGTCGACCGGCACAACCACCACGCGATGGCGATCCTCACGATCGGCCTGAACGTGGTGCTGACCGCCGAGCTGACCCGCCGCCTCGGGGAGCACGTGCTGCCGCTGGGCGCGCCGTGGGACGGCCAGGTGGTCAACCTCGGGCCGCTGACCCTGCCGCTCACGGTCGTCCTCACCGTGGTCGCCGTACCGCTGCTGATCGCCGGTCTCACCGCGCTGCTCACGCTGACCGGCTGGGGGCTGGCGATGCGCGCGTCCATCGCCGACGCCGAGGGGGCGACGCTGGTGGGGATCCGCCTGCGCCGGGTCTCCGCCACCGCCTGGGTCATCGCCGGGCTGCTGGCCACCGCGGCCGGAATCGGGCTGGCCTCCTTCCCCAGCCCGGGCGTCAGCCTGAGCATCGAGTCGGTCGCGATCGCCGCCTTCCCCGCGGCCATCATCGGCGGGTTCGACTCGCTCGGCGGGGCCATCGCGGGCGGCCTCATCGTCGGCGTCGTCCAGGTGCTCGTGGCCGGCCACCAGGACGCGCTCGCCTTCCTCGGGCTCGGCGTCGGCGACGTCGTGGCGTATCTCGTGATGATCGTCGTGCTGCTGTGGCGGCCCTCAGGGCTGTTCGGGTCGAAGGAGGTCAGCCGTGTCTGACGGCACTGTCGCGCCTGCCCGCCCCGCGGCCCCCGCCGCGGCGCCCTCCCGGGCGCTGCCGCGCCGGCTGCCGGCCGTCGCCGCCCTGGTCGCCGCGATCGTCGTGGCGCTGGCGCTGCCGCTGTACGTGGACGCGTTCTGGCTGCGCATCGGCCTGTTCGCGATGGCCGCGGCGGTCGGCGCGCTCGGCCTGACCGTCCTGTTCGGCGCGGCCGGGCAGCTGTCGCTCGGCCACGCGTTCTTCGTCGCGGTCGGCACGTACGGGTACGCCTTCCTCGCAGGCGGCGACGAAGGCCACATGACCGGCCTGGGACTGCCCCCGCTCGTGGCCGCCGTGCTCGCGACGCTGCTCGCCGGGGTGTGCGGCCTGTTGTTCAGCCCGGTCGCCAGCCGGCTGCGCGGCATCTATCTCGGGATCGCCTCGCTGGGCCTGGTCTTCCTCGGCCATCACCTGCTGCTCAACCTGCGGCCGGTGACCGGCGGCTACGACGGGCGCTCGGTCACGCCGTTCGCGCTGGGCGGGTTCGCCTTCTCCGACGCCTCGGGCCTCGTCGTGCTCGGCGTGCCGTTCGGGGCCGTGGAGAACCTCTGGTACCTCTTCCTGGCGGTCACCGTCGCGGCGACGCTGGTGGCCCGCAACGTGCTGCGGGGCCGTCCTGGCCGGGCGTTCCGCCTCATGCGCGACAGCGAGGTGGGCGCGGCCGCGATGGGCGTGCGGGTGCAGCGCGCCAAGGCGTCCGCGTTCGTCCTGTCCTCGATGTACGCCGGCGTCGCCGGCGTGCTGACGGCGCTGGCCTTCCAGCGCGCCGTCCCCGACTACTTCGACCTCCTCCTCTCGATCGACTTCCTCGCGATGATCATCCTCGGCGGACTCGGCTCGACGTCCGGCGCGATCATCGGCGCGGCGTTCGTGGTCGCGCTGCCGATCGTGCTGTCCCGGTACGCGGACGTGCTGCCGCTCGTCGTCGGCCCCGGCCAGGACGGGCTCGAGGCGTCCATCGCCGCGCAGTTCGTCTACGGCGGGCTCGTCGTGGTCGTCATGCTGACCCAGCCCGGCGGGCTGCGGGCGCTGGTGCACGCCCTGCGCGACCGGCGCCGGCCGGCCGCCCGCTGACCCACCCCCACCCCCCAGAGAAACGCCAGGAGAACCCCATGAACCGGTCCCGTCCGCGTGTCCTCACCGCGGCCGCCCTCGTGGCGACCCTGTCCGTCACCGGTTGTTCCACCAAGGCCACCACCTCCTCGGGCGGCGCCGCCCCCGGCGTCAGCGCCTCCACCATCAAGCTGGGCATGCTCCAGGACCTGTCCGGCGCGTTCGCCACGTCCGGCAAGACCAGCAACACCGCCAGCCAGTTCGCCGTGGACGAGATCAACGCGGCCGGCGGCGTGTGCGGGCGGAAGATCGAGCTCGTCGTCCGGGACCACGGGTACGACGTGCAGAAGGCGGTCACGGCGTACGACGAGGTCGCGCCGCAGGTCCTCGGCTTCCTCAACGTCTACGGCTCGGCGATCACCTCGGCGCTGAAGGACAAGATCGTCGCGAACGACATGCTGGTCGGCCTGACCGCGTTCGCGCCCACCCTGCTCGGCGACCCGCATCTCATCGTGGTCGGCTCCACGTACGACATCCAGGCGGTCAACAGCATCGACTGGATGGTGCGCGAGGGCATGCTGAAGAAGGGCGACACCCTCGGGCACATCTACCTGCAGGGCGAGATCGGCGAGAACAGCCTGAAGGGCAGCACGTTCGCGACGGAGAAGGCGGGGCTGAAGCTGGCGAGCCAGCAGATCAAGCCGACCGACGCCGACCTCACCAGCCAGGTCAACGCGATGAAGGCGGCCGGCGCCAAGGCGATCCTGCTGGACTCGACGGCGAAGCAGACCGCGGCGGTGGCCAGCGCCGCCCAGGCCGCCGGGCTGGACGTGCCGATCATGGGCAACGTCGCGACGTTCGCCAGGAGCCTGCTGGAGACGGCGGCCGCGCCCGCGCTGATCAAGCAGTACTACCGGGTGTCAGGCATCGGGCTGCTCAGCGCGGACACGCCCGCGGTGAAGAAGCTGGCCGGCAAGTGGCAGGCCAAGTTCGGCGCGCAGCAGCCCGAGTCGGGCGGCGCGGTCGTGCTCGCGTACCTGTCGACCCACCTGTGGGCGAAGATCATCAGCGGGACGTGCGACGATCTGACCCGCAAGGGCGTGCTCGCCGCCCGCGCCAAGGTGACCAGCTTCAGCATCGACGGGCTGGGGCCGAAGCTGGACCTGTCGGACCCGGCGCAGCCGACCTCCCGGGAGAGCCAGATCCACCGGCCCGACAAGGACGTCTACGCCGGCATGAAGCTGGTCGAGGACTTCAAGGTGTCCGACCTCGCCGAGCAGTATCAGGTGAAGGCCGGGTAGCGTCCGCCCGCGTGGCGCTGACGATCTGACGGTTTCGATGTGTGGAATAGGATGTGGCGATGGCGACACGCGGCACGGCCGGTGCGGCGGATCGGGAGCCTCGGGCGGTGGCCAGGGGAAACGGACTTGCCGCGATCATGGCGTCGGCGCGCGAGATCTTCGCCGAGCGCGGCTACCACGGCGCGTCGATCCGGGACATCGCCAAGGGCGCGGGGCTGAGCCTGTCGGTGCTCTACTACTACCACGCGGGCAAGCAGGAGCTGCTCCACGCGCTGCTGGAGGACGCGCTCGACGACTGCCGGCGCGGCTGCGAGACGGCGCTGACCACCGCTGGGGACGACCCGGCGGCGCGGCTGGGCGCGTTCGTGCGGGCAACGGTGGAATACCGGGTGCGGCGCCAGGTGGACAGCCTGCTCGCCTTGCGCGAGCTGCGCAACCTGGAGCCGGAGCGGCTGGAGCGCTTCGTCGAGCGGCGCGACGCGCTGCCGAAGCTGCTGCGTGAGATCATCGACGACGGCGTGGCCCGCGGCGTCTTCGCCACGCCCCATCCCGACGAGGCGCATCGGGCGATCCTGGCGATGTGCAACGCCGTCGCCCAGTGGTACCAACCCACGGGCGACCTGAGCGTCACCGACCTGACGGAGCGGTACACCCACCTGGCGCTCACGGTGGTCGAGCACCGCCCGCCGGCCCGCAGGTCACGGGCCAAGACCACCTGACGCCGTGTTTCCGGCCCTCGGCATCGCCGGCCCGGCTCCTGAACTTAACGATCGTTCGACAAGCTCGGCAGAAAGAGGAACGATGCGACGCACCGTCTTCGGCGAGGACCACGAGGCGTTCCGGGCCACCGTCCGCGATTTCCTCGCCCGCGAGGTCGTCCCGGTCTTCCCGGAATGGGAGAAGGCGGGCGCGGCGCCCCGCGACTTCTACCGGCTCCTGGGCAAGCTGGGCATCCTCGGCATGCAGGTCCCCGAGGAGTACGGGGGCGGCGGCCAGCGCAGCTTCAAGTTCAACGCCGTGGTGAACGAGGAGCTGGCGCGGGCGAAGCTGGGCCTCGGCCCGGTGCGGGTGCACACCGACATCGTGCTGCCGTACCTGCTGAGGTACGCCGACGCGGAGCAGAGGCGGCGCTGGCTGCCCGGGGTGGCCGGCGGCGAGCTGATGACGGCGATCGCGATGACCGAGCCGGGCACCGGGTCGGACCTGGCCGGCATCGCCACGACCGCGGCACTCGACGGTGACCATTACGTGCTCAACGGCGCCAAGACCTTCATCACCGGCGCCGTCAACGCCGACCTCGTGCTCGTCGTCGCCCGAACCTCCCCGCCCGCGGAGAACCGGCGCGCCGGCCTGAGCATCCTGGTCGTCGAGGCGGCCTCCCCCGGCTTCTCGGTGGGCCGCAACCTGGACAAGCTCGGGCTCAAGGCGCAGGACACCGCCGAGCTGGCCTTCACCGACGTCCCCGTGCCGGTCGCGAACCTGCTGGGCGAGGAGGGCCGCGCCTTCGACTACCTCGGGCACAATCTCGCGCAGGAGCGGTTGTCCATCGCGGTGAACGCGCAGGCGGCAGCGGCGGCGGCGCTGGACGTCACGCTCGCGTACGTGAGCGAGCGGAACGTCTTCGGCCGGCCGCTGTCCGGCTTCCAGAACACCAAGTTCGTGCTCGCCGAGTGCGCGACCGAGGTGGAGGCGGGGCAGGCGCTGGTCGACCGCGCGCTGGAGGAGCACGACGCCGGCGGGTTGAGCGCGGCGGACGCGGCCAAGGTGAAGCTCTTCTGCACCGAGCTGCAGTCCCGCGTCGTGGACAAGTGCCTGCAGTTGCACGGCGGCTACGGATACGTGCTGGAGTATCCGATCGCCCGCATGTACGCCGACGCGCGGGTCACCCGCATCTACGGTGGCACGAGCGAGGTCATGAAGAGCATCATCGCCAAGTCCATCGGCCTGTGAGCGAAAGGGAACACGCATGAGCACCGTGCTGACCGAATTCGGCGACGGCGTGGCGGTCATCACCATCAACCGGCCGGCGGCGCGCAACGCGGTGGACCTGGAGACGACGAAGGCGCTGGCCGCGGCGATCGACGAGCTGGAGTCGCGGCCGGAACTGCTGGTCGGGATCCTCACCGGCGCGGGCGGCACGTTCTGCTCCGGCATGGACCTCAAGGCGTTCACGCGTGGTGAGAAGCCCGCCCTGCCGGGGCGCGGGTTCGCCGGCATCACCGAGCGTCTTCCGTCCAAGCCGCTGATCGCCGCGGTCGAGGGGTGGGCGGTCGCCGGGGGCTGCGAGCTGGCGCTGGCCGCCGATCTCGTGGTCGCGGCGCGGGACGCCGTGTTCAGCCTGCCGGAGGTCAAGCGGGGGCTGATCGCGGTGGGGGGCGGGTTGTTGCGGGTGGCGAAGGCCCTGCCGTACCACCTGGCCATGCAGCTGGTGCTCACCGGCGATCCGCTTCCGGCCGCGCAGGCGCACACGTACGGGCTGGTGAATGTGCTCACCGAGCCGGGCGGGGCGCTGGCGGGAGCGCGGGAGCTGGCCGCCAGGATCGCCGCCAACGCGCCGTTCGCGGTACGGGCGTCCAAGCAGATCCTGTCGGCGTCGGTGAGCTACACCGACGAGGAGGCGTTCGCGGCGCAGCGGGAGGTGTGGGCGGCGGTGACGGCGTCCGCCGACGCGCTGGAAGGCGCCCGCGCCTTCGCCGAGAAGCGGGCGCCGATCTGGCAGGACCGCTGATCAGGCCGGCACCGCTCGAAGACCGCTGATCAGGCCGGCACGCGCTCGAAGACCGCGGCCAGGCCCTGGCCGCCGCCGATGCACATGGTCTCCAGGCCGTACCGGGCCTCGCGGCGGTGGAGCTCACGGGCCAGGGTCGCCAGCATGCGCACGCCGGTGGCGCCGACCGGGTGGCCGAGCGAGATGCCGGAGCCGTGCACGTTCGTGCGCTCCAGGTCCTTCTCACCGAAGTCCCACTCCCGCATGACCGCCAGCGCCTGGGCCGCGAACGCCTCGTTGAGCTCGATGAGGCCGATGTCGTCCAGGGTGAGGCCGGCCCGGTGCAGGGCGGCCGCGGTGGCGGGGACCGGGCCGATGCCCATGGTCTCCGGCTCGACCCCGGCCACCGCCCACGACACGAGGCGGACCAGCGGGCGCAGGCCGTGCCGCGCGGCGTGCTCGGGCGTGGTGACGAGGCACATGGCGGCGGCGTCGTTCTGCCCGCTGGCGTTGCCCGCGGTGACCGTCGCCTCCGGGTCGGAGTCGAGCAGGATCGGCTTGAGCCTGGCCAGGGACTCCAGAGAAGTGCCGGCGCGGGGGTGCTCGTCGGTGTCGATCACGACCTCGCCGGTCCTGGTCCTGACCGCGATCGGGATGATCTCCTCGGCCAGGATCCCGCCGGCCTGGGCCGTGACCGCCCGCTGGTGGGACAGGAGGGCCAGCTCGTCCTGCTCCGCGCGCGGGATCGCGTACGCGCGGCGCAGGTTCTCGGCCGTCTCGAGCATGCCGCCGGGGACGGGGTGGCTCTTCCCGCCCGCGGTCTGCCGGGCGCGTACGAGGCTGTCGTGCACGGCGATCCCGTTCCGCGCGCCCCATCGCATGTCGGCCGAGTAGAACGTGGCGTTGCTCATGCTCTCGGCGCCGCCGGCGACGACGACGTCGTGGACCCCGGTCTGCACCTGCATGGCCGCGTAGAGCACGGCCTGCAGGCCCGAGCCGCACCGGCGGTCGAGGTGCAGGCCGGGCACGTGCACGGGCAGCCCGGCGTCGAGCGCGACGACGCGGCCGATCGCGGGCGCCTCGCTGCTGGCGTTGCAGTGGCCGAGGACGACGTCCTCGATCGCGTCCGGCGCGATGCCGGTGCGCTCGATCAAGCCCTTGAGCGCGGCCACCCCGAGGTCGGCCGCCGTCAGGCTCTTGAAGGCCCCGCCGTAGCGGCCTATCGGGGTGCGGACGGGCTCGCAGATGACCGCTTCACGCATGCCCGGTCCCTTCCCGCACGATCACCGGGGATCCCGGTTCCCCGCTCACATGAACCGCCCGCCGGTCACTTCCAGCACCGTGCCGGTCATGTACGAGGACAGCTCGGAGGCCAGGAACAACGCCACCGAGGCGACCTCCTGCACCTCGCCCGCCCGCCCCATCGGGATCTCGGCGAGCTTCTGGTCCCACGCCTTCTGCGGCATCGCCTCGGTCATGGCCGAGCGGATCAGGCCCGGCTGGATGGCGTTGACGCGTACGCCGTGGTGGGCCAGCTCCTTGGCGGCGGCCTTGGACAGGCCGACGACGCCGGCCTTGGCAGCGGAGTAGTTGGTCTGGCCCACCATGCCGACCTTGCCGGACAACGAGGAGATGTTCACGATCGCGCCGCTCTTCTGCTCGCGCATGACGGCGGCCGCCTTGCGGGTGCCGTTCCAGGTGCCTTTGAGGTGCACGTCGATGACCTGGTCGAACTGCTCCTCGGTCATCGTCCGCATCGTCGCGTCGCGGGTGATCCCGGCGTTGTTGACCATGACGTCCAGCGAGCCGAACGCCTCCAGCGCCGTCTGGATCAGGGCGTCCACGTCCGCGGCGCTCGTGACGTCGCAGCGTGCCGCGCGGGCCGCGCCGGGGCCGCCGAGTCGCTTGGCCGCCGCCTCGGCGGCCTCCAGATTGAGGTCGCCGATCACGACCCGGGCGCCTTCCCTGACGAAGACCTCCGCGATGGCGAGCCCGATGCCCTGGGCGCCACCGGTGATGACGGCGGTCTTATGGTTGAGCAGCATCATGTTCCCTCTGGTGGTGATGAGGTCGGGCCGTGGATGACGCCGTTCTTCCGCAGCGTCGCGAGGTCCTCCTCGGACAGTCCGAGCTCGGTCCGCAGCACGTCGTCGGTGTGCCGGCCCACCTGCGGCGCCGCCGCCGGCGGCGGCTGCTCCCCGTCTACGACCAGCGGTGATCCGGGCGCCCAGTGCCGCCCCACGCCGGGCTGGTCGATCTCCGCCATGAGCGGGTTCCCGGGCAGCCCGGCGGCGAGGTCGGTGAAGCTCCGGTACGCCGACCAGAGCACGCGGGTGGCGCGCAACGCCGTCTCCGCCTCGGCCCGGGTGTGCGACTCGAACCAGCCGGCGAGCAGGGCTGCGAGGACCTTGCGGTGCCGGTACCGCTCGGACTCCTCCGCGAAGTCCGCGCCGAGCGCGGCGGCCAGCGCGGACACCACGTCGGTGAGCCCGGTGGCGGCGAGGAGGTCCCGCCAGTGCCGGGCGGTGAGCGCCACGATCATCAGCCGCTCGCCGTCGGCGGTGGCGAAGTCGCGGCCGAACGTGCCGTAGACGTGGTTGCCGTCGCGCTCCCGCGGCGTGCCTGAGCTCGCGCCCAGCTGCGCCTCGGCCAGGTAACCGAGGTTGCCCGCGGTCGCCAGGGCGACGTCCTCCAGCGCGAGGCGTACCCGCTGCCCCTCCCCCGTCAGCAGGCGGTGCCGCTCGGCGGCCAGCAGGCCGGCCGCCAGGTAGAGCCCTGCCGCGACGTCCCAGGCGGGAACCACGGTGTTGACCGGCCCTGCCACGTTCTCCGGGCCGGTCAGCAGGGGGAAGCCGGTCGCCGCCTGGACGGTGTAGTCGACCGCGGCCCCGCCGTCGCGGCGGCCGGTGAGCAGCACGTGGATCACGTCGGGGCGGCGCTCCCGCAACGCCTCGAAGGTCAGCTCCGGGTACCGGTCGGCGTTGGTGATCACGATCCCGCCGCCGCCGGCGATCAGGCCGGCGACGAGCCGGCATCCCTCGCCGGAGGACAGGTCCACCTCGATCGCGCGTTTGCCCTTGTTCAGGCCGGACCAGTACAGGCTCGTCCCGCTCCCGGCCAGCGGCCAGCGGGTGCGGTCCGCCGCCCCGCCGATCGGCTCGACCCGGATGACGTCGGCGCCGAGCTGAGCCAGCGTCATCCCGCCCAGCGGGGTGGCCACATAGCTGGAGATCTCGACGATCCGCAGCCCCTGGAGCGGCAGCGTCACCGGGCGTCCCCCCTGAGCAGTTGTTTGGCGATGATGACCTTTTGTACCTCACTGGTGCCCTCGTACAGGCGGAACAGGCGGGCGTCGCGGTAGAACCGCTCGACCGGGACCGACCGCATGTATCCCAGGCCGCCGTGGATCTGGACGGCGCGGTCGGCCACCCTGCCGACCATCTCCGAGCAGAAGAGCTTCGCGCACGACGGCGCCATGCGGCGGTCGCTGCCGTCGTCGTACGCCTTCGCCGCCTCCAGCACCATCGCCCGGCCGGCCATGAGCTCGGTCTGTGAGTCCGCGAGCATCGCCTGCACCTGCTGGAACTCCGCGATGGGACGGCCGCCCTGCCGGCCGGCCGCGGCGTGGCCGACGCTCTCCTCGACGAGCCGCTGGGCGAGCCCGACGCAGATCGCCGCGATGTGCAGCCGGCCGCGGGCCAGCGAGCGCATGGCGGCCGCGAAGCCCTCGCCCTCGACGCCGCCGATCAGCGCGGACTCGGGCACGAGGACGTCGTCGAGGAAGACCTCGGCGGTGTGCGCGCCGCGCTGCCCCATCTTCTCGTCCTTGGGGCCGACGGTGAGCCCTTCGGCGCCGGACTCGACCGCGAAGACGGAGATGCCCTTGGTGCCCTCGGTGTTGGTGCCCGCGCCGGCGTTCGTCCGGGCGAAGACCATGAACAGGTCGGCGCGGTCGGCGTTGGTGATGAACCGCTTCTGGCCGGTGAGCCGGTAGCCGTCCGCGACCCGGACGGCCCGGGTCCGCAGCCCGCTCGGGTCCGAGCCGGCCTCGGGCTCGGTGAGCGCGAACGCGGCGATCTTGGCGCCGGAGGCCAGGCCGGGGAGGTGGCGCCGCTTCTGCTCGTCGGTGCCGAAGTTCACCAGGACCTGGCCGGCGATGCCGTTGTTGGTGCCGAGCATCGAGCGGAAGGCCGGTGCGGTGTAGCCGAGCTCCATCGCCAGCCGGACGTCCTCCGCCATGGAGAACCCAAGCCCGCCGTGCTCCTCCGGCAGCGCGTAGCCGAACAGCCCCATGCCGGCCGCCTTCGCGCGGATGCCCTCGGGGATCTCGTCGGTCTGCTCGATGACGTCTTCGGCGGGCACGACCTCCTTGCGGACGAACGTGCGCACGGCGGCGAGCACCTCCTGGAACGCTTCGGTCTCCACGGTTCAACTCCTGACGGTGGTGGGAGGCTGTGCGATCCGCGCGCGCAGCTCGGCTTTGAGGATCTTCCCGGCGGGCGAGGTCGGCAGCGCGTCGATGACGTGGACGGCCCGGATCTTCTTGTACGGAACCACCCGCTCGGCGACGAACGCCATGACGGCCTCCGGGTGGACGACGGTGCCCTGCCGCGGCACGACGAAGGCGACCGGCTCCTCCCCCGCGCCCGGGACGGGCCTGGCGACGACCGCCGCCGCGGCCACGCCGGGATGGCCGCGCAGGATGTCCTCCAGCTCGCGCGGATAGACGTTGTAGCCCTTGTAGATGAGCATGTCCTTGGCCCGGTCGACGATGTGGACGAAGCCCTCCTCGTCGACGAGGCCGATGTCCCCGGTACGCAGCCAGCCGCCGGCGAACTGCTCGGCGGTCGCCTCCGGCCGGTTCAGGTAGCCGGGCGTGACCTGGGGGCCGCGTACCCAGAGCTCGCCCGGCTCGTTGGGGCCGAGCACGGCCGCGCCGTCGCCGATCGAGCGGACCTCCACCGCGGTGTCGAAGATCGGCACGCCGACGCTTCCCGGTTTGCGCCTGGCGCCCCGCAGCAGCGGCGCGGCGGTCACCAGGCACGTGGCCTCGGTGAGGCCGTACCCCTCGCCGACCATCGCGTTGGGGAAGGCGGCGGCCAGCGCCTGGAGGCCGGCCGGGTCGATCGGGGCGGCGCCCGAGGAGACCACCCGCACCGAGGACAGGTCGCGGGCGTCCAGCTCGGGGCTGTCCAGCAGCGCGTGCCACATGGCCGGGCTGCCGGTGACGTACGTGGCGCGGTGCCGCTCGATCGCCGCCAGCAGCAGCTCGGGGGTGAAGCGTCCGGTGAGCACGATGGTGGTGCCGCACAGGAGCAGGAAGTTCACGTGGATGAGCGCGTGCGCGTGGAACAGGGGTGACACCATCACGGTGACCCCGTCGCCGGGGTGCACGCCCGCGTCGTCCAGGCCGGGGATCGGGCGGAGCCGGGGTTCGCCGTCGCCGGTGGTGAGCAGGTGGGCGGCGCGCCAGGCGGTCATCTGGGCGACGTTGGCGACCACGTTGCGGTGCAGGACCCGCACGCCCTTCGGGACTCCGGTGGTGCCGCCGGTGTAGGCGATGTGGGCCGCGTCGTCCGGGGTGACGCCCGTCTCCGGGGCGGTGGCGGGCCGGCCGGCGACGAAGCCGGCGAGGGGCACCGTGCCGGCCGGCGGGGGGTCCGCGTGCGGCGGTACGACCACGATCGTCCGCAGGTCCGGGCCCGCCTCCCGCAGGGTGGCCACGTGGGCGGGGTGGCTGAGGGCGAGGACCGCGCCGGTGTCGAGCAGCTGGTCGCGCAGGGCCGGCGCCGGCTGCAGCGGGTTGGCGAGCGACACGGTGGCGCCGGCGAGCAGCGTCCCGTAGTAGCCGATCAGGAACCAGGCGCTGTTGGGCAGGTGGAGGAGGACGACGTCGCCGTCGCGGACGCCGGCGTCCCGCAGGCCGTGCGCGAACGCGGCGGCCCGCGCGAGCAGCTCGGCGAAGGTGAGCCGCTCCGGCCCGTCCACGACGGCCGTCCGGTCGCCGTACAGCCGCGCCGCCGTGGTGAGCAGCTCTCCGACGGTCAGCTCGGGATAGTCGAGCGTGGCGGGCATTCCCTCCGGCCAGTACGCGTTCACCGCACGGCCCCCTCCGACAGCAGGCTCTCGATCTCCTCATCGGTGTGCCCCAGTTCGGCCAGGATCGCACGGGTGTCCTCCCCGGGCGCCGGCGCGGGCGCGGGCCTGCCGCAGGGGGTGCCGGCGAACCGGGGCGCGGGCGCGGGGTGGACGGCGCCCTCGGCGTCGGTGGAGAAGCTGTTCCTGGCGGCGTTGTGCGGATGCGTGACGACCTCGTCCATGGTCAGCACCGGCGTGACGCAGGCGTCGACGCCGGCGAACCGCTCCGCCCACTCGTCGCGGGTGGTGCTCTTGAACGCCCTGGCGAACGTCTCCCGCATCGCCGGCCAGGTGTCCGGGTCCCGTTGGGCGGCGAGGTCGATCGCGTCGGCGACGCCGAGCACGTCGACCAGCCTGGCGAAGAACGCGGCCTCCATGGCGCCCACGGCCACGTGCCGCCCGTCGGCGCACTCGTAGGTGTCGTAGAAGGGGGCGCCGCCGTCGAGCAGGTTCGCGCCGCGGTCGAGGCGCCAGGCGCCGGCCGCGTACCGGCCGTAGATCATCGACATCAGCAGGCCGGAGCCCTCGGCCATCGCCGCGTCCACGACCTGCCCGCGCCCCGACCCCCGCGCGTTGAGCACCGCCGCGAGCACGCCGACGGCGAGCAGCATGCCGCCGCCCCCGAAGTCGCCGACCAGGTTGAGCGGCGGGGTGGGCGGGTGATCGGGACGGCCGATCGCGGCGAGCGCGCCGGACAGCGCGATGTAGTTGATGTCGTGGCCGGCCCGCGCCGCCAGCGGCCCGTCCTGGCCGAAGCCGGTCATGCGGCCGAACACCAGCCGCGGGTTGCGCTCGGCCAGCGTCTCGGGGGCGAACCCGAGCCGCTCGGCCACGCCGGGGCGGAAGCCCTCCAGCACCGCGTCCGCCGTGTCGATCAGGGCCAGGACGACCGCCGCGCCACGGGGATGCTTCAGGTCGGCGACCAGCGACCGGCGGCCGCGGTCCAGCACCGGGTTCGGGCGCGTGTCCCGATCGGCGGGGCGGTGCACGCGGATCACCTCCGCCCCCAGGTCGGCCAGCATCATGGCGGCGAACGGAACGGGGCCGATGCCGCCCAGCTCGACCACCCGCACTCCGCTGAGGGGACCGCTGCCGCTCATCGGCCCCGCCAGTTCGGCCGGCGCTTCTCGGCGAAGGCCCGGGCGCCTTCCTTGGCGTCCTGGGACGCGAAGACGGGCTCGATGATCAGGCGCTGGCGGGCGAACCTCTCGGCCTCCGGCCACTGTTCGTGCTCCTTGATCACGCGCTTGCTGGCGAGGGTCGCGAGCGGGCCGTTCTCCGCGATGCGCGCGGCCAGGGCGAGCGCCGTCGCGAGCGCCTCGCCGTCCTCCGAGAGCCGGTTGACCAGCCCGATCTCGTACGCGCGATCCGCCGTGATCAGGTCGCCGGTCAGCGCGAGCTCCATCGCGACCTGCGCGGGCACGCGGTGCGGCAGGCGCAGCAGCCCGCCGGCGGCGGCCACCAGGCCCCGCTGGACCTCCGGGAGGCCGAACCGGGCCGTCCGCGCCGCCACGACGAGGTCGCAGGCGAGGACGATCTCGCAGCCGCCCGCGAGCGCGTAGCCCTCGACTGCCGCGATCAGCGGCTTGTCCGGCGGCTTCTCGGTCAGGCCGGCGAACCCCCGGCCCTCGATGCTGGGACGCTCGCCGCGCAGGAATCCCTTCAGATCCATTCCCGCGCAGAAGCAGCCCCCGGCCCCGGTGAGGACGCCGACGGAAAGATCGTCGCGCCGGTCGAGCTCGTCGAGCGCGGCGGCGATGCCCTCGGACACCGCCCGGGTGACGGCGTTACGCGCGTGCGGGCGGTTGATGGTGATGACCGCGACGCGCGACTCGTGACGCACCAGCACGTCGTCTCCGGCGGCGGTCGTGCTGCTCTCCGTTGTCATCGTGCTCCTGGCGGGCCGGGGGACGGGCCGGCCGGTGGCGTCCGGCCTCCCCCGACTGCATCATCACCGGGCCCGCGGGCGCAAAGACCGGGGTGCGTATGGATCTATCAGTCCCGCCTATGAGTACAGTTCGGGGCATGGACCTGCGGCTCGTCGCGTACTTCGTAGCGGTCGTCGACCACGGCGGCGTCACCAAGGCCGCGAAGGCGCTCTACATCGCCCAGCCGTCGCTGTCCCAGGCCATCCGCAGCCTGGAACGCCAGCTCGGCACCCAGCTGTTCGACCGGTCCGGCCGCGGGCTCACCCTGACCGCCGACGGGCGGGCGTTCGCCGGGCCCGCCCGCCAGATCCTGGCCGACGTCGAGAGCGCCAGGCGGCGCGTCCACGCCGTACGGGACCTGGTCACCGGGCGGCTGGAGCTCGCGGTGCTGTCGACGTTGTCCGCCGACCCGCTGCCGGAGCTGACCAGCGAGCTGCACCGCCGGCATCCGGGCATCCTGGTCACCGTACGCGATCCCGGCAGCGCGTCCGGTGTCGTGAGCCAGGTCCGTCAGGGGCATGCCGAGCTGGGGTTGACGGATTTCCCGGTGAAGAGCGACATGGTGCGGACCCGGGAGCTGTGGGAGCAGGAGATCGCGCTCGTCCTGCCGCCGGACCTGGCGGCCACGCTCCCCGATCCGGTGCCGCTGGAGGCGATCGCCGAGATCCCCCTGGTCCTGGAGTCCGCGGAGGCGGGGGGCGGGGCCGCCATCGACGACGCGCTGGGGCAGGCCGTGGGCTTCGTGGCCGTCGAGTGCGCGCACCGGCAGGCGATCTGGGAGCTGGTCACGCACGGCGCGGGCGCCACGTTCCTGCCCCGGCGGATCGCCGAGACGGAGCTGCGCGACGTGGTGGTGCGGTCCATGTCGCCGCCGGTCCGGCGGACCGTGCGGCTCGTGTTCCGTCCCGGTCCGCTCTCCCCGGCCGCCACGGCGTTCCTGGACGTCGCGGCGGAGCTGAGCCGGCGGCGCCCATAGGTTCGGCCTATCGGACGGTGCGGCGTTCGCTCTTTGCGCCCGGCCCGATGGGGTGGTCGACTCTCAGCAGCGTGTCCTGGCCGCGACGAAGGAGAATTCACGTGAACACGCCATCGGCCCACTCGGGGATGACGATCAGCGACCAGCTCGCCCGGCACGCCCGCTCCTCCCCGGACGCCGTGGCGCTGCGGATGGATGGGGCTGGTCGCACGTACGGTCAGCTGGACGCGCGGGTGGACCGGCTGGCCGGCGCCTTGCGGGCGCGGGGTGTGGAGCGGGGCGACCGGGTCGTGGTGATGACGTTCAACGGGCTCGAGATGGTGGAGGTGTTCTTCGCCTGTGCCAGGGTGGGTGCCGTCTGCGTGCCGGTGAACTTCCGGTTGCAGGCGGACGAGGTGGCGTACCAGTTGTCCGACAGCGGGGCCGTGCTCGCCGTCGTCGACGCCGGGCTGGCCGCGACCTTCGCCCGGGCGTGGAAGAACGCGCCGGCCGTGCGCCACTGCCTGGCGGTGGGAGAGCCGGTCGTCGGCATGGAGCGCTACGAGGACGCGTTGCGCGACGCGCCGGAAGAGGGCGCCGGCACGGTGGCCGACGCGGTGGCCGGCCTGCACGCGCCGGCCTTCATCATGTACACCTCCGGCACGACGGGACGGCCCAAGGGCGCGGTGCTCACGCACTACAACCTGGCCGTCCAGACCATGAGCAGGTTCGCCCACGTCGGCGTGCCGAGCGACTGCCGGGTGTGGCTGATCAACACCCCGCTCTTCCACATCGGCGGCCTGGCGGCCCTGCTGTCCAGCGTGCTGGTCGGCGCGCGGACCGTGATCGCCAGGTCGAGCCGCTTCGACCCGATGGAGACCGTGGACCTGCTCGAACGCGAGGGCGTCGGGTACTGCTTCCTGGTCCCGGCCCAGTGGCAGGCGGTCTGCGACGTCCCGGGGATCGAGGGCAGGGACCTGTCCGCGCTGCGGATCATCTCGTGGGGCGCCGCGCCCGCGACCAAGGCGCTCCTGCTCCGGATGATCGAGACGTTCCCCGGCGCCAGGTTGCTCAGCATGTTCGGCCAGACGGAGTGCGGCGCGGTGTCGACCGTGCTCCTCGGCGAGGACGCGGTGCGCAAGATCGGCTCTGTGGGCACGCCGCTGGTCAACACCGAGGTGCGCATCGTCGACGGGCAGATGAACGACGTGCCGCGCGGCGAGATCGGCGAGATCGTCTACCGGGGGCCGTCGATCATGACGGGCTACTGGAACAAGCCGGCCGAGACCGCGGAGGCCTTCGCGGGCGGCTGGTTCCACTCCGGTGATCTGGTCCGGCAGGACGAGGACGGCTACATCTACGTGGTGGACCGGCTGAAGGACATGATCATCTCGGGCGGCGAGAACATCTACTCCGCCGAGGTGGAGGAGGCCATCGCGGCCCACCCGAAGGTGGCGGAGGTCGCCGTGGTGGGCGTGCCGGACGAGCGGTGGGGCGAGACGCCGCTGGCCGTCGTGGTCCCCTTCCCCGCGTCGGAGTCGCCGACGGCCGAGGAGATCGATCAGTGGTGCCGGTCGCGGCTGGCGGCGTACAAGGTGCCGCGGCGCCTGGCCGTGGTCGCCGACCTGCCGCGCAACGCGAGCGGGAAGGTACGCAAGAACGAGCTGCGGCAGGCCTACGGGCAGGCCAGGTCGACGAACGCCCGTCCGGCCGGGGAGAGCGCGGCGCCGTCGTAGACCAGCCCGTACGCCCGGCTGATCCGCGGCTCCAGCGCGCGCACCACGGCCCCGCGCGCGGCGGCGGCCTCGGCCATCGAGCGTTCGAGGAACGTGGCCCCCACGCCGGCGAGCACGAACGGCAGGCGGGCCTCGCGGTGCTCCACGACGACGGACGGGATGATGGCGCGCCCCGCCGCCGCGACCGCCTGCTCGATCTCGCCGACCGCCAGGGAGCTGCCGCGCGGCACGATCACCTGCGGGAGGTCCGGCAGCTCGGACAGCGGCAGCGGATCCCGTGACGGCGCCGCGGACCCCGGAGGGAGGACCAGCCAGTACTCCTGCACGCCGAGCTGGCGGACCTCCAGCCCGGCGTGGTCCATCGCGGGCAGATGGCAGACCACGATCTCGCAGTGCCCCTCCCTGATCAGGGCGGCCGCCGCCGTCTCGTCGCGCAGGTCGCCGATGCGGATGGAGACCTTCGGGTACTCCCTGCGGAAGGCGCCGACCAGGCGGGCCACCGGGTCCGCCGACAAGGCGGGCATGGCGAAGACGTCCAGGCGGCCTCGCGGCCGTCCGGCCGCGTCGACGAGCGAGCCCTCCGCGGCGACGACGTCGCGCAGGATGCGGCGCGCGGGCCCGACCAGGCTGTGCCCGGCCGAGGTGAGCACCATGCCGCGGCCGATGCGGTGGAACAGCGGGACGCCGAGCTCGCGCTCCAGGCCCTGGATGGCCTGCGAGATCGTCGGCTGGGCGACGTCGAGCACGGTCGCCGCGGCGTTGATGCCGTTGTGGTCGACGACCGCGAGGAAATACTTGATCTGGTGCAGGTCCACGGCCTGACTGTATCCAGGCCCGTCCATCCGGCCGCCTCAGCGCGGCGCCATGCGGATGGCGCCGTCGAGCCGGATGGTCTCGCCGTTGAGGTAGCCGTTCTCCAGGATCTGGCAGGCGAGCCGGGCGAACTCCTCGGGACGGCCGAGCCGGGCCGGGTTGGGCACGGAGGCCTCCAGCGAGGCCCGCACGTCCTCGCGCAGGCGGGCCAGGAGGGGCGTGTCCATGATGCCGGGCGCGATCGTGCACACCCGGATCGCCCGGCCGGCCAGGTCACGGGCGGCCGTCAGGGTCATGCCGGCGATGCCGGCCTTCGCGGCGGTGTACGGGATCTGGCCGATCTGGCCTTCGTACGCGGCGACCGACGCGGTCAGCACGATGGCGCCGCGTTCGCCGTTGACCGCTTCGTGGCGGGCGATGCGGGCCGCGGCGAGGCGCAGGGCGTTGAACGAGCCGATCAGGTTGAGTTTGATCACCCACTCGAAGTCCTCGAGCGACCCCGGGTTGCCCTCCTTGTCCAGGAGCCTCAGCCTGCGGCCGGCGCCCGCGCAGTGCACGAGAGCCCGCAGGCCGCCGAGCTCGCCGGCCGCGTCGAGCGCCGCCGCGAACTGGTCGGCGTCGGTGACGTCGGCGGCGGCGAAGCGGGCCGCCTCGCCGAGCTCCGCGGCGACGCCGGCCCCGGCGGAACCCGGCAGGTCGATGACGACGACCTTGCCGCCCGCCTCGACCAGCCGGCGGGCCGTCGCCAGCCCGAGGCCGGACGCGCCTCCGGTGACGGCGGTGCAGAGTCCTTCCAGACGCATGGGTGGGTCCTCTCGTCAGAGCAGTTCGAGTATGGTCGCGTTGGCCATGCCGCCTGCTTCGCACATGGTCTGCAGTCCGAAGCGGATGCCCTGGTCCTTCATGTGGTGGACGAGACGCGTCATCAGGATGGCGCCCGAACCGCCCAGCGGGTGGCCCACGGCGATGGCGCCGCCCAAGGGGTTGAGCCGGTCGCCGGCGGCTCCGGTCTCGGCCTGCCAGGCCAGCGGCACCGGCGCGAAGGCCTCGTTCACCTCGAAGGCCCCGATGTCGTCGATCCTCAGCCCGGATCTCTTGAGCGCCTTGGCGGTGGCCTCGATGGGAGCGGTCAGCATGATGACGGGATCGCCGGCCGCCAGCGCGACGGTGTGCACGCGGGCGATCGGCCGCATCCCCCGCGCCCTGGCGGTCTCGCTCGACGTGATGAGCAGGGCGCCGGCGCCGTCTGAGATCTGCGAGGCGTTGCCCGCGGTGATCACGCCGTCCTCGCGGAAGGCGGGCTTCAGCCCGGCCAGCGTCTCCACCGACGATCCGCGGCGGATGCCCTCGTCGGCCCGCAGGGCTCCCTCCACGGGGGCGAGCTGGCCGTCGAGCGCGCCCGAGTCGACGGCCGCCGCCGCCCTGGCGTGCGAGCGGGCCGCGTACTCGTCGAGCCGCCGCCGGGACAGACCCCACCGTCCGGCCGTCATCTCCGCGCCGATGCCCTGGTCGAAGCCGGGCACGCCGTACCGTTCGAGCACCTCGTCCGGGTACGGGCGGCCGTCCCGCGCGGCCGAGCCCATGGGCACGCGGCTCATCGACTCGACGCCCCCGGCGATCACGAAGTCGTAGTGACCGGCGACGACTCCCGCGGCCGCGAAGTGCACCGCCTGCTGGCTGGAGCCGCAGCGGCGGTCGACCGTGGTGCCGGGGACCGCTTCCGGCCATCCCGCCGCGAGCACGGCGACCCGCCCGACGTTGCCCGACTGGTCTCCGGCCTGGCCGGCGCATCCCCAGATGACGTCGTCGATCTCCGCGGGCTCCACTCCGGTACGCTGGGCGAGCGCGTTCAGCACGTGTGCCGAGAGCGTGGCGGGGTGGATGCCGGACAGGGCTCCGTTGCGTTTTCCGATGGGGGTGCGTACCGCATCGACGATGACCGCGTCCCTCACGCGCTTCTCCTCGTGTGCTGGTGTCGTGGAAAGGGGATTCGCCGCTCGGAACAGGCCTGCCGGAGCCGTTTCCGACTGAACCACACGCCGCCGGCCCGGCACAAAGCCCTGATGACGATCGGGGGTATCGCCCAGACCTATATGAGGTTCACGCGCGGCCGCCCACGGGAACGCCGGGGCCGTCTGCTAGCGTGCGGCACCCTCCCAGGAAAGGTGTGAACGCGGTGGACGACGGCGAGAAGGACGCCCTGCTGATGTTCTTGGAAGCACAGCGCGCCAGCGTGCTGGCGATCATCGAAGGGCTGGACGACGAGGCCTTGACGACCGCGGTCGTGCCCTCGGGATGGACGCCCCTGGGTTTGGTGGAGCATCTGGGCCACGCCGAGCGGCACTGGTTCCAGGAGATCGCCACCGGCTCCGCCGAGCCGCTGCCCTGGCCCGACGACGACACACCGCTGCTCACCCCGCGACCGCCGTCCGTGGTCTTCGCCTTCTACCGCGACCAGTGCGCGCGGTCCGACGCCGTCCTGGCCGCCACACCGCTGTCGGCGCCGCCGCGCGGACGTCACCCGGATCCGCTCGGATCCGAGATCACCGACCTGCGCCGGATCGTCCTGCACATGATCGAGGAGACCGCCCGCCATGCCGGTCATCTCGACATCGCCCGTGAGCTGATCGACGGGAAGACGGGGCTCGGGCCTCGATAGCCGAGATCGGCTTATGGCGATTTCGAGGTTGTGGAGCACCGCGACTCCGGCGGTCGCGTGGTCGATCGCGTCCTCCTTGCGGCACTGGCGCCGGATCGGATAGTCCTTCATGCGGGCGATCACGTGTTCGGTGACGGCCCGCTCCGCCGGAACCGCTTCCAGGCGGCACCATCGACGATCTTTCCGTCGGGTCCGTGGATCTCAGGCACGCCCCGATAGCCGCCGTCACCGGACAGACGGCGGTGTCCGGCCACGGCCGGTTCTTCGGCGACGGTGTTCCGGTAGACCACGATGTGGTTGCTGTTGTCCAGCCAGGCATCCCCGACTGCCACGCTGCGCAGGCCAAACGGGACGTTGTGATCCATGATGCCGACTTTGCGCTGCATGATCCCCTGCCCGGACCTGCACCGTCGAACGTCGAAAATTGCCGGTGGCATGCACCCGGACCGGCTCGGACAGACGCGATCACGAACCGGACCATCCTGAAAGGGATGGTCTTAGGCTCCGAACAGGCTCGTCGGCCTGGTGAGCAGGACGCGCTCGACGGCGGACAGCGCGAAGCGGACCGCACCCGTGAGGATCGCCTCGTCGCCGAGGACCGACAGCCGCCACTCCGGAGGGTCGACGAGCAGACCGGCCGCCCGTCGCTCGGCCGCGTCGCGCAGCAGCTCCGCCGCGGGCGCCAGGCGAGGGTCGGGGAACAGGCTGGTGCCCAGGACGACGACGGCGGGGTCGAGCGCCAGCAGGATCGGCGCGATGCCTTCGGCCAGCCGCCGCCCGGCCGATTCCAGCACGCCGACGGCGCCGGCGTCCCCGCCGGCGGCGGCCGCTGCGACGACCGCGGCGCTGGTGGCGGAGCTGTGGGCATCGCCCGGCGCACCCGGCTGGTCGCCGGACAGCGGCCCGAGCCCGGGGCCCTCCGCCGTGCTGCGCCCGGGGAATCCGATCTCGCCGGCCGCGCCGTGATGGCCGCGTAGCAGCCGCCCGCCGGTGATGATGCCGGCGCCGAGCCGCTCGCCGAGGAGGATGAACAACATCTCGGAGGTCGCCGTGCCGACGCCGCGCCAGTGCTCGCCCAGCGCGGCCAGGTTCGCGTCGTTCTCCACCGCGACCGGGCAGCCGAGTGCCTCCGACACCACGGCCACGATGTCGACCTCGGCCCAGGTCCTCATGTGATCGACGTACCGGATCCGGGCGTTGCCCCGCTCCACCAGGCCGGGGGTTCCGATGGTGGCCGCGCAGATCTGGCCGGCCCCGACCCCGGCCTGCTCCATGGCGCCTTGGATGGTCGCGGTCACCGCTCCGGCGCGGGTGCGCCCGGTGAGGTCGGCCCGGACCGTCCGGCGTTTGACGGTCAGGAGCCGGCCGTCGAGGTCCGCCACGCAGGCGATGATCGAATGAGCGCGTACGTCCACCCCGATCACGTAGCCCGCCCGGGGCCGGAAACGGAACCGCCGGGCGGGCCTGCCGGGCGAGCGCACTCCTTGCGCCGGGGCCGCCGCGACCTCCTCGATCAGGCCGCAGCCGAGGAGGTCGTCCACCAGCACCTCGACGGTCGGGCGGGACAGCTTGGTGAGCTGGGCCAGGGTCGCCAGGCGGTGCGGCCGGTCGGCGGACCTGATGGCGGCGAGTACGGCCGCCGCGTTGGCGGCACGCAGATCCCCGACCGCGACGGCCGCCGGGGAGATGACCTGCGCCCCCACGTCGGCGACCGGGTCGTCACCGAGGGGCCAGACCGTCTCACGGCCGGCGCCGGCGCGCGGGGGATCGCTGGTGGTTGCCACTGACCTGTCTCCTCGTGAGCCGCAACGGGGCGTAGTCGCAGGGGGTGGTAACAGTTGGGTCACGCCTCCTTGCCCCCGGCGCTGCCGGAAGTCTATCGTCACCGGCAATTAGATAAAGCAATTTCATTATCAAATCACATCTTCCGGAGGATGCCCATGCGGGCGGGTCATGAGCCGGTGCGGGTCGTGCTGGTGGGCACCGGGATCCGGGGTGAGATCTACGGGCACTGGATCGACGAGCACCCGGACCGGGCCGAGGTGGTGGCGGTGGCCGAGCCGCATCCGGCCAGGCAGCGGATCGCCGCCGAGCGGCACCGCCTGCCCACCTCCGCGATCTTCCAGGACTGGCGTGAGCTCGTGGGCCGGCCCCGGTTCGCCGACGCGGTCGTCATCACCACCCAGGACGCCCAGCACGTCGAGCCGGCCGTCGCCTTCGCCGAGGCCGGGTACGCCGTGCTGCTGGAGAAGCCGATCGCCCCGACCGAGGAGGAGTGCCGCCGGGTCGTGGACGCGGTGACGCGCAACAAGGTGCCCTTCGGGGTCTGCCACGTCCTGCGCTACACGCCCTACACGCGGATGCTCCGGACCCTGCTGGACGAGGGCCGGATCGGCGAGATCGTCAACGTCGACCACATCGAGCCGGTGGGCTTCGCCCACTACGCGCACTCGTACGTGCGCGGCAACTGGCGCCGCGAGCAGACCAGCGCGCCGATGCTGCTGGCCAAGTCCTGCCACGACCTCGACTGGCTCCGCCACATCGTCGGGCGTCCGGTACGCGCGATCTCCTCCTTCGGCAGCCTGAGCTACTTCGTCCCCGGCAACCGGCCCGACGCGGCCGCCGACCGGTGCACGGACTGCGTGCTCCAGGATTCGTGCGCGTACTCGGCGACGCGGATCTACGGCGAGCATCTGGCGGCCGGCGACCTCGCCTGGCCGCTCAGCGTGCTCACCCCGCATCCGACCGAGGAGTCGGTGGCCGCCGCGCTGCGCACCGGGCCCTACGGCCGCTGCGTCTGGGCCTGCGACAACGACGTCGTCGACCGGCAGGTGGTCGCGCTCGAGTTCGACGGCGGGGCGACCGCGACGTTCACCATGACGGCGTTCTCCACCAGCCGGCCGCGGGTGACCCACATCTTCGGCACGATGGGTGAGATCTTCTGCGACGGCTCGATCATCCGGGTCACCGACTTCCGCACCCGTGAGACCCGGACCATCGACGCCACGGCGCCGGCCACGGACGACCCGCTGCTGTCCGGCCACAGCGGCGGCGACGCCGGGCTCATGAACGACTTCATCACGGCCGTGGCGACCTGGGACGACCGCTGGATCGCCGACACGGCCGCCGAGGCGATGGCCGCGCACGAGCTCGTCTTCGCGGCCGAACGGGCCCGTCGCGAGCGCCGCGTCGTCCGTCTCGACTGATCGGCCGCAGCCCCCTACCGCAGTCCCACCACACGGATCCGCACCCCCCAAAAGGAGAACCTTGTGAGCCAGAATCCGACCGTCCCGCATGCCTGGACAGGCCATGAGATCTCGCGGCGCGCCCTGCTGTCCGGCTTCGCCGTCACGGGCGCCGCGGCGCTCACCGGCTGCGCGGCGCTGACCCCGGGCGCGTCGTCCACCCCGGCCGCGAACGCCGGTCCCATCTCGACGGCACTGCCGGCCGACAAGAAGATCACGCTGAAGGTCGCCGACGCCGACGACACCTCCATGACTCCCGGCCTGCTGGCCGCGTTCCAGAAGAAGTACCCGAACGTCACGTTCGACCGCCAGTACACCGGCTGGGACGACTACCTGAAGAGCATCAACCTCACCATGTCCTCGAGCACCGCCCCGGACATCGCCCAGTTCACCCCCGGGATGCAGAACCTCATCCCCGGCGGCCTGCTGCTCGACGTCTCCGCGTACGGCACGGCCTACGGCTGGCCGGACAAGTTCCCCGGCCTCGACCAGATCACGTTCGAGCCCGACGGCAAGACCGTCGGCACCGGCAAGCTGTACGGAGTCCCGGGCGGGTTGTCCTTCGAGGGCGTCTACTACAACAAGACGAAGGCGGCCAAGCTCGGCCTGACCGTCCCCGCCAAGACCGTGGAGGAGCTGGAGGCCCTGTTCGCCAAGGCGAAGGCCGCCGGCGAGCTGGCGCTGGTGGCCGGCAACCTCGACGGCGGGCTGAACCACCCCTTCAACGAGCTGCTCTCGGTGTACCTGAAGCCGGAGGACCGCGAGGCCTGGGCCTTCGGGCACAAAGGCGCGACGATCGTGCTGCCGGAGGCGAAGACGGCGGCCACGACGCTCAAGCGCTGGGTGGACGAGGGATACATCTCCCGCGACGTCAACGGCATCAGCGACAACGACGCCACCGCCGGCTTCGCCAAGGGCAAGGGCGTCTTCCGGATCAGCGGGAACTGGGCCGCCGCGGCCGTGGCCAAGGGCCTGGGGGACAACGCCGGATACTTCTCCATGCCCCAGGCGACGGCCGACTCGAAGATCCGCACCACCGGCGCCGGCGTCTACTACTGCGTCTCCAGCAAGTCGGCGAACGCCGCCGCCGCGGCCGCCTTCCTCGACTTCGTCGGCAGCGACGAGGCCGCGAAGATCACCGCCGAGGCGGGGTTCATGGCGCCCAAGGCCGACGCGATGCCCGGCAAGACCGGCCTGATCGGGGCGCTGCAGCAGGGCTGGCAGGACACCGTGCGGGACAAGGGCCTGCAGCCGTTCATCCAGAACGCCTCCACCCCGACCATGGGGGACACGCTCACCACGCAGCTGCAACTGCTCGCCGGCGGCAAGGTCACCGTCGACGCCTTCCTCGCCAACATCCAGGCCGATTTCGACAACTATCACAAGTGATGGCAGCGAACAGGCTGAGCGGTCCCGTCGAGGCCATCCGGCGGGACCCGCTCCGAACCCCAGCGCGACACCCGGCCCGGCGACGGCGCGGAAGGAAGGGACACGCCACGCCGCTGCTCTACCTCGCGCCCGCGGTGCTCCTGTACACCCTCTTCACCGTCCTGCCGGCCCTGCACACGG
Organism: Nonomuraea sp. NPDC049480; assembly: GCF_044465905.1. Lineage (NCBI taxonomy): Bacteria > Bacillati > Actinomycetota > Actinomycetes > Streptosporangiales > Streptosporangiaceae > Nonomuraea > Nonomuraea sp. NPDC049480. The sequence goes on from NZ_JBITMD010000026.1 coordinate 52,899, forward strand.
GGTACTTGTCGCTGTTCGACTGGGACGGCGTGACCCTGCCGTCCTTCGCCGGCCTCGGCAACTACCGGCTGGTGGCCGAGGACCCGCAGCTGCGCGCCGCCGCGCTGCACGCCGGCACGCTGATCATCTTCTTCTCCGTGCTCCCCATCCTGTTCGGCCTGGTGTCGGCCGCCATCGTGGCCCGCCACCGGCGCCGGGGCATGGCCTTCGTCCGGGTGGTGCTGTTCCTGCCCCAGGTCGTGCCCCTGGTCGCGGTCGGCATCATCTGGCGGTGGGTGTACGCCGAGGACGGCGTGGTCAACCAGGTGCTGCACTGGCTGGGGCTGGGAGAGGAGGCACGCGCCTGGCTGGGCAGCTTCGACTGGGCCCTGTTCGCCGTGGGCGTGATCGGCACCTGGGTCGTCTCGGGCCTGTGCCTGGTGCTGTTCCTCTCCGGGACGCAGCGCATCGACCGGGAGATCTACGAGGCGTCGCGGATGGACGGCGCCGGTCCCGTGCGCGAGTTCTTCTCCATCACCCTGCCGCTGCTCCGGCCCGAGATCGCGGTCGCCCTGTCCATCACGGTCATCGCCGCGTTGTCGAGCTTCGACCTCATCTACATCACCACCGGCGGCGGCCCGGGCAACAGCACCGTCGTGCCCGGCATCCTCATCTACCGCCTGGCCTTCGGCGGCGGCGCCGTCGGCCTGGCCAGCGCGCTCGCGGTGGTCCTGACCTGCGTGATCTTCGCGATCGTGCTGACGCTGAACCGCCTGATCAGGGAGTCGCCGTGAACCGCATCGAGAAACCGGTCACCGGCCAGCACAGGGTGCCCGGCCGAGGCCCGGGTCCCGGCAAGGTGGCGGGACGCGCCGGGGCGCCCCTGGTGCTCCTGGTGTTCATGGCGGTGGTCATCGTCCCGTTCGTGCCGCTGCTGTCCGCCGCCGTGCAACCGGCCGGCACCCCGCTGACCGGCCTGGACATGCCGCGCGGCCTGCACCTGGAGAACTTCGCCGAGGCGTGGGTCACCGCCGGCTTCGGCCCGCTCCTGTGGTCGAGCGTGCTGATCGCGCTGGCCGTGGTCCCCGCCTCGGTGTTCCTCGCCAGCCTGGCCGGCTACGCGCTGGCGACCATGGACTTCCGCGGGCGGGGGAAGATCTTCGCCTACCTCCTGCTCGGACTGGCGATCCCCACCGAGGTCACGGTCATCCCCCTCTACTACGACCTGCGGGCCATCGGCCTGACCAACAGCCGGTGGGGCCTGGTGCTGGTGGAGATCGCCGCGTTCATGCCGTTCGGGGCGTTCTGGATGCGGGCCCACTTCTCCACCATGCCCCGGGCCCTCATCGAGGCGGCCAAGCTGGACGGCGCGTCCACCTGGAGGATCCTGTGGGGCGTGCTGATGCCCAACTCCCGGCCGGCCGTCACCACGCTCGGCGTGTTGTACTTCGTGTGGTGCTGGAACCAGTTCATGCTGCCGCTCATCCTCATCCAGGACCCGGCCCAGCGCACGGCCCCGGCCGGGCTGGGCTTCTTCACCGGGCAGTACAACGTGGACGTGCCGCTGCTCGCGGCGGCCACCGTCATCGTGATCGCGCCGGTCGTCCTCGTGTACCTGTTCTTCCAGCGGCACTTCATCCGCGGCGTGCTCGACGGCGCGCTCAAGGGCTGACCAGGCGGGAATCCAGCAGATCGCATGTGCGCCGGCACCACCGCCTTCCGCAGTTTTCACTTCGGGAGCAGGAGTACGGGATTCGTCGCTCAGGTCACCGCGCCGCGCCGAACTGGTGGGCCTGCGGGATCGTCGTGACGACGTGGGCGACGACACGCTCGGAGACACAGGTGTGCTGGTGCGGCACGTCGCCGGGGAAGCGGGCGAAATCCCCCGCGGAAAGCTCCACCTGATCCTCTACGGGCCCGGTCCGAAGTGTGCCGCTGATCACGTAGACGTGGTGCAGCGTGCCCAGCGAGTGACCGGGCACCACCGCGCACGGGGTTCCCCGTTCCAGCCGCATCATCAGCGTGTGCACGTAGCCGGAGCCGTAGGTCTGGTCGAGCATGCGTTCCGACCAGCCCTCGTGGTCGCGCCAGAGCCCGTCGTCCTGCCGCTGGACGTAGACGGCGCTCCCCCACTCGGTCAGCAGCTGACGGGGCGCGACGTCGAGCGCCTTGCCCAGCGCGGACAGCGTGTCCACGGTGGGGTTGCCGTCGCCCTGCTCCACCTTGGAGAGGGTCTGCTTGGACAGCCCGGACCGGCGCGACAGCTCTCCGATGGAGAAGCCGCGCTCGCGCCGGAGCCTGCGGATGTTCCGCGCCACCAGCTCGTTGTGATCCATGGCCGCCTCCGGCAGGTGTCACTTTTAATTGACTACTCGTCCATGTTGACGAACGGCAACTTTACCGGACATGCTGTCACATATAAATACCCCCTGAGAGAACAGGTGTCCTCGGAGACCCACATGAGCAGCACCGCAATCGAGAACGCCCCCTCCAGCAAGGACGAGCGCGCCGCCGTCGAGAAGGCGGTCAGCCTGCTGGCGTCCTTCGGCAGCCAGGCCAGCACCGGGATCGGTGTGAGCGAGCTGGCCCGGCGGGCGGAGCTGAGCAAGTCCACGGCGTTCCGGCTGCTGGGCATGCTGGAACGGCACGGCGTCGTCGAGAAGGTCGGGCAGAAGTACCGGCTCGGCCGGCGACTGCACGAGCTGGGACGGCACGTCTACGTCCCCGACCACGACCAGATCCGCGACGCGCTCATCCCGTTCCTCACCGACCTGTACGAGATGACGCGCGAGACCGTCCACCTGGCCGCCCTGCACGGCACCGACGTGGTCTACCTGTCGAAGCTCTACGGCCACCGGCAGGTGCGCTCGCCCTCGCGCATCGGCGGCCGGGCACCCGCGTACTGCACCGCCGTCGGCAAGGTGCTGCTGGCCTACGATCACCAGGCCCTGGAGCAGGTGCTCGGCGGCGAATTGCGGCCGCTCACGCCCCACACCATCACCGACCCTGACCGGCTCGCCGCGGAGATCGCCAAGGTGCGCGCCGATGGCGTGGCGTTCGACGACGAGGAGGCGACGCTGGGCCTCAGCTGCGTCGCGGTCCCGGTCATCGGGCATGGCGGCAGGGCGGCCGCCGCCCTGTCGGTGTCGGCGGTCACCGGCCGGCTCGACACCCGGGCGCAGGCCGCGACCCTGCGACGGGTGAGCGCGGCGGCGGCCCAGCAGCTCATGCTCGTCCGGCGGCACCGCCCCGCTCCGGCGCGCGCCATCGCCTGAGCCCAGGCGTCAGATCCGGGCCACGTGACCGGGGTACGCCGGGCGTCAGGTCCCCGGCGTGTGACCGGGTTCCCGGGGGTCAGGTCCCGGGCACGTGGCCGAGGTCCGCGTCGGCCCAGGTCACCCGGTCCGGCTCGGCCACCAGCAGGCTGAGCTGCTCATCGGCCACGTCCACGTCCACGACGTGGCGGAAGCCGGCGGACCGCGCCGCGGCCACCTGCTCCGCGTCGCCTTCCCGGGCGGCGTACACCACCCGGCGGCACGCCGGATCCGCCTTCGTCACGGCTTCGAACAAGGTCTGGAGCAGCTCGGCCAGCGGACCCCCGCAGACCCGCACCTCCAGGTCGTGCGCGCCTGCCGGGTAGGTCTCCCGCAGGCGTCCCGCGACGCAGCGCTCCACCTGGACGTCGGCGACGACGCCGTCGCGGTGCAGGTGGAGCCGGCCGGCGCCGCGGGTCCACGCCTCCACCGTGGCCTGCCAGCCGCCGCCGAGGTCGAGTGCGGGAAGGGAGGGCACCGCGATCATGTCAATCCTCCTCCACCAGCCGGCGGATGACGGTCTTGTCCAGCTTGCCGGACGCGTTCCGCGGCATGCTCCGCACGATCGTCAGTTTCCTGGGCAGTTTGTACCTGGCCAGCTGGGCGGCGGCGTATTCGCGTACGTCGTCGAGCGTGACCGCGGTCCCCTCGGCCAGGGACACCACCGCGACGATGGTCTCGCCCCACTGCTCGTCGGGGGCTCCGACGACCGCGACGTCCACGACGCCCGGCATCGAGGCCAGGGCCCGTTCGACCTCGGCGGGATAGACGTTCTCACCCCCGCTGATGATCATGTCTTTGAGCCGGTCGACGATGTACAGGTAGCCGTCCTCGTCGAGGTGGCCGATGTCGCCGGAGTGGAACCAGCCCTCGTCGTCGAAGGCGGCGGCGGTGGCGTCGGGGTTCTCCCAGTAGCCGGGGGTGACGTTGGGCCCGCGTACGACGATCTCCCCGGCCTCGCCCGGCTTCAGAGGCTGGTTGGTGAGGGCGTCGACGACCCGTACCTCGGTGTGCGGCATGGGGATGCCGGCCGATCCGATCTTGCCGAGGGTCCGCTCGATCGGCAGGTGGGTGGCGAACGGCGCGGTCTCGGTGAGCCCCCACGCCTGTTGCAGCAGAATGCCGTGGCCGGCGTACAGCTCGATGAGGGACGGCGGCACGGGCGCGCCCGCGACGACGACCGAGCGCAGCCGGGTGAGGTCGGCGTCGAAGGCGCCGGGGACGCGGCTGAGGGCGGCGAGCATGGCCGGCACGGCGAACATCGAGTTGACGCGGTGGGTGACCAGGTCGTCGAGGAGTCCCACGGGGTCGAAAGCGCGCCGCACGACCACGGTGCCACCGCGGACGATCGTCCGCAGCACGAAGCTGTTGAGCGCCCCGATGTGGAAGAGCGGGGCGGCGGCGTGGGTGACGTCGCCCCGGCGCGTGTCGATCATGGTGTCCACGTTGACGGCGTTCCACCAGGCGTTGCCGTAGGTGAGGATCACCCCCTTGGGCAGGCCCGTGGTGCCGGAGGTGAACATCAGGATCGCCGGGTCGTCGAAGCCCTTCGCGACCACGGACGGGACCGGCTCGGCGGCGGCGATCAGGGCGGACCACGGCTCCCAGCCCCCGGCGCCCACTGGGGCGCCCACTGGGGCGGGCACCTCCGGGTCGTCGTCCACCAGGAGGAACCGGCCGAGCCTGGTCCCGCCGCGCACCTTCTCCAGGCTCGGGCGGTGCCCTTCCTCGCAGACGATCGTGGTGGCGCCGCTCTTGCCCAGCACGAGCTCCAGCTCCGGTTCGGCGAGCCGGAAGTTGACCGGGACGAAGACGGCGCCGAGCCGGAACGCGGCCAGCATCGTCACCAGGAACGAGGCGCTGTTGAGCCCGAGGTAGGCGACCCGGTCGCCGCCGGCGACGCCTCCGCCGGACAGCACGGCCGCCAGCCTGGCCGCCTTCTCGTCGAGCTGGGTGTAGGTGAGGTCCCCGCCCGCGTAGCGGACGACCGTGACGTCGCCGTGGTAGCGGGCGTTGCGGGCGACCGCCGAGGCGGGGTTGACATCGACTGGGGGGTGCGGGTGGGGCACGGTCGGCTCCTCAGAGATGGTCGCCGCCGGCGGGACGGGCGAATCCGCGTACGCGGATGCCGCCGTCGGCGGAGATCGCGTGTCCGGTGATGGGACCGCTCTGCTCGCGGGCCGCGAGCAGGACGTAGGGCGCGGTGAAGTCGCGCGGGTCGGTGCTGGAGTCGTGGAGCGGGATGGGCGGGGCCCCTTGCCGCTTGGCGAAGGAGTCCGCGATCGAACGGTCCGCCATCGCCAGCGACTCGGGCCCACGCAGATCGGTGTTCATGCCGCCGCAGGCGACGCCGTTGACCCGGACCTTGGGAGCGAGCTCGTAGGCGAGCTCGCGCATGAGGCCGAGGCAGGCGTGCTTGCTGGCGGTGTAGAGCGGGCCACCGCCGTTGACGTGGAAGGACGCGTTGGACAGGGTCATGACGATACTGCCACGCGTTTTGACCAGCTCCGGCCAGGCCGCCTGCGCCGCGAGGAGGTAACCCTTGACGTTGACGGAGAAGACCTCGTCGAAAGCGGCGTCGATCTCCTTGGCGGTGAAGCGGGTGAGCTGACGCTGGTAGTCCCACACGCCGGCGTTGGCCACGAGGGTGTCGAGCTTGCCGAAGCGTCCGACGGTCTCGGCGACGGCGGCGTGCAGGGCGTCGCCGTCGCGTACGTCGGCGGTGACGGCGTGCATGCGGGACACGTCGGAGGATGCGCGGATCACCTCGTCGAGCTGTTGTGAGTCGCGCCCGACGATGGTCACGGACGCGCCCTCGGCGAGGAAGCGCTCGGCGACGGCGCGGCCGATGCCGGAGCCGCCGCCGGTGATCAGGGCGACGTGCCCGTCGAGCCAGCCGCTCACGCCAGGAATCCCGTGACGAGTGCCTCGAACTCGCGCTGCCGCTCAAGCTGGACCCAGTGGCCGCAGCGGCCGAAGACGTGCAGCCGCACGTCGCGGATCTGCTTGAGCATGAGCTGGGCGCCGTCGAGGGTGATCGTGCGGTCGTCGCGGCCCCACAGCAGCAGGGTCGGGGCCTTGATCTTGTGCAGGTCCTTCCACAGGGGGTCCATGCCGCCGCGCTTGGCGAAGGCGGCGTTGTAGCGGTGGTAGAAGGCGATGTGGCTCTCGTCGAGTGACGCCTCGTAGCGGCTCTTGACGACGTCCTCGCCGAACTGCCTGTGGTCGAAGACCATGGTGCGGATGAACGCGGCCATCTTCTTCTCGCTCGGCCCGCCGCCGTTGTAGTAGCGGAACATCTCCTTCTGTCCCTCGGTGGGCGTGGGCCCGAACGGCAGCCAGCCACCGCCCGGGGCCATGAGCACGAGCTTGGTGACACGGTCGGGCCGCTCTTGCGCCATGGCGATCGCGGCCGCGCCGCCGAGGCTGTTGCCCAGCAGGTGGAAGCGGTCGATGCCGAGGGCGTCGAGCGCCTGGAAGAGCGCGTCCACGGTGATCTCGGTGATGGACCGCTTGTCCAGGTCCTCCTCGGTGGGGCGGTGGCTGCCGCCGAACCCCGGCTGGTCGGGGAGCACGACGCGGAAGTGGCGGGCCAGCGCGGGCAGGTTCTGGTGGTAGTTGCTGACGCCGGAGGCGCCCGGGCCGCCGCCGTGCAGCATCACCAGAACGGGGCCCTCGCCGGTCTCGGCGACGGCGATCTCGCCGAGCGTGGTGGTCACGCTGTGGTGCTTCACAGGGGCTCCGATCTCAGAAGAAGGTGGAGATGTTCTTGGCCAGCAGGATGTTCTGGTCGAGCAGGATCGTCCGGCGGGCGATCTGGAGGCCGTCGGCGGTGCGGCGCAGCACGTCGGTGCGGCTGCCGGCGAAGACGTTCTCCTCCCGCTCCAGCCGGTTGCGATAGACCAGGAACGCCGAGCTCACGAGCAGGTCGTCCGCGGTGAACCCCGGGTGGGCGGCGGGGTCGGCGTGCCGGACCCGCACGTTGGTGACCAGGTGGCGGGTGCGCGAGGGCGGGTCCTCGGCCCAGGCCATGCCGGAGTCGAAGCGGCGGATGCGCCAGGCCAGGCTCTCCTTGGTCTCGTCGTAGTAGGCGGCCTCGCCGCGCGCGGCCACCGACAACGCCTGCTGGCGGCGCAGCCGGTTGGTACGGGTCGGCATCCAGTAGTCGAGATCGTCGGCGAGCAGGTCGAGCCAGTCGGCGTAGCGGCCGGCGTCGAGGAGGTCGGCCTCCTCGTAGTAGAACTGCTCGACCTCGAAGTGGGTGTCGCGGTCGGCGCGCGTCCCGGCCCGCGAGTCGGTGGCGGTGCTCACGGTGTCATTCGATCCCTTCTGGAGGGCGGGTGGAACGGGGTGTGCCGCAGGACGGCACGTCATCCGCGCAGCAGCGCGCGCAGGTTCACGGACGGGTCGGACAGCCGTCCGGGGTCGGCCGGCACGCGGCGGTCGATCATGCGGCGGGCGGCGCGGACCGCGTTCGGATCGTCGACCGAGGCGGCCGCGACGACCAGCCCGTCGCGCAGGCCGAAGACCGAGAAGGCCGGGTCGTCGAACGAGCCGCGCACGACGACGTGGTGAGCCGCCTCCATGTGGCCGGCGACCTCGACGTGCAGCCCGTGCCGGTCCGTCCAGAACCAGGGCGTGACCGGCGCCGGCGGGCGTGTGCCGAGGATGGCGGCGGCCGCCCGCGCGCCGTCGTGCTGCGCCGCCTCCCAGTGCTCGGCCCGCGGGCCGTGGCGCGGACGCGCGGCGTCGCCCACCGCGAGCACCGCCGGGTTCGAGGTGACCTGGCGGTCGTCGACCAGGACGCCGCGCTGGACCGCCAGCCCGGCGGGCGCGGCGAGGCCGGTCGCGGGCACCATGCCGACGCCGAGGAGGACGGCGTCGAACACCCGCGCCGGCTCGAACCCGCTGCTGAAACGCGCCTGGATGCCGCCCCTGATCTCCTCGAACGACGCCACGCCCGCGCACACGGTCACGACGCCGCGCCTGGCGTGCAGCCCGTGCAGCCAGGCGGCCAGCTCGGGGCCGAGCGCGGCGGCCAGCGGCGCGGCGACCGGGTCGGCCAGGACGACCTCGCAGCCGAGGCCGGCGGCCGTGGCGGCCACCTCGGCGCCGATCAGCCCGGCGCCGACGACCAGGAGGCGGGCGCCGGGGGTCAGCGCGGCCCGCAGCCGGTCGGCGTCCTCGGCCGTACGCAGCACGTGCACCCGCGGGCTGCCGGCGCCGGGGATGGGCGGGCGGGCCGCGCCGCCGCCGGTGGCCAGCACCACCCGGTCGGCACGCAGCAGCAGGCCGCCCGCGAGCTCCACATGGCCCGGCCGCAGGGCGGTGACCGTGCTCTGGTTGATCAGCCGTATCCGCTGCTCGTCGTACCAGTACGGGGGCCGCAGGGCGATCTGCTTGAGATCCTTGCCCCCGGCCAGGTACTCCTTCGACAGGGGCGGGCGGTCGTAGGGGAACTCGCCGGCGTCCACCAGCGTGAGGTCGCCGTCGAAGCCGCCCGCGCGCAGGGCCGCGACCGTGCTGACGCCGGCGACGCCGCCGCCGACGATCACCACGTTCACGGCGCCCGGTTCGGGAAGAGGTAGACCTCGCCGTCGCGCACCTCGACCCGGTGGGGGCACGTGTCGCGGGTGGCGGGAAGGCCCTGGACCTCGCCGTTCTTCAGGCAGAACCGGCTGGAGTGCAGGGGGCACTCGACGTAGCCGTCCTCGACCCAGCCGTCGGCCAGGGAGGCGTCCTCGTGCGTGCAGGTGTCGTCGAGCGCCCACAGGCTGCCGTCGGTGTCGCGCAGCAGCGCGATGTCGTCGGCGGTGCCGGTGATCGCCTTGTCGACGGCGATGCCCTCGCCTTCGGGGATGTCGTCCAGCCGCGCGACGCGGATGCCGTCGGTCATTTGTCCTCCTCGTGCCAGGCGGGGGTGTTCATCAGCTCGCGCCAGCGCCCGTAGAAGGCCCGGCCGGCGGCGTCGCTGTAGAGCTCACTGGTGCGGCCCGGATGGCGGCCGTCGTCGTGTTCGGAGCCGAGGCCCATCTGGTAGTTGAGCGGCACGCCGTTGGTGATGAAGCCGTGCGCGACGGCCTGCACCTCGCTCCAGTTCTCGCCGTCGTCCTGCTCGAAGATGCCGCTGGGGCCGAAGGTGCGCAGGTTGTACAGCCGCTGCGCCTCGCGGACCTCAGGGGGCATGGATGTGTCGACGATCGTCCAGGACCACACCTCCATCCGGTCGGGGCCCTTGGGGTGCCAGATCCGGATGGAGCCGTTCACCGGCAGGTAGGAGAAGTTGGGGAAGACGGTGGCGTGCCCGTTGGTCAGCGGGCCCTCCACGCGGGCGTCGCCGAGCCGGGCGCGCAGCGCGTCGTAGTCCGTCCACTGGTGCACGGTCCTGGCGTCGAAGCGGTTCTTCGGGTGCACGGGGAAGCCCGCGCCGTGGCCGTTGGGGCCGGCGTACTGGCGGCCGGTACGGTGCACGATCTCGTCCTTCGGGCCCTTGCCGGTGGGCGAGAGCACCATGAGGGCCGAGGCGTGGCTCATGTTGACGTGGTACCAGTCGGTCGCGAACTGCTCGGCCGCCAGCTTCCAGTTGCCTTCGAGCACCCACTTGTGCACGCCGCCGACGACCACCGTGCCCTCGTCGTCGTGGTCGAGCATCGCGTCCATGTACCAGGCCATGTCGCCGAGCGACTCGCGCAGCGGGACCGGGTCCGGGTTCCAGGTGCCGAAGATCAGGCCGTGGTAGGCGTCGACGTGGGGCACCTCGACCAGGCCCCACTCCCCCGTGTCGAAGGAGCCGGGGTAGCCCGCCTTGTTGGGCACGCTGACCAGCTTGCCCTCCAGGTCGTACGACCAGCCGTGGTAGGTGCAGGTGAAGTTGCGGGTGGCGCCGTGGTCGGCGCGGCAGACGCGGGCGCCGCGATGCCGGCAGGAGTTGAGGAAGGCCCGGATCCGCCTGTTCCTGTCGAGGGTGACGATGACCGGGTCCTCGCCCATGTACGTGGTGAAGAAGTCGCCGGGCTTGTGGAACTGGTCGGCGTGCGCGAGGAAGAGCCAGCTCGGCGCGAAGACGCGGCGCAGTTCCTGCCGGTAGATCTCCCGGTCGGTGAAGATGGCGCGATCCACCAGCCCGCCCTCGGCGTCGACGAGCCCGGACACGTCGATGGTCCGCGCCAGCTCGGCGGGACGCCGCAACCCCCCGCGCGGGGGTTCGATCGTCGAGGTCATGCGGCCAGACAACACGAGCGGGCCCGCGGTGTACCAACGCTCGTTCCGCACGGCGGCACACGCGCTGTCGGGCGGCGGCGGCCGTCGGACAGCGTTGGGGCATGCTTGCCGCCACCGCCGTCTCCCAGAGCATGACCGACCCGCTGGCCGGGCTCGTCCTGGGCGACGTTCCCGAGCCCGGACGCCGACCCGGCTGGTCGATCGTCCGGGTCGTCTCGTCCTCCCTGAACATGCACGACCTGTGGACGCTGCGCGGCGTCGGCCACCCGCCCGACCGGCTGCCGATCATCCTCGGCTGCGACGCCGCCGGGTACGACGAGGACGGCAACGAGGTCATCGTGCACCCCGTCATCGGCGACCCGGACGCCGGCCGGGGCGACGAAACGCTCGACCCGGACCGGGCGCTGCTGTCCGAACGCCACAACGGCGCGTTCGCCGAGTACGTGACCGTGCCGTCCCGCAACCTGATCCCCAAGCCGTCGTGGCTGTCGTTCGACGAGGCGGCCTGCCTGCCTGTCGCGTGGACGACCGCGTACCGGATGTTGTTCACCCAGGCGAGGATCACCGCCGGGGACCGGGTGCTGGTGCAGGGCGCGGGCGGTGGCGTCGCCTCGGCCGCGATCAAGCTGGCCGTCGCGGCGGGGGCCGTCGTCTACGCCACCAGCCGCGGCGACGACAAGCGGGCCCAGGCCCTCGCCTGGGGGGCCCGCGCCGCGGTGCCGACCGGCGAGCGGCTGCCCGAGCGCGTGGACGTCGTCATCGAGACGGTCGGCGAGGCGACCTGGTCGCACTCGATGAGGTCGCTGCGCCCGGGCGGCACGATCGTGATCGCCGGCGCGACCAGCGGCATGAACCCGCCCGCCGACCTCGGCCGGATCTTCTACCTCCAGCAGCGCATCCTGGGCTCGACCGGATGCACGCGTGGCGAGCTGGTCGCGCTGCTCAAGTTGATGGACGCGACGGGCCTGCGCCCGGTGATCGACCGCACGCTGCCGCTCGACGAGATCCACAAGGGATTCCAGCTCATGATCGACGGGCGGGTCACCGGCAAGCTCGTCATTAAGGAGATCACTACATGAGACCCGCCCGCCTCCCCGCGTCCCGCTCCATAGCCGTCGGCCTGTCCCATTCGCCTCTCATCGGCAAGAACGACCCGGCGCCGGAGGTCCTCGCGGCCGTCGAGGCCGCGGTGGACGGCGCGCGCGCCTTCGTGCGCGCCTTCGACCCCGAGCTGGTCGTGCTGTACGCGCCCGACCACTACAACGGCTTCTTCTACAAGGAGATGCCGCCCTTCTGCCTGGCCACCGCGGCCAACGCCGTCGGCGACTTCGGCTCGGCCGCCGGCCCGCTCTCGGTGGACGGCGACGCGGCCCGCGCCCTGGCCCGGGGCGTGCTCGGACGCGGCGTCGATCTCACCGTCTCGGCCCGGATGACCGTGGACCACGGGTTCGTGCAACCCTTGGAAGTGCTGTTCGGCGGCATCGACCGCGTCCCCGTCGTGCCCGTCTTCGTCAACGGCGTCGCCACGCCGCTCGGCCCGGTCAGCCGCATCCGCGCTCTCGGGACCGCGGTCGGCGAGGCCGCGGCCGAGCTGGACCGGCGTGTGCTGTTCCTGGGCTCCGGCGGGCTCTCGCACGATCCGCCCGTCCCGGTGCTGGACGGCGCCCCGCCGCGGGTGGCCGACGCGCTCATCGAGGGCCACCCGCCGACGCCCGAGCAGCGTGCCCGGGGTGAGCAGCGCGTGGTCCAGGCCGGCCGGGACTACGCCGCCGGCTCCACCGCGATGATCCCCATCAACCCGAACTGGGACAACCTGGTCCTGGACACGCTCGCGAGCGGCCGCCTCTCCGAAGTGGACGGCTGGAGCACGGAGTGGATGGGCGAGGAGGGCGGCGGCTCGGCCCACGAGGTGCGGACCTGGATCGCCGCGTTCGCCTCGCTCGCGGCGACCGGCGAGTACCGGATGACCTCCCGCTTCTACCACGCGATCCCCGAGTGGATCGCCGGCTTCGCGGTGGCGACGGCCGGACCGGAGGGGAACCGATGAACGCCATCGACCACGCCGTGGACCGGCTGGCGGACGCGGCCTCCACCGGCCGGCCGTGCGACCCGGTCCGCGACCTCGTCACCGACATCACCGCCGCCTACCAGGTGCAGCGCCGCCTCAACGCCCGCCGCACCGCCCCGGTGACGGGCCGGAAGATCGGTCTCACCTCCCCCGCCGTGCAGCGGCAGCTCGGCGTGGACCAGCCGGACTTCGGCGTGCTGTTCGCCGACATGGAGGTCACCGGCACCGCGCCCACGGCCCGGCTCCTGCAGCCCAAGGCCGAGGCCGAGATCGCCTTCGTCCTGGCCTCGGACCTCGATGCCGGCGAGCTCGATCTGACCACCGTGCGGGCGGCGGTGGGGTATGCCACCCCGGCCCTGGAGATCGTGGACAGCCGCATCGCGAACTGGGACATCACGATCATCGACACCGTCGCCGACAACGCCTCCAGCGGCCTGTACGTCCTGGGCTCCCAGCGGCTGCCGCTCAGCGCGTTCGAGCCGGTCGAAGCCACGATGCGCATGTACGCCGGAGACGAGATCGTCTCCGAGGGCGACGGCGCCGCCTGCCTCGGCGACCCGCTCAACGCGCTGCTGTGGCTGGCCCGCACCGCCCGGGACCTCGGCGACCCGCTCCGCGCCGGCCAGGTCGTCCTCTCCGGCGCCCTCGGGCCGATGGTCCCCGTCTCCCCCGGACTGACCGTGCGCGCCGAGATCTCCACGCTCGGCACGGTGGCCGTGACCTTCGAGGACGCGTCATGAACAGGACCAAGGTGGCCGTGATCGGCTCCGGCAACATCGGCACCGATCTCATGATCAAGGTGATCCGGCATTCCACGGCGCTCGAGATGGGGGCCATGGTCGGCATCGACCCCGGCTCCGACGGCCTCGCCCGCGCCCGCCGCCTCAAGGTGCCCGCCACCCACGAGGGCGTGGACGGCCTGATCGCCATGGACGGCTTCGACGACATCGGCATCGTCTTCGACGCCACCTCCGCCAAGGCGCACGTCGCCAACGCCGCCCGGCTGGAGCCCTACGGCAAGACGCTCATCGATCTGACGCCGGCGGCGATCGGCCCGTTCGTCGTGCCGCCGGTGAACCTCGACGCCCACCTCGGCGCGGGCAACGTCAACATGGTCACCTGCGGCGGCCAGGCCACCATTCCGATCGTCCACGCCGTGGCCCGCGTCACGCCGGTCGCCTACGCCGAGATCGTGGCCTCGATCGCCTCGAAGTCGGCGGGTCCGGGCACCCGGGCCAACATCGACGAGTTCACCGAGACCACGGCCGCCGCCATCGAGAGCGTCGGCGGGGCCGCCCGCGGCAAGGCGATCATCGTGCTGAACCCCGCCGAACCGCCGCTCATCATGCGCGACACCGTCTTCTGCCTCGTCGGCGACGCCGACCACGACGCCATCAGAGCGTCCATCGAGAAGATGGCCGCCGAGGTCGCCACGTACGTCCCCGGCTACCGCCTCAAGCAGGACGTCCAGTTCACCCCGATCGACGAGCCGGTCACCACGCTCACCTCCGAGCCCGTGACCACCCGCGTGTCGGTGTTCCTGGAGGTGGAAGGCGCCGCCCACTACCTGCCCGCCTACGCCGGCAACCTCGACATCATGACCTCGGCCGCCCTGCGCGTCGCCGAGCGCATCGCAGGAGCCACCGCATGAACCTCTACATCCAGGACGTCACCCTCCGGGACGGCATGCACGCCGTACGGCACCGCATCGCCCCCGCCGACGTGGCCCGCATCGTCGCCGCCCTGGACGCCGCCGGCGTGGCCGCCATCGAGGTCGCCCACGGCGACGGCCTCGCGGGCGGCTCGGTCAACTACGGGCCCGGCAGCCACACCGACTGGGAGTGGATCGAGGCCGCCGCCGGCGCCATCGAGCGGGCCACCCTCACCACGCTCCTGCTGCCCGGCATCGGCACCATCGCCGAGATCGAGCACGCCTACGAGCTCGGCGTGCGCTCGATCCGCGTCGCCACCCACTGCACCGAGGCCGACGTCGCCGCCCAGCACATCACCAAGGCGCGCGAGCTGGGCATGGACGTCTCGGGCTTCCTCATGCTCAGCCACATGGCGCCCCCCGCCGAGCTCGCGCGGCAGGCCAAGCTCATGGAGTCGTACGGCGCCCACTGCGTCTACGTCACCGACTCCGGAGGCCGCCTCACCATGGACGGCGTCCGCGACCGCGTCCGCGCCTACCGCGACGTCCTCGACGCCGGGACCCAGATCGGCATCCACGCCCACCAGAACCTCTCCCTGGCCGTGGCGAACTCCGTCGTCGCCGTCGAGGAGGGCGTCACCCGCGTGGACGCCTCCCTGGCCGGGCACGGGGCCGGCGCGGGCAACTGCCCGATCGAGCCGTTCGTCGCCGTCGCCGACCTCAACGGGTGGAAGCACGGCTGCGACCTGTTCGCCCTGCAGGACGCCGCCGACGACCTCGTCCGTCCCCTCCAGGACCGTCCCGTCCAGGTCGACCGGGAGACGCTCACGCTGGGCTACGCCGGTGTCTACTCCAGCTTCCTCCGCCACGCCGAAGCCGCGTCCCAGCGCTACGGCGTCGACGTCCGCACGATCCTGCTGGAAGTCGGCAGGCGCCGCCTCGTCGGCGGCCAGGAGGACATGATCGTCGACATCGCTCTCGACCTGCTCGAATCGGCGTCCTGACACGAACGGACATCGCCCGGCCGCCGCCGAGGATCTCGGCGGCGGCCGGGCGACGGCGTTGTCCGGGAAAGCTCACGCGTCGTCGAGGCGGACGCTCGCGGTCTCCGGAGTGAGGAGCACCGCCACCGCGGTGACCACGCTGAGGAAGAGCATGTAGAGCCCCACGGAGAACGACGTCCCGGTGGAGGCGACGAGTGCGGCTCCGACCAGGGGGACCAGCCCGCCGCCGAGGATGTTGCCGATCATGTAGCCCACGGACACGCCGGTGTAGCGCACCTCGGTCGGGAACTGCTCGGCCAGCAGGGCGGGCAGCGGGCCGTACTGGGCCGACAGCGCGACCGAGGCGAGCAGGCAGGCCAGCAGGGCCAGCCAGAGGACGCCGCTGTCGAACAGCGGGAAGAACACCAGCCCCATGACGACCTG
Source organism: Nonomuraea sp. NPDC049480 (assembly GCF_044465905.1). Taxonomy (NCBI): domain Bacteria; kingdom Bacillati; phylum Actinomycetota; class Actinomycetes; order Streptosporangiales; family Streptosporangiaceae; genus Nonomuraea; species Nonomuraea sp. NPDC049480. The sequence goes on from NZ_JBITMD010000026.1 coordinate 68,559, forward strand.
CCCCAGCGCGCCGAAGAGCGCGACCCGCTTGCGGCCGGCTCGGTCGGCGAGCGCTCCGGCGTACAGCATGGCGCCGACCTGGAGGACGCTGGCCACGATGATCACGGTCAGCAGGGCGGGGCGCGAGTAGATCTTGGCGGTGGTGCCGTAGGAGAGGATGAAGACCAGGATCACGTATCCCCACGACGCCGAGGCGACCGAGGCGAAGATGGCGCGCAGCAGGCTGCGCGGGTGCTTGGTGAGCACGCGGATCAGCGGGTTGAAGCGCGGCTTGCCGGCGCGCTCCACCGCCTCGGCGAACAGCGGGCTCTCCGAGACCTGACGGCGTACGACGAGCCCGACCAGGACGAGGACGACGCTGATCAGGAACGGCACGCGCCATCCCCAGGTCTGGAAGGCGTCGCCGGTCAGCGAGATGGTCAGCAGCAGGATCAGGTTCGCCAGGATCGCTCCGACCGGGACGCCGAGCTGCGGCGCGGCGCCGTACAGCGCGCGGCGGTTCGGCGGGGCGTGCTCGACGGCCATGAGGGCGGCGCCGCCCCATTCCGCGCCCACGGCGAGCCCCTGCATGACGCGCAGGACGACGAGCAGCACCGGCGCGGCGATGCCGGCCGCCCCGTAGGTGGGCAGCAGTCCCACGCCGACGGTGGCCACACCCATCAGCACGAGCGACAGGACGAGCATGCGCTTGCGTCCGACCCGGTCGCCGAAGTGGCCGGCGACGATGCCGCCCAGCGGCCGGGCGATGAACCCGACGGTGAAGGTGCCGAGCGCGGCGAGCTGGCTGACCTGCGGGTCACCGGCGGGGAAGAAGAGACTGCCGAAGACCAGCGCGGCCATGGCGCCGTAGAGGAAGAAGTCGTACCACTCGATCGCGGTGCCGACGAAGGTGGCGAACGCGACGCGGCGCGCCTCCCGTCCGTGTGCGCGCGCCGATTCTGTCTGCGGGCGGGTGTCCTGTGCGGGTGGTTCCAAGGGCATGGTCGTCGACCCTTTCTGCGGTGGCCGGTGGGCTGCCGGCGCGGGGGGCGCCTCGCGGCGGCGAGGGCGAAGGGAGGTCGTGTCCTACGTGACCGCCTTCACAGGGACGATAGGAGCGCCGTGCGTGCCTGCCGACGTGCCGTTCCACCGTGCGGCACGCTTTGGCGACATCCTGACCCGGAGCCCCGTCTGCACACTTTTGAGATGAGATGCGACGATCGGAGTCGTTGACCGTTGAGCGATAGGTGAATGCATGACAGGCGAACAGGGCCGGCGGGCTCTCGTGATGCGGGGCGGCTGGGAAGGGCACGCCCCGGTGGAGGCCACGGAGCTCTTCATTCCGTTCCTCGAAAAGCACGGGTTCGAGGTGCATCGGGCCGACTCCCCCGCCCCGTACGCGGATGCGGCGTTCATGGCCGAGGTCGATCTCATCGTGCAGTGCTACACGATGGGCACGATCGAGCCGGCGCAGCTGAAAGGGCTGGAGGCCGCGATCCGGGCGGGCACGGGCATGGCGGGCTGGCACGGCGGCATCGCCGACTCCTTCCGCAACTCCTCCGACTACCTGCACCTCATCGGCGGGCAGTTCGCCTGCCACCCCGGCAAGGACCCGGCCGAGCGGGACGGCTCGCAGGCCGACAACTTCGTGCCGTACACCGTGAACCTGCTGCCCGAGGCGGGCGGTCACCCCATCACCGAGGGGATCGCGGACTTCGACCTCGTCACCGAGCAGTACTGGGTCCTGACGGACGACTACATCGACGTGCTGGCGACCACGACCCAGAAGATCCGCCCGTGGGACCCCTGGCACCGGGAGGTCACCTCGCCGGCGATCTGGACCCGCCGGTGGGGCGCCGGCCGGATCTTCGTCACCACCCCCGGGCACAGCCTCGACGTCCTGCACCACGACAGCGTGCGCACCATCATCGAAAGGGGGATGTTGTGGGCCAGCCGGTGAACGTCGGCGTCGTCGGGTGCGGCGCCATCTCGGCCCAGTACTTCCGCACCATTGACCGGTTGCCGAGGTTGCGGCTGGTGGCCGTGGCCGACCTGGACCTCGACCGGGCGCGGGAGGCCGTGCGGCCCTATGCGGGAGTCGAGGTGCTGAGCGTGGCGGAGCTGATGGCGGATCCCCGCGTGGACCTCGTGCTCAACCTGACCGTTCCGGCCGCCCACGCCGAGATCGCGCTCCAGGCCATCGCGGCCGGCAAGGACGTCTACTGCGAGAAGCCCCTGGCCGCGACGGCGGCGGACGCCGAACGGATGCTGGCCGCGGCCGGCGCCGCCCGCGTGCGCGTGGGCTGCGCGCCGGACACCGTGTTAGGGACGGGCACGCAGACCGCGCGCAAGGCGCTCGACGACGGGCTGATCGGCAGGCCGGTCGCGGCGACCGCCACGATGGTGACGCCCGGCCACGAGCGCTGGCACCCCAACCCCGACTTCTACTACGTCCCCGGCGGCGGCCCGCTCCTGGACATGGGCCCCTACTACATCACCAGCCTGGTGACGCTGCTCGGCCCGGTGACGACGGTGATCGGCGCCGCGAGCCGGACGCGGTCCAAGCGCACGATCGGCTCCGGCCCCCGCCGCGGCGAGGAGATCCCCGTCACGGTCGACACCCACGTCACGGGCGTGCTGGTCCACGCCTCGGGGGCGCTGTCCACGCTGGTGATGAGCTTCGACGCGGCGGCGACCAAGGCGTCCCACATCGAGGTGCACGGCGAGAAGGGCTCCCTGGTGGTCCCCAATCCGAACCACTTCGACGGCCCCGTCCTGGTGTCGGGGGTCGGCGAGGAGGGATGGCGGGATCTTCCCGCGGCCGCCGGCTACCTCGACGCCGGGCGTGGCGTGGGCCTGGCGGACTTCGCCGCGACCCCGGCGGGCGAGGAGCCCCGTACGGGCGGGTCGCTGGCCTTCCACGTGCTCGACGTCATGGAGTCGCTGCTGGCCTCGGCGCGCTCCGGGGCGGCGGTGGCCATCACGAGCACGTGCGAACGGCCCCGGCCCGTGGGCCTGCTCCCGGCGGGCGGGCACAGCGCGTGATCAAGGGTCCTGGGCGGCGGGTGTCAGCGCTCGTCGACCAGGACCTCGATGGTGTAGTCCTGGGCGCGGTAGCAGTGGTCGCCGTACTCCACCGCGTTGCCGCCGGCGTCGAAGGCGGTGCGCGACATCGTGAGGACGGGTTCGGCGGCCTTCAGCAGGAGGTGCCGCCGTTCCTCCGCGGTCGGGGGGCGGGCGCCGACCGACTGGGCGGCGACGACGGGACGCGCCCCGCGCTTGCGCAGCATGGCGTAGAGCCCGGACTCCTCGAGGGCCTCGCGGCTGATGCCGTGGTAGGCCGGCGGCAGCCAGTTGCGCATGAGGGCCAGCGGCCGGTCGCCGGAGAAGCGTAGCCGGACGACGGAGAGCAGTTCGGTGCGGGCGGGCAGGTCGAGCGCGGCGGCCACCCGCTCGTCGCGCACCAGCTCGTGCCGCAGGACGCTGGTCGCAGGGCACCCGCCGGCCCGGGCGAGGTCGTCGTAGAGGCTGGTGAGCTCGGCGCGCCGGTGCACCTTGGGGTTGGCCACCATGGTGCCGATGCCGCGCCGGCGCAGCACGAGGCCACGATCGGCCAGTTCCTGGATGGCCTGGCGCACCGTCGGGCGCGCCAGGTTGAGCCGCTCGGCCAGGGCGATCTCGTTCTCGAGCTGGTCGCCGGGCAGGAGCCGGCCGCTGGTGATCGCCGCCCGGAGCTGCTCGGCGAGCTGGTGGTAGAGCGGCACGGGGGAAGAGCGATCGATCGTCACGCCCACTTGGACTGCCACAGCGCGAGTGTACCTCTTTTCATGTATATGACGTTACGCAATGATGTCAGGACAAAGTCTTGACGTGGGGTTTGTTACAAGGCAGGCTTCAGACCATCGCCGGGGGCCTTTGACCAGGACGTGGGTACGGCGAGTGACGACCAACGACGTGAATGGGACAGGACGCGCATGCGCATCGGGCTCGCGGGCGTCGGAAGGATAGGCGCCTTCCACGCCAAGACTCTGGCCGCTCTCGACTACGTGGACGAGCTGGTCGTGACGGACGCCGACATCGAGGCCGCCGAGCGCGTCTCCGCCGGCCTCGGCCTGAAGGTGGCTCCGGACGCCGAGGCGCTGCTGGCCTCGGGCATCGACGGCTTCGTGATCGCCACCGCCACGCCGGGGCACGCGCCGCTGCTGCGCCAGGCCATCGCCGCCGGGGTGCCGGCCTTCTGCGAGAAGCCCGTGGCGGCCACGCTGAAGGAGACGATCGAGCTGGCCGACCTCGTCGCGACCGCCGGGGTGCCGGTGCACGTCGGCTTCCAGCGCCGCTTCGACGCCGGATACCGGCGCGCGCAGGCGGCGGTGGCCTCCGGCGAGCTCGGGTTCGTCCACACGATCCGGGCCGGCACCCACGACCAGGCCCCTCCGCACGCGTCGTACATCCCGACCTCCGGCGGCATCTTCCGGGACTGCAACGTGCACGACTTCGACATCCTCCGGTTCGTCACCGGGCGCGAGGTCGCCACCGTCTACGCCACGGGCGGCAACAAGGGCGCGGCCTTCTTCGCCGAGGCCGGCGACGTCGACACCGGCGGCGCGCTGCTGACCCTGGACGACGGCACGATCGTGCTGGTCTCCTCGACGCGCTACAACGGCGGCGGTCACGATGTCCGTATGGAGATCCACGGCGAGAAGGGCACGATCGGCGTCGGCCTGGACCATTCGCTGGCGATGCGCTCGGCGGAGGACGGCGTCGACTTCCCGCGCGGCCCGCAGAAGTGGTCGTTCATGGAGCGGTTCCTGCCAGCGTACCAGGCCGAGCTCACCGCGTTCGCGGACGTCGCCCGCGGCCGGCGCCCTTCCCCCTGCACGGTCCGCGACGCGCTGGAGGCCTTCCGCATCGCGGAGGCCTGCGAGCTGTCCCGCGCGGAGCGCAGGCCGGTCGCACTTTCCGAGATCGAAGGGATTGAGCAGCAGTGAGCACTCCAGTGGCCGACCGCATCGCCGGCGCCCCCATCTCGTGGGGGGTCTGCGAGGTTCCGGGCTGGGGCCACCAGCTCGACCCCGGCACCGTGCTGCGCCAGATGCGCGAGCTCGGCCTGGCCGCCACCGAGTTCGGCCCCGACGGCTTCCTCCCCGACGACCCGCAGGCCAAGGCCGCGACCCTGGCGGAGTACGACCTGAAGGCGGTCGGGCAGTTCGTCCCGGTCGTCCTGCACGAGCCTGAGCACGACCCCGTACCCGAGGTCGAGCGCGCGATGGAGGGCCTGGTCGCCGCCGGGGCCTCGACGGTCGTCCTGGCCGCCGCCACCGGGCAGGAGGGGTACGACGACCGCCCGGTCCTGGACGAGTCCGGCTGGGCGACCCTGCTCGGCAACCTCGACCGCATCGCCGGCGCCGCCGCCGCCCGCGGCCTGGCGGCCACGCTGCATCCGCACGTCGGCACGATGGTCGAGAGCGGCGAGGAGACGGCGCGCGTGCTCGACGGCAGCCGCGTGGGCCTGTGCCTCGACACCGGGCACCTCCTGATCGGCGGGGGCGACCCCGTCGAGGTCGCGCGCAAGCACCCCGGGCGCATCGCCCACGTCCACCTGAAGGACGTCCGGATCGACTGGGCGCGGCGCGTCCAGGCCGGCGAGGAGACCTACACCGGGGCCGTGGCCGCCGGGATGTACGTCCCGCTCGGCGCGGGCGACGTCGACATCGCCGCCATCGTGTCCGCGCTCGAAGACCACGGCTACACCGGCTGGTACGTACTGGAGCAGGACACCATCCTCGCCGGTCCGCCGGCCGAGGGCGGCGGGCCCGACCCGGTCGCGGACGTCCGGGCGAGCGTCGAGCACCTGCTGACCGTGGCAGGGCGCGACCGATGACGGCGGCATACGACCTGGTGGCCATCGGCCGGTGCGGGGTGGACATCTACCCGCTCGACCACGGCGTCGGCCTGGAGGACGTGGAGCGGTTCGGCAAGTTCCTGGGCGGCAGCGCGACCAACGTCTCGGTGGCCGCGGCCAAGTACGGCCGCCGCTCGGCGATCATCACGCGCACCGGCCGCGACCCGTTCGGCCGCTACGTCCGCCGGGCGCTGCGCGGCTTCGACGTCGACGACGCCTTCGTCGCCGAGGTCGACGGGCCGCCGACCCCGGTGACCTTCTGCGAGATCTTCCCTCCGGACCACTTCCCGCTGTACTTCTACCGGTATCCGATCGCCCCCGACCTGATGATCGAGCCGGACGAGATCCCGTTCGGCGCCGTCCGCGAGGCCGGGGTCTTCTGGGCCACCGTCACGGGCCTGTCGCAGGAGCCGTCGCGCGCGGCGCACTTCGCCGCCTGGCAGGCCCGGGGCCGTCGCGCCCACACCGTGCTCGACCTCGACTACCGGCCGATGTTCTGGCCCGACCCGGGCGAGGCGGGCGCGCAGGTGGGCAAGGCGCTCGAGCACGTCACGGTCGCCGTCGGCAACCGTGAGGAGTGCGAGGTCGCCGTCGGCGAGACCGACCCGCAGCGGGCGGCGTCCGCCCTGCTGGAGCGGGGCGTGGAGCTGGCGATCGTGAAGCAGGGGCCCAAGGGGGTGCTGGCGGCGACCGCGGACGAGCGCGTCGAGGTGCCGCCCTTCCCCGTGACCGTCGTCAACGGCCTCGGCGCCGGCGACGCCTTCGGCGGCGCCCTCGTCCACGGCCTGCTCAGCGGCTGGGACCTGAGCCGCGTCCTGCGGTTCGCGAACGTGGCGGGCGCCATCGTCGCCGGCCGGCTCGAATGCTCCAGCGCCATGCCGTCGCAAACCGAGGTCGAGACCCTGCTGGACCAGGGCCAGGAGGGGGAAAGATGACCCAGACGTCGAGCCGTCCGAGCATCGCCGACCTGACGGAGATCCGGGTGCGCGAGCCGCGGCGCATCGCCGAAGGCTGGGCCGCCCGCAAGCGGCGCGACTTGGTGGGCGCGGACGGCAGGCTGCTGATCGTGGCCGCCGACCACCCCGCCCGCGGCGCGCTGGGCGTGCGCGCGGACCGCCAGGCGATGGCCTCGCGCAGCAACCTGCTGGAGCGGCTGTCGACGGCGTTGTCGCGCCCCGGTGTGGACGGCGTGCTCGGCACCCCCGACATCCTGGACGACCTGCTGCTGATGGGGGCCCTGGAGGGCAAGCTCGCGATCGGGTCGATGAACCGGGGCGGCCTGCAGGGCGCGGCCTTCGAGCTGGACGACCGCTTCACGGCCTACACCTCGCAGGAGATCGTCGCCTGCGGCCTGGAGGGCGGCAAGATGCTCACCCGCATCTCCATGGAGGACCCGGGCACGGCCGCCACGCTGGAGGCGAGCGGCCGGGCGGTGACCGAGCTGGCGGCGCACGGCGTCATGGCGATGGTGGAGCCGTTCCTGTCGGTCCGCCACGAGGGCCGGGTGCACAACCTGCTCGATCCCGACTCGACCATCACCTCGATCCACATCGCCGCCGGGCTGGGCGCCAGCAGCCGGCACACCTGGCTGAAGCTCCCCGTGGTCGAGGAGCTGGAGCGCGTCATGGACGCCACGACGCTGCCGACCCTGCTGCTGGGCGGCGATCCCAGCGGACACCCGGACGAGACCTACGCCGCGTGGGGCCGGGCCCTGGACCTGCCCGCCGTACGGGGGCTGGTCGTGGGGCGGGCGCTGCTGTTCCCGCCGGACGGCGACGTGGCCGCGGCGGTGGACATCGCCTCGGCACTCGTGCACGGAGCTGGATCATGAGGGCCGGATCATGAGGGCAGGATCACGAGGGGACAGATCATGAACGACAACGAGCGCTGGGTCCGCCCGTACGGCACGGCCGCCGAGGGCGCCTTCCAGGTGTCGATCACCGAGGCCGTGCCCGGGTGGACGCACACGAGCCTGCGCGTGGCCACGCTGGCGCCGTTCGCCCAGGTGACCGTCGAGACCGGGGAGGACGAGATCATCGTGGTGCCCCTGGCTGGCGGGGTGGACGTCATGGCGGTCGACCACGCCGGAGAGCACCACAAGGCCCGGCTCGCCGGGCGGGAGAACGTGTTCGCCGGCCCTTCCGACGTCGCCTACGTCCCGCGTGGGGCGAGCCTCACGATCACCGCTGGGGACGGCGCGGCGAAGGTGGCGCTCTGCGGCGCGAAGGCGGCCAAGCGGGCCGAGCCCCTGCCGTTCCGGCACGTGGCCGCGTCCGACGTCCCCGTCGAGCTGCGCGGCGCCGGAACGGCGTCACGCGAGGTACGCAACTTCGGGGTCCCGCAGGTGCTCGACGCCGACTCGATCATCGCGTGCGAGGTGATCACACCCGCGGGCAACTGGAGCTCCTACCCGCCGCACAAGCACGACGAGGAGCGCGACGGCGTGGAGACCGAGCTCGAGGAGATCTACTACTTCGAGGTACGGGCCGAGCCGGGCGCCCCGGACGGCGCGGATCCCATCGGCTACCAGCGCGTGTACGGCACCGCGGAGCGTCCCATCGACGTGCTCGCCGAGGTCCGCACCGGTGACGTCGTCCTCGTGCCGCACGGCTGGCACGGTCCCGCGATGGCCCCGCCCGGCTACGACCTCTACTACCTCAACGTGATGGCCGGCCCGGGCGCGACCCGGGCCTGGCTCATCTGCGACGACCCCGCCCACGGCTGGGTGCGCCAGACCTGGGCCCAGCAGGACGTGGATCCCCGGCTGCCGATGGGAGGACCCCGATGACCTCACGTAATGTCGCGGACTCGGCGACATCCAGTACTGTCGCGGACTCGGCGACGTCCGGAACGGTGCGCCTGACCGTGAGTCAGGCGGTCGTGCGTTTCCTGGCCGCCCAGTGGAGTGAACGTGACGGCCGGCGGCAGAAGCTGTTCGCCGGGTGTTTCGGGATCTTCGGTCACGGCAACGTCGCCGGGCTCGGCCAGGCGCTGCTGCAGGACGAGCTCACCAGCGGCCCGGAGGACCGGCTGCCGTACGTGCTGGCCCGCAACGAGCAGGCGATGGTGCACACGGCCGTGGCCTACGCCCGGCAGAAGGACCGCCTGCAGACGTGGGCCTGCACGGCCTCCGTCGGCCCCGGCTCGACCAACATGCTCACCGGGGCGGCGCTGGCCACCGTCAACCGGCTCCCGGTGCTGCTGCTGCCCTCGGGCACCTTCGCCACGCGGGTGGCGACGCCGGTGCTGCAGGAGCTGGAGACGCCGTACGCGGCGGACGTCACCGTCAACGACGCCTTCCGCCCGCTGTCGCGCTTCTTCGACCGGGTCAACCGGCCGGAGCAGCTGCCGTCGGCGCTGCTCGGCGCCATGCGGACGCTGACCGATCCGGTGGAGACCGGGGCGGTGACGATCGCGCTGCCGCAGGACGTGCAGGCTGAGGCGTTCGACTGGCCGGTGGAGCTGTTCGCCCCGCGGGTCTGGCGGGTCGCCCGTCCCCTGCCGGAGGCCGCCGACATCGCCGACGCCGCGGCGCTCATCCGCGCGGCCCGGCGGCCGTTCGTGGTGGCCGGCGGCGGCGTGCACTACTCCGGCGCCGAGGACGCCCTGCGCGCGTTCTGCGAGGCGACCGGCATCCCGGTCGGCGAGAGCCAGGCCGGCAAGGGCTCGCTGCCGCACGGCCACCCGCAGGCGATGGGCGCGGTCGGCTCGACCGGCACCACCGCCGCCAACACGCTGGCCGCGGAGGCCGACCTGGTCATCGGCGTGGGGACCCGCTACAGCGATTTCACGACCGCGTCGCGTACCGCCTTCCAGGACCCGGGCGTCCGCTTCGTCAACATCAACGTCGCCCGCTTCGACACCGGCAAGCTCGCGGGCCTGCCGGTCGTGGCCGACGCCCGCGAGGCGCTCACCGCGCTCACCGCGGCGCTGGACGGGCACCGTGTCGAGGCGGCCTGTCGCGACCGCCAGGCCGCGCTGTGGAGTGCGTGGGACGCCCAGGTCGAGGCGGCTTACAACCCGCCGGCCGAGGTCACCGGCGCGCTCTCCGACGGGCTGCTCACCCAGGGCACCGTGCTCGGCTGCGTCAACGAGCTGTCCGACCCCGCCGACGTGGTGGTGTGCGCGGCCGGGTCCATGCCGGGCGACCTGCACAAGCTGTGGCGGGTCCGCGACCGCAAGGCCTACCACGTCGAGTACGGCTACTCCTGCATGGGATACGAGATCCCCGGCGGCATCGGCGTACGCCTGGCGGACCCGGACCGGGACGTCTTCGTCATGGTCGGCGACGGCTCGTTCCTGATGATGCCGGGCGAGCTGGTCACGGCCGTCCAGGAACGCGTCAAGATCATCGTCGTCCTGGTGCAGAACCACGGCTTCCACTCGATCGGCTCGCTGTCCGAATCGCTGGGATCGCAGCGGTTCGGCACCAGCTACCGGTACCGCAACGAGGCCACCGGCCGCCTCGACGGTGACCGGCTGCCGGTCGACCTCGCCGCCGGCGCCCGCAGCTTCGGCGCCACCGTGCTCGAGGTACGCGACCGCGCGGAGCTCGAGCAGGCGATCAAGACCGCCAAGGCCGCTCCGGCCGACGGCGGCCCCGTCGTCATCCACGTCGAGACCGACCCGATGGTGCACGCCCCCGACAGCGATTCGTGGTGGGACGTCCCCGTCAGCCAGGTCAGCGAGCTCGGCAGCACCCGCCGTGCCTACGACGCGTACACCGCGAGCAAGGCCGCGCAGCGCCCGTACGTGGCGCCGCCCGGCACGACCGGACCATGACGGGACCGATCGCACCGACGCTCCCGCACTGGGGGGTGCGGGGACAGGCCGCCGGCGCGTTACGGCGCCGGCGGCCATGACACCGAATCACCAACGAATCACCCCCGATCCGTCCCTTCCAGGCGGCGGATGACGAAAGGCAGACAACAGTGGCCCGCACATCCAAAATCGCCGTGCTGGTGACCAGCACCGTGGCGGTGCTCGCCCTGGCGGCGTGCAGCTCCAGTGGCGGCAAGCAGACCGCCGACGCGGCGTCCGCGCCCGCCTCCGCCGGCGGCGCCCCCACGATGACGGTCGCTTTCATCACGCACGCGGCCCCCGGCGACACATTCTGGGATCTGGTGCGCAAGGGCGCCGAGGCGGCGGCCGCGAAGAGCAACATCGAGCTGCAGTACCAGTCGGACCCGGACGGCGCGAACCAGTCCAACCTGGTCCAGTCGGCCATCGACAAGAAGGTCGACGGCATCGCGGTCACCCTGGCCAAGCCCGACGCCATGAAGGCCAACGTGGAGAAGGCCGTCAAGGGCGGCGTCCCGGTCGTCGCGCTCAACGGCGGCATCGACAGCTGGAAGGCCATGGGCGTCCTCGGCTACTTCGGCCAGGACGAGAAGATCGCCGGTGAGGCGGCCGGGGAGCGGCTGAAGGCCGACGGCGCGAAGAAGACGCTCTGCGTCATCCAGGAGCAGGGCCACGTCGGCCTCGAAGCCCGCTGCGACGGCGCCAAGGCGACCTTCCCCGACACCGAGAAGATCTACGTCACCGGCACCGACATGCCCAGCGTGCAGGCGGCCATCACGTCCAAGCTGCAGCAGGACTCCAGCATCGACCGGGTCCTGACCCTCGGCGCGCCGATCGCGATGACCGCCGTCAAGTCCGTCAAGGACGCCAGCAGCTCCGCCAAGGTCGTCACCTTCGACACCAACAAGGAGCTGGTGACCGCCATCAAGGACGGCCAGGTGGAGTGGGCCGTCGACCAGCAGCCCTACCTGCAGGGCTACCTCGCGGTCGACAGCCTGTGGCTCTACAAGAACAACGGCAACACCATCGGCGGCGGCCAGGCGACCCTGACCGGCCCGGCGTTCATCGACAAGACCAACGTCGCCGCGGTCGAGTCGTTCGCCGCCAAGGGCACGAGGTGAGATGACATGACTGCTGCGGCCACCGAGCCGGGCAGAGCGGAGGCGACCCGGGACGACCGGGTCGCCACCCGTTCGCTGGCGGCACGGATGCTGAGCCGGCCCGAGGTCGGCTCGCTCGTCGGCGCGATCGTGATCTTCGCGCTTTTCATGCTGGTGGCGGTGCCCTTCCGCAACGTCGCCAACATCGGCACGATCCTCTACGGCGCCTCGGCCATCGGCATCATGGCCGTTCCGGTGGCGCTCCTCATGATCGGCGGCGAGTTCGACCTGTCCGCGGGCGTCGCGGTGACGACTTCCGGCCTCTCCGCGTCGCTGCTCGCCTGGAACTTCGGGCTCAACGTCTGGGTGGGCGTCTTCCTGGCGCTCGTGATCTCCCTGGCCATCGGCGCGTTCAACGGCTGGCTGCTGTTCAAGACCGGCCTGCCGAGCTTCCTCGTCACGCTGGGGACGTTCTTCGTCCTCCAGGGCGTCAACCTCGGTGTCACGCGGCTGCTCACCGGCAACGTCGCGACGGCGGGCATCGGCGACATGGACGGCTTCGCCAGCGCGCAGCAGGTGTTCGGGTCCGAGATCGCGCTCGGCCCGGTCACGCTGAAGGTCACGGTGCTCTACTGGATCGTGCTGACCGTCATCGCGGCCCACATCCTGCTGCGCCGGCAGGTGGGCAACTGGATCTTCGCCGTCGGCGGGGACGCCCCGGCGGCCCGGGCCATCGGCGTGCCCGTACGGGCGACGAAGATCGGCCTTTTCATGGCCGTCGGGTTCTGCGCCTGGTTGTCCGGCATGCACCTGCTGTTCCAGTTCAACACGGTCCAGTCGGGCGAGGGCGTCGGCAAGGAGTTCATCTTCATCATCGCCGCGGTGATCGGCGGCTGCCTGCTCACCGGCGGGTACGGCTCGGTGGTCGGCGCCTCGGTCGGCGCGCTGATCTTCGGCATGACCCAGCTGGGCATCAACTACGCCGGGTGGAACCCCGACTGGTTCAAGGCCTTCCTCGGCGTGATGCTGCTGCTGGCGACCATCGTGAACGTGTACGTCAAGAGGAAGGCGGACCTGCGATGAACGCCCCGATCCTCGAGCTCGACGACGTCGGCAAGAGCTACGGCAACGTGCACGCGCTGCGCGGGTGCAGCCTGCGCGTCCGCCAGGGCGAGGTCACCTGCGTGCTCGGCGACAACGGCGCGGGCAAGTCCACGCTGATCAAGATCGTCTCCGGGTTGCACGACCACACCGACGGCCTCATGAAGGTCGACGGCGAGCCGTGCCGGTTCGCCTCCCCGCGCGAGGCCCAGGCCACCGGGATCGCCACGGTCTACCAGGACCTCGCGCTCGCGCCGCTGATGTCGGTGTGGCGGAACTTCTTCCTCGGCAACGAGATCCGCAAAGGGCCCCTGCGCGTCCTGGACATCGAGGGGATGAAGCAGGTCTGCCATGACGAGCTGGCCAAGATGGGGATCGTCATCCCCGATCTGGACCGGCCCGTGGGCGGGCTCTCCGGCGGCCAGCGTCAGTGCATCGCCATCGCCAGGGCGATCTACTTCGGGGCCAGGGTGATCATCCTCGACGAGCCGACCGCCGCCCTCGGCGTCAAGCAGTCCGGCGTCGTGCTGAAGTACATCGTCAAGGCCCGTGACGCCGGACTCGGCGTCATCTTCATCACGCACAACCCGCACCACGCGTATCTCGTCGGCAACCACTTCGTGATCCTCAAGCTGGGCCGGGTCGTGCTCGACGCCCACCGCGACGAGCTGACGCTGGAGCAGCTGACCGCGGAGATGGCCGGCGGCCAGGAGCTCCAGGAGCTCAGCCACGAGCTGCGGGGAGTGGACCCGGGCAAGGTCGCCGCGCCGGCGGCGGTGCAGCACGGGCACGTCGAGGCCCCCGACCTCGGGGCCAACGAGGAAGGACGAGTACGTTGACCACTCGCATCACCCATCTCATCGGCGGCCGCCCCTGGGAGGGCGCCGCCGAGCGCACCGGCGAGGTCTGCAACCCGGCGTCCGGCGCCGTCACCGGTCGCGTGGACTTCGCCTCCGCCGCGCTCGTCGGCGACGCCGTCGCGACGGCCCAGGCGGCCTGGCCGGGCTGGGCCGGCGCCTCGCTCGCCAAGCGCGCCCAGGTGCTGTTCGCCTTCCGCGAGCTCCTGAACGCGCGCAAGCACGAGATCGCCGCGCTGATCACCGCCGAGCACGGCAAGGTCCTCGACGACGCGCTCGGCGAGGTCACCCGCGGCCTGGAGGTCGCCGAGTTCGCCTGCGGCATCCCGCACCTGCTCAAGGGCGGGTTCAGCGAGAACGTCTCCACCAGGGTCGACGTGTACTCGATCCGGCAGCCGCTCGGCGTCGTGGCCGTGATCTCGCCGTTCAACTTCCCCGCCATGGTGCCGATGTGGTTCGTCCCCGTCGCCATCGCCTGCGGCAACGCGGTGATACTCAAGCCCAGCGAGAAGGACCCCTCGGCGGCCCTCGCCGTGGCCCGCCTGTGGACCGAGGCCGGCCTGCCCGACGGGATCATGAATGTCGTGCACGGCGACAAGGAGGCCGTGGACGCGCTGCTCACCCATCCCGACGTGCGTGCCGTCTCGTTCGTCGGCTCCACCCCGATCGCCAGGTACGTCTACGAGACCGGCACCGCCCACGGCAAGCGGGTCCAGGCGCTCGGCGGCGCCAAGAACCACATGCTCGTCCTGCCCGACGCCGACCTCGACCTCACCGCCGACGCCGCCGTCAACGCCGGCTTCGGCTCGGCCGGCGAGCGCTGCATGGCGATCTCGGCGCTGGTCGCGGTCGACACCGTCGCCGACGAGCTCGTCGAGAAGATCAAGGACCGCATGAGCAAGCTGCGCACCGGCGACGGCACGCGCGGCTGCGACATGGGCCCGCTCGTCACCCGCCAGCACCGCGACAAGGTGGCCGGCTACGTCCAGGAGGGACTCGCCGCCGGCGCGACCCTCGTCGTCGACGGCCGGGACGGGGACTTCGACGGCGGCGAGGACGGCTTCTGGCTCGGCCCCACCCTGTTCGACAACGTCACCCCCGACATGTCCATCTATCGCGACGAGATCTTCGGACCGGTGTTGTCGGTCGTCCGCGTGAAGTCGTACGACGAGGGGCTCGGCCTCATCAACGCCAACCCGTACGGCAACGGCACGGCCATCTTCACCAACGACGGCGGGGCCGCGCGGCGCTTCCAGAACGAGGTGGAGGTCGGCATGGTGGGCATCAACGTGCCGATCCCGGTGCCGGTGTCGTACTACTCGTTCGGCGGCTGGAAGAACAGCCTGTTCGGCGACACCCACGCCCACGGGACGGAGGGCGTGCACTTCTTCACCCGCGGCAAGGTCGTCACCTCCCGCTGGCTGGACCCCAGCCACGGCGGGCTCAACCTCGGCTTCCCGCAGAACGACTGACGCCCGGGACGGCGGCGCGAAGAAGCCGGGAGACACGGCACCTCCCGGCTTCCCGCCCGATCAGGAGTCCTCGGTGTACGGCCCTGGGTCCTCGGTGTACGGCGAGATGGATTTCGACAAGCCCTCGCATTTCTTCTCGTCCGGGTCCGGCTGGGGAATGCCCTCGCCGAGGTTCCCACAGCGGAGCACGGGCGTTCCGGTGCCGCCCTCGTCGAGTTTCATGACAGAGATCACCTTGTCGTACGGTTCGTGACGCGCGCCGCGAAACTCGATCACACCACCGGTCCCCTCCCACGCGTTGTGACGGATCATGCCCGTCAGCGTCGCCGGAGACGTACACCACGGGGAGCGGGGGGGTCGGCGCGCCAGAACGCCGGCCGGCGGATCAGCTGCAACGCCGGCCTGCTGCCGGGAGCATCATCGGGCCGGTGGCGTCGCGGGGCCGGCGGCTTGGTCTCGTGCGGCGTATGGATCACGGACCGGTCGGGGCGCGGCCGTGGTGCCGCGGACCACGAGATGCGGGGCGATGACGATCTCCCGCTCGGCGGCGGGCTCCCCGTCCAGCCTGGCGATGGCCCGGCCCACCGCCAGGCTCGCCAGTCGCGGGATGTCCTGGCCGACGGTGGTGAGATCGATGTGGGCCAGGCGGGCCAGGTGGCTGTTGTCGAAGCCGACGACCGAGACCTCGCCCGGCACCGGCACGCCGGCACGCAGGAACGCGTCCAGGACGCCCGTGGCGCAGCGGTCGTTGAAGGCCAGGACGGCGGTGGGCAAGGGGCCGCCGCCGAGCAGGGCGCGGGCGGCCGCCGCACCGTCCTCCTCGGTCAGGCCACCTGCCTGGATCCGGGCATATCCGGACAACCCATGGCGGCTCATGGCGGTTCGATAGCCGCGGCGCCGGTCGGCGGCGCCGGGCGCCTTGCCCCCGTCGATGTGCACGATGTCGCGGTGCCCGAGTGCCACCAGATGGCCGACCGCCTGGCGGGCGCCATCGTCGTCGGCGGTCCGTACGACATCGATCCCCGCGGTCCGGCGCAGCCGCCGGGCCACGGAGACGAGCGGCAACTGGGCCGCGACCTCCGCCAGCTGCGCGGCGGGCGCCTGCGGGCCGAGCAGGATCAGGGCCTCGCACCGGTCGGCGAGCAGCGTCTCCACGGCATGCCGCTCGCCGCGCGTGGGCGCGACGGCGCTGAGGGCGATCTGGTAACCGGCGGGCTCGGCCGCCGCGTAGACGCCCTCCACCAGATCGGCGTGGAAGGGTTGCTGGAGTCCGAACTGCACCCCGAGCAGGCGCGAGCGGCTGCTGCGCAGCAACCGCGCCCGCGTGTCGGGCCGGTAGCCGATCTCCTTGGCCGCCCGCAGCACGTGCTCGCGCGTGCGGTCGCTGGCGCCCTTGGCGCCGCGCATGACGATGGAGACCAGCGCCGTGGACACCCCGGCCCGCGCCGCGACGTCGGCGAGGGTCGGCCGTTTGCCCTCCGGGCCCGCGTGGGTCGATGGCACCGCTGCACTCCCCTCGTCGATCGGTTGCGAACGCGCTGCTCCACGATACTGCAACGTTCTAGTCCGGTAAGCCATGAACCCTTGACAGAGGCGTCTACCTGCTGGCCTACTACTTCAAGACTAGAACGTTATAGAGAGGCAAGTGGCGATGTACACGTTGGCGGTCTGCGCCGAGATGGTCTTCCGGGACCTGCCGATCGAGGAACGGGCGCGGCGCATCCACGACGCCGGATTCCAGGTCGAGATCTGGGACTGGAGCCGGCACGACCTGGCCGCCTTGGAGCGCACCGGCGCCGTCTTCTCCTCGATGACCGGCTACCTCCGCGGCGGCCTGACGGACGAGGACGGCGCGGCCGAGCTGCTCCGCACCGCCGAGGAGTCGGTCAAGGTCGCCGAGCGGCTGGGCTGCCCCCGGCTCAACCTGCACGGCACGGGCCTCGACGGCCGCGGCCTGCCGGTGGTGCCGGTGACCGCCGGGGTCACCGGCCCCATGTGGATCGCCGCCCACCGTACGCTCACCCGCCTCGCCGAGCTGGGCGAGCGCGCCGGGGTGGTCTTCACGCTGGAGAACCTCAACACGGCCGTCGACCACCCCGGAGTGCCGTTCGCCACGGCCGCCGACACCCTCGCCCTGGTCGCGGCCGTGGACCGGCCCGGGCTGCGGATGAATCTCGACCTGTACCACGCGCAGATCGGCGAGGGAAACCTGATCGAGCTGGTCCGCCGGGCCCACGCCCTGGGCCTGATCGGCGAGATCCAGGTGGCCGACGTGCCCGGCCGCCGCGAGCCCGGGACCGGGGAGATCAACTATCCGGCCGTCGCCCGCGCCCTCGCCGGCCTCGGGTACGACGGCACGGTCGCGATGGAGGCCTGGGCCTCCGGCGACAGCGAGCTCGCCCTGGAGCGCTTCCGCTCCGCCTTCACCCTCTGACCACCACGAACGCAGAGGCCCCGCTCCGCTCGCTCAGCACCGCGGACCTGCGGCCTCCCCCTCTGGACACCGCGAACGGAGCGTACGCATGAGCACCCAGCAGCCCCTTGCCGTCGGCCTCGTCGGCACAGGACGGATGGGCTCCTTCCACGCCGAGACCCTCGCCCGCCGCCTCCCCGGCGTCCGGCTCGCCGCCGTGGCCGACCCCGCACCGGGCGCCGCGCAGCGCCTCGGAGACCGGCTCGGCTGCCCCAGGGCGACGACCGACGTCGACGAGCTGATCAACGACCCGCAGCTCGACGCGGTCGTGATCGTCACCCCGGCTCGCACCCATGCCGGCCTCGTCGAAGCGGCGGCCCTGGCGGGCAAGGCCGTCTACTGCGAGAAACCCATGGCCGTCACCCTCGCCGAGGCCGACCGCGCCATCGAGGCCGCCGGCAAAGCGGGCGTGCCTCTCCAGGTGGGCTTCAACCGGCGGTACGACACCGGTTTCCGCGCCGCCCACGACAAGATCGCGGCCGGCGCCATCGGCACCCCGCAGTTGCTGCGCTCCCTCACCCGCGACCCGAAGCTGGCCGATCCGGCCCGCGTACCGCCGTGGACGATCTTCCTGGAGACGCTCATCCACGACTTCGACACCCTGCGTCACCTCAACCCCGGCGCGGCGGCGGTGGAGGTCTTCGCCATGGCGGACGCCCTGGTCCGCCCCGACTTCAAGGACCGCGGCCTGCTCGACACCGCCGTGGTCACCATCCGCTTCGACAACGGCGCCATCGCCACGGCCGAAGCCAGCTTCCAGGCCGTCTACGGCTACGACGTGCGCGGCGAGGTCTTCGGGTCGGCCGGCATGCTCACCATGGGCGACATTCGCAGGACCCACCTCACGACGTACGGCCCGGACGGGACGTCCGCCGAGTGCGTCGCGTACGACCAAGACCTCTTCCACGACGCCTACGTGGCCGAGCTCGCCGACTTCGCCGACAGCGTCCGCACCGGACGGCCGCCCGCGGTCACCGGCGAGGACGCCCGCGCCGCCCTGTCCATCGCCCTGGCCGCCATCGAGTCGATCACCAGCGGCGGCCCCGTCCGCATCGACCGGCCGCGACACCCGTAGGCCCGCGGCTCGCCGGGTCGCGCCTCTAACCCGGGGGGCGCAGGGATGCTCGTCTTCGTCGTGTCCCCGCCCATGCCACGGTGGCGACCATGGCCGATCTTCGCCGGCCTCGTCGATGCGACGTCACGGCACCTCTCCCCGACGGCCGGGCACCCGCAGCCTCGAGTTACGCCTGCGACAGCCCTACCCGGCGGGTATGGTTGAGCACTGGCGGGGGGCAAGAACCGGACATCTGGTGCCAAAGGAGGACGTCATCGACCAGGCCGCGAGCACCGATGCCAAGCCCGGCCGCGCCAAGCCCGCTGGCGAGCCAGGCCGCCCCACGAGCGTCCTGCGCTCTCGACGCCTGCTCATCCCGGCCGCGCTCGTCGTCATCGTCGCGGTGCTCGCCTATGCCGTGCCCGCGATCGCGCTCGCCGGAAAGGTCCCTCCGGGCACCCGCGTGGACGGCGTGGACATCGGCGGCCTGTCGCGGGAGGCCGCCCGCTCCCGCCTCGAAGCAGGGCTGAGCAAGCGGCTGACCCAGCCGTTGACACTGGTCGCGGCGGGCAAGCGCAAGCAGCACACCCCCGCCGATCTCGGGCTCGACTTCGACGCGGCGGCAACGATCGAGGCCGCGATGGCCGGCGCCACCACCCCTGCGGGCATCGTCCGCTCCCTCTTCGGCAGCCGCGAGATCCCGCCCGTGATCACCGTGGACGAGCAGCGGCTCGCCGCCGGTCTCGCGGGCCTGGCCAAGAGCGTGGACACCAAGCCGGTGGAGGGCGGCATCCGCTACCGGGGGATGAAACCGCGGGTCGTCCTGCCGAAGCCCGGCCGCACACTGGACCTCAGCGGGGCCGCGGGCGCTGTGCGGGCGGCCGTGACGGCCTCGCGTACATCCGTCGAGCTGAACGTCCGGGTGACGCCTCCCACGCTCACCGCCGCCACGGTCCGGCGCGTCGCCGCGACGACCGCGCGCACGGCCATCGCCTCCCCTCTCACCATCGCCGGCGCCGGCAAGGAGGCCACCGTGTCCAAGGAGGAGCTCGCCGCCGGCCTCCGCTTCGTCTCCGACGGCAAGGGCGGCCTGCGCCCGGCCTTCAACGCCGCCAAGATCGCCCCGGACCTCGGCAAGGCGCTGGTGAGCACCCCGCCGAAGGACGCCTCCTTCAAGATCGCCAAGGGCAGGCCGCAGGTCATCCCCTCCCGCGCGGGCCGCGGCGTCGACGTGAAGGCGCTCGGCCCGGCGATCTCCCAGGCCGTGGCGGCGGGCGAGCGCCGCGTCGAGCTGCCCGCCGCGGAGCGGCAGCCCCGCGTCACCACGGCCCAGGCGAAGAAGCTGGGCGTCAAGCAGCTGGTCAGCTCGTACACCACCCAGCACCCGTGCTGCGCCCCTCGCGTCACCAACATCCACCGCATCGCCGACATCGTGGACGGCTACGTCGTGAAGCCCGGGGAGACGTTCTCGCTCAACGGCGTGGTCGGCAAGCGGGACAAGGCGCGCGGCTTCGTCGAGGCGCCGATGATCCTCAACAACCGCTTCGTCAACGACGTCGGCGGCGGCGTCTCCCAGTTCGCCACCACCATGTTCAACGCCGTCTTCTTCGGCGGCTTCCAGGACGTCCAGCACCGGGCCCACCAGTACTACATCTCCCGCTACCCGGCCGGCCGCGAGTCCACGGTCTCCTTCCCTCAGCCGGACTTCCGCTGGCGCAACGACTCGCCGTACGGGGTGCTCATCAAGACGTCGTACACCGGGACCTCCGTCACCGTGCAGTTCTGGAGCACCAAGCGGTACGACATCGATTCGCAGAGCTCCGGGCGCTACGACGTCAAGCCCGTCCCCAGCCTCACCGACTCGGGGCCGGATTGCATCCCCATGCCTGGCGCGGAGGGTTTCGCCATCGACGTGTGGCGCACCTTCAAGAAGGACGGGAAGGTCCTGCGCAAGCAGCGCTTCCACACCGTGTACGACCCGGAACCCCGCCTCACCTGCAAGACGACGGAAAGCTGAAGATCAGGCGGGCGGGCAACCGCCCGCTCGGGGCGGGGAGGTGGATGTGGAAGATCGGTGTCTGCGGCGGGCCGGGAGTGGGCGGCCGCACCGGTTGCGCCGGCGACTGAACGCGCGAGAGGCGGCCTGCGTACCTCCACATGAGCGGGCATGACCACCCGCTATGCGAGATAGTACGTCCCTGCCTCCTGGGCAATTGCCGCGAACAGGCTAGCCAGCCTCTTCGCTGCTGTACTATTTCGCCCCAGATTTGGACAATTACGAGGAGGCATCGTAGTGGCCGTGCCGGCAAGGCTTGGGCGGATGGCGATGGCGGCGGCGCTGACCTCGGCCGTATTGGTCTCCAACCCCGGCGCCGCCGCCGCCGACCCGTCCCCCGCCCAGGCCAGGGCCAAGCTGGTGAAGCTGAACGAGCGGGCGGACAAGCTGGTCGAGCAGTACAACCAGGCCACCGAGACGTACAAGGCGGCCAAGAAGAAGTACGACACGCTCAACGCCGAGGTCGGGCGCAAGAACGCCCAAGCCGACGTGCTGCGCGAGGACCTCGTCGCGGCGGCGGTCGGCGACTACCAGAGCATCCCGATCAACGACTGGCGGCGCTTCCCCTTCCAGGGCACCCCCGACTCGGCCCTGGCCACCATGGCCTCGCTGGAGCAGATCGCGCAGGCCAGAGCCGCGAAGGTGCGTGCCTTCGAGGCGGCCACCAAGGAGCTGCGCGAGCGGCGCGCCGACGCCAAGCGCGTCCTGGCCGAGGCCGACACCGCACGCGACAAGGCCGAGGACGAAAAGGAGAAGGTCGCCAAGATGGTCGCCGAGCAGACCAAGCTCCTGCGCCGGCTGGGCGCCTTCAAGACCGGCAACCCCAACAGCACGGGCATCAAGTACACCGGCCCGGCCTCCGGCAACGCCCGCGCGGCGCTGCAGTTCGCCTTCTCGCAGGTCGGCAAGCCCTACCGGTTCGGCGGCACGGGACCGGGCTCCTTCGACTGCTCCGGCCTCACCCAGGCCGCCTGGCGCTCCGCGGGTGTCGAGCTGCCTCGCACCACCTACACCCAGTGGAGCTGGGGCGCCGAGCGCCGCGTCCCCCTCAACGCGCTGCAGCCCGGCGACCTGCTCTTCAGCAAAGGCCTCGGGCACATGGGCATGTACGCAGGCGGCGGCAAGATGGTCCACGCGCCGCAGACCGGCGACGTCATCAAGGTGGTCAGCCTCGACGACTACTGGCGCAACCGCCTTCTCGGCGCGATCCGCCCATGAACCGCCCGGCTCAGCTCGTACGGCGCCCGCTGCGGCGCGGCGGGACAGGCGACTCCCTGCGCAGCGCGTCCCGGCGTTCCTCACCGTGGTCTTCGAGACGGGTGACGATGCGGCGCAGCATGTCGGCCAGCTGGACGGACTCCTCCTCGCCGAGCGCGCCGGCGACGAAGGCCTCCTCCTCGTTGAAGGCGGGGAACAACCGCTCCATCAGCGCCAGCCCTTCCGGGGTCAGGCGCAGCAGGGCCAGCCGGCCGTCGTCGGGGTGCTGACGGCGCTCCATGAGGCCGCGCGACTCCATGGTCTTGATGATGCCGGTGAGCGTGCCCTTGGAGATGCCCGCCTCGGCCGCGACGTGCCGGGTCTCGATGTCCTCCCAGATCCACACCACCCACAGCACCACGAAGGCGCTCCAGGTCAGGTCGGCGGCGCGCAGGGCGGAGTTCTCCAGGTGCTGCCGGACCGCGGCGGCCGCCCGGTAGATGTTGGAGACGGCGGCCATGGCCTCACGCCTGACCGGGATGTCCCCGAGACGCCGCTTGACCGCTTCTTCGGTCTCCGACAGCGAGAAGTGCCCAGGCACACCGGCTCCCTTCAGCCTTGCGTCTGCTTCATTTGTACCCGTATGACGCCGCCACCGAGCAATCATACGGGCACAAACAACCGGGATGGGCCTCGCCGCCTCCGCTTCCCACACGGCACCCATGTCGTACGAGCCGGACGGTTGCGCTACTTCAGGCCGCTCGTGGCCAGGCCCTCCACGAGTCGTTTCTGGAAGAACAGGAAGAACAGCGTGGTGGGAACCAGCGCCAGGACGGACATGGCGAACATGTCACCCCACGAGGACGACCCGGTCTTGTCGATGAACATGTTGAGGCCCAGCGGAACCGTGTACAGGTTGTTGTCCGACAGGTACACCAGCTGGCTGAAGAAGTCGTCATACGTCCAGATGAAGGTGAAGATGGCGGTGGTGATGAGCGCGGGCCGCATCAGCGGCAGCACGATCCGCACGTAGACCGCCACGGGACCCGCTCCGTCCAGGCGCGCCGCCTCGTCCAGGCTGCGCGGGATGCCCCGGATGAACTGCACCATCAGGAAGATGAAGAAGGCGTCGACGGCCAGGAACTTCGGCACCAGCAGCGGCAGGTAGGTGTTGATCCAGCCCAGGTCGAAGAAGAGCACGTACTGCGGGATCAGCGTGGCGTGGAACGGCAGCATGATCGTGCCGAGCATGATCGTGAACCACACCTTCTTCAGCGGGAACTCCAGCCGGGCGAAGGCGTAGGCCGCCAGGGAGCAGGCGAGCACGTTCCCGATGACGGCGCCGCTGGTGACGATGAGCGAGTTGCGGAAGAAGACCGTGAACGAGGTGCCCGTCGCCGTCCAGCCGCTGGCGTAGTGCTCCAGTGTGGGGTTGGCGGGCCACGGCGTGGTGTCGGTGAAGATCTCGTTGTCCGGTTTGAGGCTGCTGACGACCATCCAGAGCAGCGGGTAGAGCATCACGCCCGCCGCCATGATCAGGCCCGCGTGGGTCAGCGGTCGGCGCTTCATCATGCCCCCTTGCCGTCTTCGTAGTGCACCCAGTACCTGCTGGCGACGAAGTTCACCGTGGTGAGCCCGGCGATGATCGCGAACAGCACCCAGGCCATGGCCGCCGCGTAGCCCATGTCGAGGTCGGCGAAGCCCTTCTTGTACAGGTAGAGCGTGTACAGCAGGGTCGAGTCGACCGGCCCGCCGGTCCCGCCGCTGACCACGAACGCCGAGGTGAACGACTGGAACGTGTTGATGATCTCCAGCACCAGGTTGAAGAAGATGATCGGCGACAGCAGCGGCACGGTGATCCGCCAGAATTTCGTCCACGGGCCCGCGCCGTCCACCTCGGCCGCCTCGTAGACGTCATGCGGCAGCTGCTTCAGCCCGGCCAGGAAGATCACCATCGGTGTGCCGAACTGCCAGGCGGCCAGCACGACCAGCGTGCCCAGGGAGGTGTCCGGCTCGGAGATCCACGCGTACCCGGGCAGCCCGAACAGGCCGAGGAACTTGTTGAACAGGCCCTGGTCGCCGAAGAGCTGGCGCCACATGACCGCGATGGCCACACTGCCGCCGAGCAGCGACGGCAGGTAGAAGACCGCCCGGTACAGGCCGAGCCCGCGCAGCCCCCGGTTGAGCACCATCGCGACGCCGACGGCCAGCGCCAGCTTGAGCGGCACCGCCAGCCCCGCGTACGTGACCGTCACCGAGGCCGACTGCCAGAAGCGGTTGTCGTCGGTGAACATCTCGACGTAGTTGCCGGTGCCCGTCCACGTCGGCGGGGACAGCAGGTCGAAGTCGGTGAAGGACAGGTACAGGGAGTACAGGACGGGGCCGGCGCTCAGCATGACCAGCCCCGTGAACCAGGGGGCGAGGAAGAGGTAGCCCCAGATCGCCTCACCCCGCCATCGTCGTGGCCGGGCCGCGCGCACAGGCTCTCCTGTACGGCGCGGCCGCAGCGTCGTCGCGGTTCCCATGCGTGCTCAGCCCGCCAGCGCCTTCTCGCCCTCTTCGATGAGGCGCTTGGCCGCGTCGGCGACCGTGAGCCGGCCGTACCCGACCTCGTCGTTGAAGCGGACCATCAGCTCCTTGATCTCGCCGCCGGCGGCGGGCGCGGCCACCCTGTTGCCGAGCCCGGCCTTCTCCACCCGCTCGGCCACGAGCGAGGTGGTCTCGACGGCGCGCTTCTGCGCGGCGTCGAGCGTGGGCGTCAGCTCCTTGGCCGCCGTCTCGGACGGCGGGATGCCGCGGGTGATGCCCATCGTCCTGATCGTCTCGGGATCGGTCGCGAACCACCCGGCGAGCTTGGCCGCCAGCGCCGCCGCCTTGCTGGTCTTGGTGACCGTGAGCAGCACGCCCGCGCTCAGGTAGTTGCCCTCGACGCCGCCCTGCCCGGTCGGGGCGGGGACGAAGTGCAGCTCGTTCTTGGTCAGCGGCGGGAGTTTGACCTCCAGGCCGGTGCCGAGGGTGAGCGGCGCGAGGCCGGACAGGATCGGCAGCGCGCTGTCGTCCGCCCGCGCCTCGGTGCTGATCTTGGAGGGCACGCAGGCGCCGGACTTGCGGAGCTCCTCCCAGTACGTCCACCACTCCTCCAGGTCGGCCGCCACGAAGCCGAGCTTGCCGTCGGGGGTGTACAGGTCCTTCTTGCGCTGGCGGAGGAAGACCACGAAGTTCTCGTCGTCGCCGCCGCTGTCGGCGATGCCGTACTTGCCGGAGCCCATCGCCTTGGCGATCTCCTTCGCTTTGGCGGCCATGTCGTCCCAGGTCCAGGTGTCCGCCGGCGGCTCGACCTTGAGCTTGTCCAGCACGGTCTTGTCGAACGTGGCCAGCGCTGCCCCGGTGCCGGAGGAGACGCCGTAGAACTTGCCGTCGACCGTTCCCGCCTCGATCAGCGGCTTGTAGAGCGGCAGGGACGAGGGCGCCAGGTGCTGGTCGAGCGGGAGCAGCACGCCCTTCTCCACATAGCCCTTGAACAGGGCGGTGTCCATCTGCACCAGGTCGGCGGGCTTGCCGCCGGCCACCTCGGTGTTGAACTTGTCGAAGTAGCCGTCGTAGCCGCCGTACTGCGGGGTGATCGTGACGCCCGCGTTGGCCTTCTTGAACAGCTCGATCGACTTCAGGTAGGCGGTGTTGCGCGCGTCGCCGCCCCACCACGTCATCCTGATGGTCTTGTCGTCCCCGGCGCCGCCGGAGCCGCCACCACACCCCGAGAGTGCCAGGGCTGCCGTCGAGCCGGCGGCGACGCCCAGGAAGGAGCGGCGGGACAGTGGTCGGTTCATGTTGATCTCCTTCAGAGCGGCGAGATCTCGAGGGTGAGGTGGGTGGGGCCCGGATAGCGGATCCGGAAGGGGTCTGGGGCGGTGGCTCCGTCGGTGGGGACGGTCACCGAGAGGCCGGGCAGGAGCCATCGGCCCGCGCCGATCTCGGGACGGCAGTCGGACTCGAACTCCAGGTCGCCTGCGGAGACGACGGCGAGCACGCCGTTCCTGGTCACGGTGGCGTCGACGCCGGCCGACGGCATGACGCGCAGCCAGTGCGACGCGCCGCCGGCGCCGCGCCAGTGCACGGTGACGGGGTGGTACTGCTCGTCCGCGGCGGACTTGGTGCCTCCGGTGTCCTGCGCGCCGATCATGTGGTGCGGTCCGAGCCACGACGTGGCGATCCGCCGCGGGGACTCGGTGACGGTGGTGCTGACCCAGCGGGGTTCCTGGGGGGCCGGCGCGAGCAGTGCGGCGGCCGCGGGGTGGGGGCCGAGCAGGGCGAAGCAGGGAGCGAAGCACAGGTCGTGCGCGTGGGTCGCCTGCGAGGGGTCGCCTCCGGGCAGCGGCGCCCGGTCCAGGCCGGTGGCCAGCGCGATCCACTGTCCGAGCAGGGACACGTAACTGGACAGGTCCATGCCGTAGGCGCGGTCGTACGGCCCCGCCACGTTGCGCAGGCCGGGGTGGTAGCGCCGGCCGATCTCGGTCCAGAGGCCTTCTTCCATCTGATCGCCGAGCCCCCGCAGCGTCGCCGAGGCGCTGCCGCGCCACAGGGCCAGGGCGAACAGGTCCACTCCGTAGTAGGTGGGCGAGTTGAACTCGGCGAAGGCCCGGGTGCGCGCCCAGATGCCGAAGACCTGCCGCCCCAGGCTCTCGCCCGCCGACGCCAGCGCGGGATCATCGTCGAGCACGCCGGCCTCGTGCATGAGGTACGCGCTCATCAGGGCGATGTTGCTGTAGTGCGGCGACACGGCGCGCACTCGCGCGGTGCCGGCGGCCCGGCCGAGCGCCCACGACATCCGCTGGACCAGGTCCTCCGGCAGCGTCCGGCCGTATTCGCGCAGGATGAGCAGGAACGTGCAGCCGACGAACTCGCGCCAGTTCGGGTCGTAGTCGTTCCACAGGACCGGGTCGGCGGGCGGCTGCGGCTCCTGGGGCGAGCGCCGCCAGGTGCCGTCGTACGGCGTCTCCGGCGCCACGTACTGATGCGACAGAACCGACGTGAGCGCCTCCGCGGCCCGCTCGGTGTCCCCCCTCATGAGCAGGCCCACCGCGTACCAGGAGGTCTCCCTGACACCGTGGGTCCGCCAGGCGTGCGATGACCTGGCGAGGGAGATCGCCGGGTAGCGCAGGAGCCGCACTTCGGGGTCCCACAGCGAGTCCATCCACGCCGTGGCCCACGCAGCGAGCTGATGCCTCACACGATCACCTTTCAACCTGTTGTCATGACATTCGGTGATTAGACCCGAGGGGTGTGCATAGTGTCAATAGTGGCAAATAGGATGGCAAAGGAAGAGTCTCGATCGAGGGAGCGTGATGTCGCCCAGTCAGCCGCCACCGCTGTACGAGCAGCTCAAGGCACGTCTGGTAGCGGACATCCGGGCGGGGCGGTTCGGCCCGGACGGCAGGATCCCCACTGAGCAGGAGCTGTGCGAGGAGTACGGGCTGAGCCGCACCCCCGTGGCCAGGGCGCTCACGGAACTGGCCAGAGAGGGGATCGTGCTGCGGCAGCGGCGGCGCGGCACGTTCGTCAACCCCGCCTGGGCCGGCGCAGACCCCGGCCCCGCGCCGGCGGACGAGGCCACCGAGCTGACCATCCTGGCGACCGGCACGGTCAGCGTCGACCACCTGCGGACGGCGGCCGATGAGGACACCCGGCCGCGGATCCGCACGGTGGCGTACGACGAGCTGCATCCGGCCTTCCTGCGGGCCATCGCCGAGGGACGCGGCCCCGATCTGGCCGTGCTCGACTCCGTCTGGGTGGCCGAGTTCGCCAGGGCGGGCTTCCTGACCCCGCTGGAGGACCTCGACGCCGACGGCTGGCTGGCCAACGAGTACACCCGCGACGTCCTGCCGCCCTTCTCCTACCGGTTCGGCGGGCAGACGCTGGCGGTGCAGGCACCGGCCGACGTCACCGGGCTGTGGTACCGGCGCGAGACGTTCGAGCGTCTCGGGCTCGACGCGCCCGCGACCTGGCAGGAGCTGCGCGCCGTCGGCCGGCTGCTGGCCGGGCGGCGTACGGGGGACGCGCAGGTTCTGGTGATGCCGGGCGGGCGCGGGGCGGGGGAAGAGACCACGTACGCGCTGACCGGGCTGCTCGCCGCCAACGGCGCGCTGGTCCTCGACGAGGAGGGCGTGGTGGTCCTGGACAGCCCGGCGGCCGTGGAGACCATGCGCCTGCTCCGCGAGCTGGCCGACGACGGGGTGCTGGCACCGGGCATCACCGGCTACGGCAAGGACGAGGCCGTCGGGCTGCTGGCCGCCGGCGGGGCCGAGTTGTGCGTGGGCGCGAGCTACCAGGCCGGGGCCCTGGCGAAGGCGACGGGACTGTCGCTCGACCGGGTGCACAGCAGGTTCGGCTTCACCCCGATGCCCCGCGGCCCGCAAGGCCGCTCCGCCGTGATGTGCGGCGGGATGGTGTACGCCATTCCGCGGCAGGCCCGCCATCCCCGGGCCGCCATGCGGTTGCTGCGCGCCGCCATGGCTCCCGACGCGCTGGTGCGGCTGTGCCTGATCACCGGGCAGCTGCCGCCGCGGCGGACGTCGCTGCAGGCGGCAGCCGCGGTGTCGGCCTTCCACGCCCAGACCGCCGCCCTGCTCGACCGGGCCGTCCTGCGCCCGGTCAGCCCGGCGTACGCGCTGGTGTCCGCGCAGCTCCAGCTCATGATCGAGGACGTCGTGCGCGGGGTGCGCGAGCCGGACGCCGCCGTCTCGCGCACCGCCGACCTGATCCGCGCCATCACGATAAACCCGAACATGTCACGGTCTGACGCGTACTCATGACCGCGAGCCTCCCCGGTCAGGCCGCACGCGTCTGACCGGTCAGCGTCCGGAGGGACGTGTCACGCGGACCGCGGCTCCGGCCATCGGCACCAGGCAGGGCACGAAGGCGATTGACGCGTACCGAACACATCAGTGCCCCGATCAGAGACGCTGAGGATGTCCAGCGAGCGGACCGCGCCCAGGCGATAGTCGACCTGGGCGCCCTCGCAGAACAGCTGCAGGCGGGACTGGTCGG
Organism: Nonomuraea sp. NPDC049480; assembly: GCF_044465905.1. Classification (NCBI taxonomy): domain Bacteria; kingdom Bacillati; phylum Actinomycetota; class Actinomycetes; order Streptosporangiales; family Streptosporangiaceae; genus Nonomuraea; species Nonomuraea sp. NPDC049480. The sequence continues at coordinate 97,594 of NZ_JBITMD010000026.1, forward strand.
GGTGACCACGTGCGCGGCCTCCGACCCCGATTGGCAGCCGAGCCGCTGCCCCGACGTGCTGATGCCTTACTGGCCCTTGAGGTAGGCGTCCGCCTGCTTGGCCATCTCCGCCTGGACCTTGGCCAGCCCGGCCCGGTCCAGCGCCTTCTTCAGCTTGTCCAGGCCCTGGTCGACGTCCACCGCGCCGATGAACAGCGGGTTGGCGAACTGCGTCATGGCGGCGGTGACCTGGGTGTTCTCCCGCTTGATCGGCTCCGGGTCCGGGACGAAACTGGCGTACGGGTCGACGGTGAAGTTGTCGATGTTCTGCGCCCAGTCGAACCACTTGGTCTCGGACTCGGTCATGTCCTTGATCCGGCGCTCCAGCTTGGCCCGCCAAGCGAGGGCGAAGCCGGGGAAGGTGTAGGTGGACACCTTCTCGTACTTGTCGTCGCCGATGGCGTTCCAGTCCTTGCCGGGAAGGCCGTAGTTGAGCAGGTCGTGGTTCTCCTTGATCGACACCCAGTCCTGCAGCTGCATGGCCTTCTCGTTGCTCTGGCCCTTGGCGTTGAAGACGACGAAGTTGTCACTCTGGAAGGTCTGGTACGGCTTGGCGCTCTCGCCGCCCTTGAGCGGCATCACGTTCGCGAGCATCGCGCCCGGCACGCTCTTGGTCAGCTCGGGCAGGGCCGTGGAGGACAGGCCGTCGGTCATGGCCCAGCCGGTGGCGACGCGGCCGGCCTTGAACTGGGAGTCCAGCGCCTTCGAGTCCAAGGTGAGGGCGTTCTTGTTGATCAGCCCGTCCTGGTAGTACTTCCGGATCAGGCGCAGCGCGTCCACCATGCCCGGGGCCTCCCACCACGGAATCGGGTTGGAGGAGCCGCTCGTCTTGCCGTCGGCGGCCAGGACGAAGTTGAGCGAGTCGCCGGTGAAGGAGGCGATGCTCATGGTGGGGTTGTCCCACATGTAGGGGTTGAGCCAGCCGACCGGGTTCCACGCCACCAGCAGCTTGGGCATCCGGGAGCTGATCCCGATCGGGATGATGTCCTTGTTCTTCTGCTTGACGTCGTACCAGAACTTCTCCAGCCCCTCGAAGTCCGCGATGTCGCTCATGCCGAGCTTCTCGGCCAGGTCCTGGCGGATGCTGAAGTGGTGGAAGCGGGCGACCGAGTTGATCTGGGGCAGGCCGTACAGCTTGCCGCCCCACCGGTTCAGCTCGATGATCTTCGGGTCGATGGTCGCGGCCAGGTTGGGGTACTTGCCGCTGGACAGCAGGCTGCTCAGCTCCACGATCGAGCCGCTGGCGGCGAGCTGCGTCATGTTGAGCCAGCGGGCCTGCAGCGCGGTGTCGAACTTCTCCCCGGCGGTGAACTTCAGCAGCGCCTGCTGGCCGTAGCTGGTCCACGGGATGAACTGCGGCTTGATGGTGAAGCCCAGGTCGGCCTGCAGCTTCTTGTTGACCTCGGCCAGGACGGCGTCCCAGCCGGCCGGCACGTCGCCGGGCAGCAGCAGGCTGAGCGCGAGCGCGGCGGCGCTCTGGCCGCCGCCGGCGGTGGCCTTCGGCGCGGCGGAGTCGTCGGAGCAGGCGGCGAGGAGGGCCGCGAGGGACAGGCCGCCGCCGGCGGCCAGCAGGCCGCGCCGGGACATCATGGGGTTGGACACGGTTACTCCATAAGGTGGGGGGAGCGGGATTCAGCCCTTGGTGGCGCCGAGGGTGATGCCCTTGACGAAGTAGCGCTGAGCGAAGGGGTAGGCGAGCAGGATCGGACCGATGGCGACGGCGGTGAGGGCCAGCCGGAGCTGGTAGACGGGGGTGGCGGCCTCGGCGAGCTGCGGCAGCATCGCGGTGAACGAGATGTTCGAGATGAGGTTCTGCAGGACCAGAGGCAGCGGGAACTTGTGCACGTCGTCGATGAACAGCAGCGCCATGAACCAGTCGTTCCAGTAGTGCACGGCGTAGAAGAGTCCGACGACGGCCAGGATCGGCTTGGACAGCGGCAGCGCGATCGTGAAGAAGATGCGCAGCTCGCCCGCACCGTCGATCTTGGCGGATTCGAAGATCGACTCCGGCAGCTGGCGGAAGGCGCTGACCTGGACGAAGACCAGGAACGGCATGACCAGCAGCGGCAGGATGACCGAGAAGTAGCTGTTCTGCAGCTGGAGGTACTGCGTCACCAGCAGATAGAGCGGCACCAGGCCGCCGGAGAACAGCATCGGCAGATAGGAGAAGATCGTCAGCGGCTTGCTGATGCCGGGCACCCGGCGGGCGATCACCCAGCTCAGTCCCGAGGTCACCGCCAGGGACAGCGCCGTGCCGACGACGGTGATGAAGAGGCTGGCGAGGTAGGCGTCGAGCACCGCCGGACCCGTGAAGATCATCTTGTAGGCGGTGAAGTCGAAGCTGGTGGGGAAGAGGCTGTAGCCGGTGGTGGCCAGCACCGACTCGCTGGTGAACGACCCCGCGATGATCATCCAGAAGGGGACGGCGCAGGCCAGCACGGCGAGACTGACGCCGATGACACTGACGACGGCGAACGGCTCCAGCTTTCTGGTGCTCATAGGATGCTGGTCTCCTTCGAGTACTTGCGCTGGATCAGCACCGCGATCACCACGAGGATGAAGCCGACCACCGACTGGAACAGGCCGATCGCCGCCGTGGTGCCGAAGTCGCCGAGCTGGCGCAGGGCGCGGAAGACGTAGGTGTCGATGACGTCGGTGTTCTCGAACAGGGTGCCGTTGTCGCCGATGATCGCGTAGATGGTGCCGAAGTCGCCGTAGAAGATCCGGCCGACGCCCAGCACCAGCAGGACCGCGGCGGTGGGCTTCAGCAACGGGAGCGTGATGCGCCAGGCCATCTGGGCGCGCGAGGCTCCGTCGATCATCCCGGCCTCGTAGACCTCCTCGGGGATGCCGGTGATCGCGGCGAGGAAGATGACGCTGAGGTAGCCGCCGAGCTGCCAGACCTTCACCACGGTGAGGATCCAGGGCCATGGCCCCGGCTCGGTGTACCAGTCCACTGTGGGCAGGCCGAAGCCGCTCATCGCGTCGTTGACCGCCCCGCCCCCGCCGGAGGCCCCGGCGAGCATCACCTGCAGGATGATGCTGATCACGACCGGGGAGACGAAGTAGGGGAAGAACACGACCGACTGCGAGACCCGCTTGAAGAAGGTGCTCCGGATCTCGTTCAACATGATCGCCAGGAGGATCCCGGCGGCGAGCGTCGCGGCGAGGAACAGCACGTTGAGGAAAAGCGTGTTGAACAGGATCCTCGCCGCGTCCCCGGACTCCAGGAAGTAGCTGAAGTTCGCCAGCCCGTTCCACGGGCTGCCGAAGATCCCCAGGCTGACGTCGAACTCCTTGAACGCCACCACCAGGCCGGCCATCGGCAGGTAGTTGAAGACAAGGAAGAAGACGACCGCCGGCAGCGCGAGCAGCCCGACCGTCCAGGTCCTGCGGCCCGGCTTGCTTCGCGTGCGGCGTCTGCGCGGGGGCGCCCCTGAAGGCGGTCTCGTCTGAGGCTCTTGCCTCGTCTCTAGCGTGCTCATCACCGAAGTCCCGTCTGATGTGGCAGAAGGTGGCTTCCAAAGTTGGATAGAAACCGGTAGCTGCGAACGCTACGGCTGAGCGGCAATGACCACAAGACGGCGTTACGGAGACGTTACACAATGACGTGCATCCCAGCAGCGGACGCGCCTTCATGCTGGTCCGATGCCCGTAACACCATTGACCGAAGCGCACCATTGACCGCTACGGGTTGTGCTTCTACGGTAGAAACCGATCCCTATGGATGGAGGTCTTCCCCCGTGTCCCCACGCCCGAAGGCGCTGTTCGCCATGCGCGAGGAACATCTCGCACCGCTCTTCCCCGCGCCCTTGCTGCGGCGGCTGGACACACTGGCCGACATCGACGTGACGCTGGTCGCCGAGCGCTTCGACGATCCCGGCATGGCGCTCGCCCTCGCCGAGACCGAGATCCTGATCACCGGGTGGGGCTGCCCGCCGCTCGACGAGGCGGTCCTGGCCGCCGCGCCGCGGCTGCGGGGCGTGCTGCATGCCGCCGGCTCGGTGAAGTCCCTGGTCACGCCCGCGTGCTGGGAGCGCGGGCTGCTGATCTCCACGGCCGCCGAGGCCAACGCGGTCCCGGTGGCGGAGTACACGGTCGCCGCGGTGCTGCTGGCCGGCAAGGGGGTCTTCGCGCTCAGCGAGCGCTACCGGCGCGAGCGCTCCTTCACCCTCGCCCAGATCCAGCCGTCCATCGGCAACAACGGCCGGACGGTGGGCATCGTCGGCGCCTCGCGCATCGGCCGCAAGGTGATCGAGCTGCTCACGCCGTACGACCTGGACCTGTGCCTCTACGACCCGTACACGAGGATCCCGGGGATACGGCAGGTCTCGCTGGAGGAGCTGCTGCGCCGCAGCGACATCGTCAGCCTGCACGCCCCGGCCACCGAGGAGACCCGGCACATGCTGGACCGGGAGCGGCTGGCGCTGCTGCCGGACGGCGCGGTGGTGATCAACACGGCCAGGGGGTCGCTGGTCGACACCGGCGCGCTCGTCGCCGAGCTGAAGACGGGCCGGCTGTCGGCGATCCTGGACGTCACCGAGCCGGAGCCGCTGCCGCCGAGCTCGCCGCTGTTCGACCTGCCCAACGCCTTCCTCACCCCGCACATCGCCGGGTCACACGGAAACGAGCTCTCCCGGATGGGCGCGGCCGTGCTGGACGAGCTGGAGCGGCTGACCGCCGGGTTGCCGCTGGCGCACCAGGTGACCCACGACGACCTCGAACGGGTGGCCTGAGGAGGCGGCGGGCTCGCCCCGGCGCGTCAAGGGCGGGGCACCGCGATGCCGCCGTAGCGGTCCCAGCCCTGGGAGATGCGCTCGTGGTACTTGGCGGCCTCGGCCGCGTCCCGGGCCCAGTCCCACTCGCCACCCGCGGCCGGAACTGGATATGTCCGGATCTGCTCGGCGATGCGCTGGGCGTCGTCGAGCCCGTCCCAGATGAGCCGCCGCATCTTCGGCGTCCGCCGCTCCTCGTCCCGCACGTAGATCCGGTACCCGAGGTAGGCCGCCGCGACCGCCCGATGCAGCCTGGCGGTCAGCACCGTCCGCTCGAAGTACGCCTTGAGCTGCGCGTAGTGCTCGGGAGACAGGTCCCGGCGGGCCCTGGCGACGTCGCCCAGCGCGCTCTGCGCCACCCGCACCCCGTGATCCTTCTCCGCGAGCACATAACGCAGGTACGTGAGCGTCAGCTGGTCGCCCGGCGTCACCCACCCCCGGTCGAGCACGTGCTGCGCCTCCCTGGCCAGCGTGGGGTCGGCCTTGCAGGCGGCCGGCGACAGGTGGTTGACGACGTCGATCCAGAAGTGAAAACGCCTGTTCACGCCATGGCGGACGTAGGTGACGGGCGGGTCGATCCACTTGCCGGACACGCTGCGGTGATAGCTCGAACAGTACGGCTCGTAGTCCAGCCGGGAGTGGTTGGCGGTGTTCGTCCCCAGCGTGTAGAGCACCGAGGTGACGATCTCGTACGACTTCGACAGCGCCGCGGCGACGTCCCGCGCGGCACGCCTCCCGTACGTCTTCTCCGCGAACTCCCGGTAGATCGTCTCCACGCTCACCCGGCGGTCCTCCGCGGCCCTGGCCAGCGCGTACAGGTTGATCTCCGTGGGCGTGCCGATGATGCGCGAGTCGTCGTAGCGGTCGGTCCTGGCCACGTAGCCGATCACGTTCGGCAGCGTCTGGTAGTGGCGCAGCCGCTTGACGTGCTCCTCAGGCCACGCGTTGGCGATCTTCCCCTGCCCGTTGTACTCCCCCGCCGCGTCGTACTCGACGAGCACGGGCCGGCCGATCCGCGCGATCGTGGCGTCGTCCGGGTGGGTGAGGAAGAAGTCGTGCGGCGTGGCCTTGGCCATCACCTTGACGTCTGCGTTGCGGACCAGCGCGATCGCGCCGATCGTGCGCTCCATCTCCTCGGGGAAGTACCCGAAGGTCCGCAGGTAGAGGCCGAGCCCGCGTTCGTTGACGATCACCTCGGCCACCTGGTCGACCAGGTGGGCCAGCTTCTGCTCGGCCGTGGTGAGCCGCGCCGAGTGCTGCCGCTCCACCCGCGCCCCGGTCTCGATGAAGGTCAGCACCACCGAGTCGACGTCCGGCACCAGGTCCAGCATGTCCCGGTAGTCCTGCTTGAACCACTCCCAGAAGGCCGGATCGTCCAGATCGATCGTGCCGCCGGGTCCGGTGCGGAACTCCACCGGGTAGTGGTTCAGGTCGTACAGCGAGTGGTCCCAGACCGCCACCTCCGCGATCCCGGCGTCGTGCGCGGCCCGGGTCAGCCGGTTGACCCGCGCCTGTCTGGCGGGCTCGCGCACCTCTCTCAGGTCGTGCACGATCTCGTGGCTCAGCTGCAGGTGGTTGATCCCGTACGGCTTGGCGGCGGCGATGACGGCGTCCGCCCCGGCGTCGCTGTCGGACAGGATCGTCCACCCGCGCACCGGCCCGTCCTCGGCGTGCGCGGGCAGCGCCACCCCGGCCGTCGCCAGCAGGATCAGGGCCGCGACGAGGCGCCTCATTGCTCCACCCCGTTGACGAACACCTTCCGCAGGACCAGGTCGTCGGTGAAGGCGATCTTGTCCGGCCCCGCGACGTTCGTGAACACGCACCGCTCCAGGCGCACCCCGACCAGGCGATCGGTCTCCAGGCCGACGAGGTTGAGCACCGCGTCGGCGCCGTCGAGCCTGGTCCGCTCCATCCGGATGTCGCGGACCGACACCGGCTCCGCGCCCTGCTCGTTGCTCGCGTAGGCCATGTTGACGAACATCACCTCGCGGTCCACGTTCTGCCCGGTGAAGCCGCGGACGTAGACGCCCTCGACGAACCCGCCGCGTTTCTTGCTCGCCTTGACGTAGACGGGATACTTCACCGGATGGTTGCCGGGGAAGTCCGGCGAGTTGATCACACATCGCTCGGCGAAGACGTTGCGTACGCCGCCCGACATCTCGCTGCCGACCGTGATGCCGCCCCAGCGGCCGGAGAAGAGGCAGTCCTGGACGACGATGTTCTCGCTGGGCACGCCCACCCTGCGGCCGTCGGCGTCACGTCCCGACTTGACCGCCACGCAGTCGTCGTTGGTGTTGAAGCGGCAGCCGTGGATGTGCACGTACGACGACGCCTCGGGGTCGCAGCCGTCGGTGTTGTAGAGGGTGCTGACGACGGTGATGCCGCGTACGGTGACGTTCGTGGACAGGACCGGGTTAACGGTCCACATGGGCGGTTCGAGGATGGTGACGTCGCTGACCAGGATGTCCCGGCATTTCACGAACTGGACCATCGCGGGGCGCAGGTGGTGACCCGCCCCGAACACCCGCTGCTCGACCGGCACGCCGTCGTCGCCCATCTTCCGCAGCGCCCGCTGGTCGGCGCCCTGAGGCCCGCCATTGGCATACCAGCTCTCCCACGGGCCCAGCCTGGCCTGGCCGTCGAGCGTGCCCTTGCCCGTGACCGCGATGTTGCGCTGACCGTGGGCGTAGACGAAGGGGCTGTAGTTGTAGCACTCCGTGCCCTCCCACCGGGTGAAGACGACCGGCAGGTACGCGTTCGGATCGGTGCTGAACGCGATCACGCCGCCCTCGGACACGTGCAGCTCGACGTTGCTGAGCAGGTGGACGGCGCCGGTGAGGAAGCGACCCGGCGGGACCACGACCCGGCCGCCGCCCTCGCGGTGGCACTCGGCGATCGCCGCCTTGAACGCCCCCGTGCAGTCGGTCGTGCCGTCACCGACGGCGCCGAACGCGGTGACGTCCCAGCTACGGCGCGGGAACCGGGGAGGTCGGATCTTCCGCAGGATGTGAGGCATCTGGTGCCACGGATCCCGCGATGGGCTCTCGGCCATGGCAGGTGCGACTCCGGGAACGAGTGCGGCCGTGGCGAGAGCTCCGCCGGCCTTGAGTAGAGATCGTCGAGACGGCATCGTCACCACCGGGGGTGGGGAGACATCGGATCTCTGGAGCGTAAACGTTCTCGTTCCCGGATTCAATTCTTGACGAAGTTAATTGTGAAGCCGGCCCCTCAGTGGACGGACAACCCGCCGTCGACGAAGATCGACTGCCCGGTGACGTACGCGGAGGCGCCGCTCGCCAGGAACACCGCCGCGCCGGCGAAGTCCTCGGCCAGGCCGTTACGCCCGACCATGGTGCGCGCGGCCAGGGCCGCCACCTTCTCCGGGTCGGACGACAGCCGGGCGTTGAGCGGCGTCATCACGAACCCCGGCACCAGGGTGTTGCAGGTGACGCCCCGCGAGGACCACGCCTCGGCCTGCGAACGCGCCAGCGACTCCAGCCCGCCCTTCGACACGCCGTACGCGCCGCTCTGGACGAACGCCCGATGCGCCTGCTGGGAGCTGACGTGGATGATCCGCCCGAACCCGCGTTCGGCCATGCCGGGACCGAAGCGCTGCCCCAGGAGGTAGGGCGCCTCCAGGTTGACCGCCATCGTGACGTCCCACACGTCCTCGGTGAGCTCGTCCATGGGCGGGCGCAGGTTGATCCCGGCGCTGTTGACCAGGATGTCGGGCTCACCGAACGGCTCGGCCGCCGTCCCGGCGGCCGCGCGTACACCGTCGCGGGTGCTCAGGTCCGCGCTCACCCAGGCGGCGCGGCAACCCTGAGCCGTCAGCCCGTCGACCGTGGTGCTCAGGTCGTTCTCCTTGCGGGCCACGATCACGACGCTCGCACCGGCCCGCGCCAGCGCGGTGGCGATGGCGCGGCCGATGCCGGAGCTGCCGCCGGTCACCACGGCGACCCGGTCGTCCAGGGAGAACAGCTCGGAGAGGTATGCCTGTGTCGTCATGGCGGCACACTCTAGAGGAGTGATCCTCTGCGGGAGCGACCGGTCTCCTTCAGAGCTTGAGCAGCCTCTCGGCGTTCTGGTGGCTGATCTTCGCGCGGTCCGCCTCGCTGATGGGGGCGCCGTCCAGGAAGGCGGCGGCTTCGGCGATGTCCTCGAAGGGATAGTCGCTGCCGAACAGGATGTGGTCGGCGCCGAGAGCCAGCAGGGCGCACAGGAGGGGCGGGGCCGAGCAGACGCCGCTGGTGGTGATGTAGAGGTTGCGGCGCAGGTAGGCCGAGGGGGTGCCCAGGGCCAGCTCGATGCCGTGGTGGTTGTGGAAGCCCCAGCGCGAGTCGAGCCGCCACAGCATGTACGGCAGCCCCTCCCCCATGTGCCCGAGCAGCAGTTTCGCGTTGGGGAAGTCGTCGAAGACGCCGCCGAAGACCAGGCGCAATGCGTGCGCGGCGGTGTCGGAGCCCCAGCTCCACATGGGGCCGATGAGCTCGGGGTGGTCCGACAGCACGTGCGGCGCGTCGAAGCCGTTGGCCGGGTGCAGGTAGAGCGGAACGTCGAGCCCTTCCGCCTGCTCCCACACCACGCGCAGCGACGGGTGGTCGAGGTAGCGGCCCTGGGTGTGCGCGTTGACCAGCGCGCCGCGCATGCCGAGCTGGGTGACGGCGCGCTCCAGCTCCTTGGCGGCGGCCTGCGGGTCCTGCAGCGGCAGAGCCGCGAAGCCGGCGAAGCGCGTGGGGTGCTCGGCGATGACGCCGGCGAGGAAGTCGTTCACCGCCGCGGCCCGCGACACGGCGACCGCGGGGTCCGCCTCGGCCTGGATGCCAGGCGAGTTCAGCGACAGCACCTGGACGTCGACGCCGGCCGCGTCCATGGCCGCCAGCCGCTCGCCGGTCAGGTCCAGCAGCCGCCGCGAGGCCTCCGCCCACGCGCCGGGCTGGGCGACCGTGGACGTCCCGGCGCCGTAGCCGATCAGGTCCTCGGTGACGAAGTGCTCCTCCAGGCCGATCTTGCGCATTCGCGTGCCTCCTGGCAGCTCGATTTGGTTTTCATCATTATGCATTGACTTCATTAATGATGGAAAGTACGTTGACCGCATGTCAAGCTCACAACCCAGGGCGACGGCCGTTACCACCGATGTCGCGGTGGTGGGATACGGGCCGGTCGGGATGGTGACGGCCGCCCTGCTGGCCCAGGCGGGGCATCGGGTCGTCGTGCTGGAGCGGTACGCCGGGCTGTACAACCTGCCTCGCGCCGCGATCTTCGATGACGAGACCATGCGCACGTTCGACAAACTCGGCATCGCCGAGGAGCTGCTGCCCACGGTGCACGTCCAGCGCAGCTACCAGTGGTGCGACGCCGACGGCGAGCTGCTCATCGACGTCGACTACGCCGAGGTCGGCCGCAGCGGCTGGGCGGAGTGGTACATGATGTACCAGCCCGCCCTCGAGGACGCCCTCGACCGCGTCTGCCGCGGCTTCCCCCAGGTGGAGATCAGGCACGGGACGCCGGTGACCGGGCTGGAGCAGACCGAGTCCGGCGTGATCCTCACCCTCGACGACGGCGGCACCCTGACGGCCCGCCACGTCGTGGCCTGCGACGGCGGCAACAGCTTCGTCCGCCAGGCACTCGGCATCGGCCACGACGACTACGGGTTCTCCGAGCCGTGGATGGTCTGCGACTTCCGGCTGCGCCGGGAGGTCGAGCTGCCGATGGCGCGGCAGGTCGGCGACCCCCGGCAGCCCACCTCGATCATCTCGCTCGGGCCCGCGCACCACCGCTTCAGCTTCATGCTCGACTCGGAGGCGGACTTCGCGGTCCAGAGCAGTCCCGAGCTGGTCTGGGCCCGGGTCGCGCCCCACCTCGGCCCGGACGACGCCGACCTCATCAGGGTGGCCACCTACACCTTCCGCTCGCTGATCGCGCACCGGTGGCGGGCCGGGCGGGTCCTGCTCGCCGGGGACGCCGCCCACCAGATGCCGCCGTTCCTCGGGCAGGGCATGTGCTCGGGCGTCCGCGACGCGCAGAACCTCGCCTTCAGGCTGGACCTGGTCCTGACCGGGCGGGCGGGCGAGGAGCTGCTGGACGGCTACCAGGCCGAACGGGAGCCGCACGTACGCGCCGTCGTCGAGAAGGGCATCGAGCTCGGCCGGCTGCAGACGATCCGCGACCCCGGACGAGCCGCCGCGCGCAACCGGGAGCTGCTGGCCCGGCGGGCCCAGGGGCGGCAGCAGGAGAAGATCCGCTTCCCCGGCCTGGCGTCCGGCTTCCTGGCGCGGGCGTCGACGCCCGGGCGGGGAGAGCTGTCGGTGCAGGGCGTGATCGACGACGGGACCCGCCGCGGACGCTTCGACGAGATCGCCGGCCGCGGATTCTGCCTGCTGGTGACCGAACCGGTGCGCCGGGAGCTCGGCTCCGAGGTCGCCGCGCTTGAGGCGGCCGGCGTCCGGGTCGTGGCCCTGACCTGGGAGCCCGCGACCAGCCGCGAGGGCTTCTTCGACGTGGACGGCACGTACCGCGAATGGTTCGCCGAGCACGGCTGCTCCGCCGTGGCCGTCCGCCCCGACTTCTACGTCTTCGGGACCGCCCGTGACACGGCGGCCTGCCGGGCGCTCGCCCACGAGCTCCTCGACGCCCTCGGCGCCGGAACGGCCGTACCGGCCGGCGCGTCCCCCAGCCTCTGACCTCCTCCGAACGCCCCCTACTGGAGCAGCCATGCCGACCGCCGCAACCGCTCAACGCACGATTTCCGAGAAGACCATGCTCGTCGTGGTCGCCGTCTTCGCCGCCCTGGAGGGCTACGACCTCGCCTGTTACGGCGTCACGGTGCCCTCGATGATGGCCGACCGCAGCCTGGGCGCCGACGCGGCCACGGCGGGGACGGTCGGATCCCTGGTGGCCGTCGGCATGATGATCGGCGCCGCCCTCGCCGGCGCGGGGATCGGCCGCCTCGGCCCGCGCCGGCTGCTGCTGGCCGGCGCCGGAGCGTTCTCCGCCGGCATGCTCGCGTGCGCCGTGGCGCCCGGCTTCGCCGTGTTCGGGGCGGCGCGCCTGATCGTGGGCGTCGGTCTCGGGGTGGTGCTGCCGACCCTGACCGCGTACGTGGCCGACCTGTCCGACCCGGGGCGGCGCAGCCGCAACGTCGGGCTCATGATGTCGGGGTACGCCCTCGGCGCCCTGCTCGCCCCGCTGCTCGGCGCGGCGCTGCTGCCGCAGGCGTCGTGGCACTGGATCTACGTGATCGGCGCCGCGCCCGCGCTGGTGCTGCTCCCGGTCGCGGCGCGGATCCTGCCGGAGAGCCCCGTCCACGCGGATCGGCCCGCCCGGAAGGCGGCGGGGCTCGGCCTGCGGCCGCTGCTCGCCCCCGGGACGCGCACGGTGACGCTGCTGTTCTGGGTGGCCTCCTTCTGCGGGCTGCTGCTGGTGTTCGGCATCAGCACCTGGCTGCCCACCATCATGAGGACCAGCGGCTACTCGCTCGGCTCCGCGCTGCTGCAGACCGCCGCGATGTGGGTGGGCGCCGGGCTCGGCATGATCGCCGGAGGCCGGATCGCCGACGGGATCGGGATCAAGCCGGTCGTGGCGACCGCCTTCCTCGTCGGATCGGTCAGCCTGATCGCGATGAGCACGCGGCCCGCGATCGTGCTGCTGTTCCTGCTGATGTTCGTCAGCGGGCTGGGGTTCATCGGCTCGCAGGTGATGACCAACGCCTTCATCGTCAACCGCTACCCGGAGGACGTCCGGGGCGCCGGGATCGGCTGGGCGCTGTCGATCGGGCGGCTCGGCGCCATCCTCGGCCCGTCCATGGGCGGCTGGATCCTGTCCTCGCAGCTCGGCGTGGAGTGGAACTTCTACCTGTTCGCGATCCCCGGCCTGGTGGGCGCGACGGCGGCCCTGCTCGTGCCCGTGGTGCGCGCCTCCCGCCGCTCCGCCCAGGTCGCCGCGGAGGCCGCGGGATGAGGCCGTTCACCTATGAGACGCCCGCCGCCCGCATCGTCTTCGGCCCGGGATGCGCCGAGCGCGTCCTGGCCGAGGAGGTCGAGCGCCTCGGCGCGCGCCGCGTGCTCGTCGTGACCACACCGCGCCACACCTCTCTGGCCGCGTCGTTGCCCGTCGTGGCCACGTTCGACGGCGTCCGTCCGCACGTACCCGAGGAGACGGTGGACGACGCGGTCGCGGTGGCCACGTGGGCGGACGCGGACGCGGTGGTGTGCGTCGGGGGCGGCTCCGCGACGGGCACCGCCAAGGCCATCGCGTTGCGCACGGCGCTGCCCATCGTGGCCGTCCCCACCACGTACGCCGGCTCCGAGGTCACCCCCGTCTGGGGCACCACGGACGGCGCCCGCAAGATCACCGGCCGATCCCCCCTCGTCGTGCCGAAGACCGTGCTGTACGACCCGGCCCTCACCCTGACGCTGCCGGCGACGACGACGGCCGCCAGCGCCATGAACGCGATGGCGCACTGCGTCGAGGCGTTCTACGCGCCCGGCGCCAACCCGATCACCGACCTCGTCGCCGCCGAGGGCGTCCGGGTGATCGCCGACGCGCTGCCGGGCGTCATGGCCGACCCCGCCGGGGTGACCGGACGTACCGGCCTGCTGTACGGCGCCTACCTGGCCGGATCGGCGTTCGCCGCCGCGGGGTCCGGGCTGCACCACAAGATCTGCCACGTGCTGGGCGGCGCCTTCGGGCTGCCGCACGCCGAGACCCACACCGTGCTGCTCCCCCACGTGGCCGCGTTCAACGAGCCCGCCGTGCCCGCCCTGCGCACCCGGGTGGCCCCGGCCCTCGGCGACGTCAACGTCACCGACGGGCTGACCCGGCTCGCGGCGCGGATCGGCGCTCCCAAGTCACTGGCCCAGATCGGTCTCGCGAAGGACGATCTGGACATGGCCATCAAGCTCGTCCTGGAGAAGGACCTCAGCGACAACCCGCGGGACGTGGGCGAGCCCGAGGTACGCCGGATCCTCACCGGCGCCCTCCGCGGACGGCTCCCGGCCGCGACGGCACCGTCCCCGACACGAGGAGAACCGCGATGACCACGCAGCCGAGCGACCCGGCCGGCCTGCCCACGGCCGACCGCACGCTCACCGACCGCGTGCTGGCGAGCTTCGACGCGACCCCCTCCCCCAGGCTCCGTGCCGTCATGCAGAGCCTGGTGTCGCACCTGCACGCCTTCGCCTCCGACGTGCGGCTCACCGAGGAGGAGTGGGCCGCCGCGGTCTCGTTCCTCACCCGCGCCGGCCAGATCAGCGACGACCGGCGCCAGGAGCTGATCCTGCTCTCCGACGTGCTCGGGCTGTCGATGCTCGTCGTCGGGATCAACCACCCGGCGAGCGCGGCCGCCACCGACTCCACCGTGGTCGGCCCGTTCTTCGTCGAGAACGCGCCCGAATTCGCCAACGGCGACGACATCTCCGGAGGCGCCGCCGGCGAGCCGTGCTTCTACTCCGGGCGGGTGCTCTCGGCGGCGGGCACGCCGATCGCCGGCGCCAGGATCGAGGTCTGGCACTCCGACGACGAGGGCAACTACGACGTGCAGTACGCCCAGCTCGACGGGGCCCAGGGCCGGGGCCGCCTGCGCTCGGAGGCCGACGGCCGGTACCGGTTCTCCTCGGTGCTGCCGGTGCCGTACCCGATCCCGCACGACGGCCCGGTCGGGGAGCTGCTCGACGCCGCCAAACGCGACTCGATGCGGCCGGCGCACGTGCACTTCAGGGTGAGCGCGCCGGGTTTCGCCACCCTCACCACCCATGTGTTCGTGGCCGGAGACCCCTACCTCGGCTCCGACGCCGTCTTCGGGGAGAAGGATTCGCTGGTGCGGACCTTCGTCCGGCATGATCCCGGACCAGCTCCCGACGGGCGCGTCCTCGGCACCGCCTTCTTCACCATGGCGTTCGACTTCGTCCTCGACGTCGCCGACTCCGTATAGTTTTCGGCGTACAGGACCGGATTCGCGCAGGACAGGAGCACGGTGAGCGACCTAGAGCATGTCGGTGACGAGGAGAGCGAGGAGAGCTCGGGCCGGTCCGCGTCTCCGTCCCGTCAGGGCATCCAGTCGGTCGAGATCGCGATGACGGTGCTGCTGGCCCTGGAGCAGAGCGCGGGGCCGGCGAGCCTGACGCAGATCGCGGCGCTCAGCGGCATGCAGCCGAGCAAGGTGCACCGATACCTGGTCAGCCTGGGCCGGGTCGGGCTGGTCGCCCAGTCGCCGAGCTCGGGCCTGTACGACCTGGGCCCCGCGATGCGGCGGCTCGGTGCGGAGGCCCTGCGCAGGATGGACGAGGTCGGACTGGCCTCGGAACAGCTGCCGGGCCTGCGTGACCGGACCAAGCACGCGGTCAACCTGGCCGTGTGGGGCGACCACGGACCCGTGATCGTCCGCTGGGACTACGGCTCCTACGCGCTGCCCATCACCGTACGGGTGGGCGCGACGCTCCCGATGCTGGCCTCCTCGGTCGGCCGCGTCTACCTCACCCACCTGCCCAAGACGCTGACCGACCCGGTCATCCGCGCCCAGGACGCGACGGCCGACCGGCGTTTCACCGACGAGGAGATCGAGCGCATCAAGGCCGACGTGCGCCGCGACGGCGTCGCCATCACCTCCGGCGGCGTGATCCCGGGAGTGACCTCGGTGGCCGCCCCCGTGTTCACCACCGGGCAGTCGCTCCCCCTGGCGGTCGCGATCGCCCTGCCGGCGCGGGTCGCGACAGAGGCGGTCCTCAGTACGGTGTCCACCGAGCTGCTCAAGACCACCAAGGCGATCTCCGCCGAACTGGGGCACCAGCCCGGCCCCGGGCGGGAGGCCCGGTCGCTCGCCTCCGCCGACCGCGCACCGGCGAAGACCGGCCGGCCCGCGAGAAACCGGCCCTGAGCCGTTCCCGGCGGGCATGATGATCGCGGCCGCATCACGGGCCGGGGCAACGAGATGCCCAAGCCGGCAAAGGAATACCCCGGGCCGGTACCATCGCCGCTTTCGGGGCAGGTACGCAAGAGTGAACGAAGCAGCGATGAGCGGCAACGGCGTCGGCGTGCATGTCATCGAGACCTCGTCGCTGGGTGACCGCAGTTATCTGGCCACCGACGGGCAGGCGGCGGTCGTGGTCGATCCGCAGCGCGACGTCGACCGCGTGCTGGCCCTGGCCGGCCGCCTCGGCGTCCGGATCATCCACGTCGTCGAAACGCACCTGCACAACGACTACGTGTCCGGCGGTCTGGAGCTGTCGCGGCTCACGGGAGCCGGCTACGGGATCGCGGCCGCCGACCAGGTGTCGTTCGCGCACACCCCGCTCGCCGACGGCGACACCGTCGAGGTCTCCCCGGCCCTGCGGTTGCGCGCCGTGGCCACGCCCGGGCACACGTACCACCACCTCTCCTACATCCTGGAGAGCCGGTCCACCATGGAGGGGGTCTTCACGGGCGGATCGCTGCTGATCGGCACGACCGGCCGCACCGACCTCCTCGGCTCCCAGCACACCGCGTCCCTGGCCCGCGAGCAGCACGCCTCCGTGCGCAGGCTCGCCGACCTGCTGCCCGGTGGCGCGGCCGTCTGGCCCACGCACGGCTTCGGCAGCTTCTGCTCGGCGACCCAGTCCTCGGGCGACGCCTCCACCCTCGACCGGGAACGCCGGATCAACCCGGCGCTGCGGCTCGCGGAGGACGACTTCGTCACCGAGACCCTGGCCGGCCTGGACGTCCATCCCGCCTACTACGCCCACATGGGGGCCGTCAACCTCGCCGGTCCGGACCCCGTCGATCTGCGCCGTCCCGCTCCGGCCGGCGCCCGCGACCTGCGGGCGCGCCTGGAGGCCGGCGAGTGGGTGGTCGACCTGCGCCACCGTACCGCGTACGCGACCTGCCACCTGGCCGGGACGATCGGGCTCGGCCTGGACGGGTCGATGGCCACGTGGCTGGGCTGGCTCATCGACTGGGGCGCGCCGGTCACGTTGCTCGGCGAGACGCCGGAGCAGGTCGCCGCCGCCCAGCGCGAGCTGGTGCGCATCGGCATCGACCGCGTCGCCGCGGCCGCGACGGGCCGCCCGGAGGACCTGGCCGCCGACCCGGCGCAGCTCCGCACCCTGCCCACCGCGACCTTCGCGGACCTGGCCGCGACGCCGGAGGCGGAGGTGATCCTTGACGTACGCCTGGCCGGCGAATGGCGGGCCGGCCACATCGACGGCGCCACCCACCTGCCGCTCCCCGACCTCGAGCGGCGTCTGGACGAGATCGGGGAGGGCACGATCTGGGTGCACTGCGGCAGCGGCTACCGCGCCACCGCCGCCGCCTCGCTCCTGGCCAGGAGGGGACGCGCCGTCGTGGTGATCGACGACGCGTTCGGCGAGGCAGCCGCCGCGGGCCTGCCCGTCGTCACCTGACCCCGGTCACGGCTGAGGCGACGAAGAGGGGATCGGTTCCCCACGGAGGGTGCAAATATGGGCACAAAGCGCATTTACGGCAGCTTTAGGCGTCTTGCGGCACTCTTATCCCATTGCACACCTATCGGGAGGAAGACAGATGACCCCTGGGCCGGACGGATTCAACACCATGGAGACACTGGCGAACGAGCCCCCCAGGCGCCGCTTCCCCCGTTCCATGCTGCTCGTCGCCACCACCGCGCTCGTCGTGGTGACAGGCGCCGGCGTCGCCGCCGCGTCGGCGTTGTCGCCCTCGCCGTCCCCCACCCCCACCGCCGGCGACACCACGTCGCCGTCGGCGAGCCCGTCCGGTACGCCGTCCGACAAGACGCCGGGGTTCGGCCGGGGCCGGGGCCACGGGATGGGCCTCGGCGGCCCCGCCCTCCACGGCGAGTTCGTCGTGCCCGACGGTGACGGCAAGTACGTGACCGTCGCCACCCAGTACGGCGACGTGACAGCCGTCGACCAGGACTCGATCACGGTCAAGAGCGAGGACGGCTACACCAAGGAGTACGCCGTCAACGGCGACACCCGGATCAACCGCGGCGACGAGGGCATCGCCGCGGTGAAGACCGGGCAGAAGGTCAGGGTCATGGCGAAGGTGGACGGCGGCACGGCCACCGCCGTCGCGATCCACGACACGACCTTGCGCGAGGGGCGGGGCTGGCGCGGCGGCAAGGGCGACCGCTGGCACCACGGCCGGGGGCCCGGCCAGCCGCCGGCCTCCTCCCCCGCCCCGTCCTCCTCTCCGACGACCTCCTGACCCCTTGAGGGACACCCGCGCATGAACGGCCCTGGCCCCCGTTCCAGGAGGAACGGGAGCCAGGACACGACGTACTCAAGAAGTCCGTACGGGCAGGCCGGTCAGCCCGTGCATGAGCAGGCCCGGACGCCAGGCGAGCCGCTCTTCGGGGACGGCGAGCCGGAGGCCTGGGAAACGCTGGAGCAGGTGGCCGAAGGCCACCGCGCCTTCGACCCTGGCCAGCGGGGCGCCGAGGCAGTAGTGGACGCCGTGGCCGAACGCGACGTGCTGGCCCGGAGCGCGGGTGACGTCGAAGCGGCCGGGATCGGCGAACTGCGCCGCGTCCCGGTTCGCGGACAGGAAGGACACGAGCACGAGCTGGCCCTCCGGGATCTCCACGCCGCCGAGGGTGACGGGCTCCTTGGTGAACCTGAGCGTGGACGTGCTGATCGGCCCGTCGAAGCGGAGAACCTCCTCGATCGCGGCCGGCAGCAACCCCGGCTCCTCGCGGAGCTTGGCGAACTGCTCGGGATGGCGCAACAGCGCGAGCATGCCGTTGCAGATCAGGTGCACGGTCGTCTCGTGGCCGGCGACCGTGAGCAGGAACGCGGTGTCGACGAGCTCTCTCCGGCTCAGCGCGCCTTCCTCGTCCTGGGCCTGCACCATGGCGCTGAGCAGGTCATCGGCCGGCTCGGCCCGCCTGGCATCGCAGAGCTCGGCGAGGTAGGCGGTGAAATCGGTGGCGGCCCGCACGACCTCCTGGGGGTCCAGCGCGGCGCCCTCGATGGTGGTGTTGGACCAGGTGATGAGTTGCGGCCAGTCGTGCTCCGGGATGCCGAGCAGCTCTCCGATCACCATGGCGGGCAGGGGCGCGGCGTAGTCGTGCAGCAGGTCGAACTCCGCGCCCACCTTGCCGAGGAGGCTGGAGCTGAGGTGCTCGATGCGGGGGCGTAACGCCTGCACGCGGCCGGCGGTGAACACCTTGCCGACCAGCCGGCGTAACCGCGCGTGGTCGGGCGGGTCGACGAAGAGCATGTTGTGCGGCACCACGGCTTCGTAGCCGCTGCTGTCGCCGCCTTCGAGCTCGTTCGCCTTGATGAGGTGCGGGTTGTTCGTGAAGTCCTTGCTGAGGCGCGGGTCGACGCAGGCCGCCTTGACGTCCTCGTAGCGGCTCACCACCCAGACCCGCACACCTTGCGGGGTGGCGGTGCGGTAGACGGGCCGTTCTGCGCGGAGTCGCGCGAAGACGGGATGCGGGTCACGCACGTAGTTGTGATCGAACAACGTCTCGATCATCATCGCCCCTTTCGCGTACCGAATGGCAGGACTGAATTCCCCGGCGTAGGGTCAACGACCGTGGACATCCGGACCTTCGTCTTCGCCGGACGGCCCGATCTGCACCGGCAGGCCGACACGATCTTCAGCGCCGATTGGCCCGAGTTCATCTTCCACGACCCGGTGGCCGATCGGCACATGGCGCGGGTGCGGGAGTTCTTCCAGAACCTGAGCCTGCTGCTCGTCGACGGGGACGACCAGATCGTGGCCGGGGGCTGGGGCGTCCCGGTGCGGTGGGACGGCGCCATCGGCACGTTGCCCGGCGGGTACGACGACGCGTTGCGGCAGGCGGTCGAGCTGCACGAGGAAGGCGGCCGAGCCGACACCCTGGTCATCGCCGCGGCCCAGGTCCGCCGGGACCGGCAGGGACAGGGGCTGGCCGCGCAGATGCTGCGGCGGCTCGCGGACTCGGGTGAGCACGCCGGGCTGACGCGGGTGATAGCGCCGGTCCGCCCGGCGCTGAAAGCGCGTTACCCGTTGACGCCGATGGGGCGATTCATGACCTGGACCCGGCCGGACGGCGCCCCGCTGGACCCATGGCTGCGCACCCACCACCGGCTGGGTGCCCGGATGTTGTGCCCTGCGGAGCGCTCCATGGTCATGACGGGTTCCGTCGCGGACTGGGAGAGGTGGGCCGGTATGGACTTTCCCGACTCCGGCTCTTATGTCGTGCCTGGAGCCCTCGCCCCGATGGTGCTCGATCGAGACCGTGACCTGGGGGAGCTGGTGGAGCCGAACGTCTGGGTCCAGCACCGCTGAGAGGCCTGCGCGGCGCCAGAACGTCCTGGCGATCTGACGCGCGCGTTCGTCGGCCTGCTTGCCTTCGTTGTCGTAGGAGCCGGTGAGGGTGGGGTGGTGGCGGATCTCCCGGATGTCGGTGATGCCGGTCCAGCGCAACCCCCGGGCGAGCCGCCCCCGAACACGGTCATCTTGGCGGCCGCGGCCGCGGGGCCGAATTCGGGGAGCGTCCCGTCCCACAGGTCGAAGTGATCGACGGTCGCGCCCGGATGGGCGGCGAGGTACTCGTCGGCGAACGTCTGCGCGATGCCCAGCGATGCCGTGGCCGCCGGCCTCCGCCGCTACCGCCCGTGGCCGAGCCCGGCGGCGTCGGGCACGCCGCTGAGGCGGATCGTGATCGGCTCCCCGCCGGGCGGCCGCAGGGTGATCTCGTCACCGTTCACCCGCACCTCCGGCGAGGGTGGCTCCTGCGCGGCTCCCGTGAGGAGGACCAGGCTGACGTAGACGGCGGTGCCGCCCGGATGGGCGTCGCAGATCAGGTACGGCGTGGCGGAGTGCGGGCCGAAGGCGTTCGCGCCGTGCGCGGTCGCCACGCCCGCCGCGGTGTAGCCGTGCAGCCCGCGCGTCAGGCTGGTCAGGCCGTCCGCGCGCCGTGCCAGCGCCCAGGTGTCCTCGGACCGGGTCGCGGGCGGTTCGGTCCCGGCCAGGGCGTGGCCGCCGTCGCGTACCTGGTGCCCGGCGGGTGCCGTGACCCGGTGGATCCGGATCTCCGCCGCGCCGTCGATCACGGAGGCGGTCACGACGCGGACGAGCCCGTCCTGGTAGGCCGAGGCGGCGAAACGTTCCCCCACGGCGAGCGGCTCGATGTGGCGCCGCCGGGAGACGGTTCCCTGCGGTGAGACGACGGCGAGTTCCCCGTCGATCGTCCCGTCGCCGATGTCGGGGCCGGTGTGGCTGGTGTAGGCGAGCCGGAGGTAGTGCGGGTCCGGCGGCCCCGCGGGATCTTGGACGCGGTCGCGGTCGCTGCCGTGGTTGACGAGCCGGACGACGCCGTCCTCGCGGGTGGCGTGCAGCAGCCAGCCGGGGGCGGGCATCGCCACCACCTGGTCGGCGAGGTCGATCGGCGCGGCCTCCTCCGGGTCCGTCCAGGCCGGGTGCTCCGGTGGCAGCAGCAGGCCGAGGAAGGCCTTGCTGGCCCAGTAGGGGGAGCCGGGGCCGGAGTAGTCCTGTTTGCCGGGCGGGAAGACGTCGTACCAGCCGCAGGTGAGCAGGCCCCGGCTGTCGGGAACGCCGCGACCGGCGAAGTGGCGCAGCACGCCGCTCGCGATCCGCCTGGTCCTCCCCGGCGGCAGGGGTGAGGCGCCGGTCAGCGCGCCCAGCCACAGCGGCGCGACCGTCGCGAACCGGTAGATCAGCGACCGTCCTTGGTGCACCGGCCCGCCGTCGGCGGCGAAGAAATGCTGGTACTGCTCCAGGAACCGGCGCAGGCGCTCGGCGTAGAGCTGTTGGCGGGCGGTGTCGCCGGACATTCTCGCCCAGAGCGACGGATACAGGTGCATCGCCCAGCCGGCGTAGTAGTCGAAGTTCTTGCCCTTGCCGTCGGAGTACCAGCCGTCGCCGACGTACCAGTCCTCGATCCGCTCCAGCCCGCCGGTGATCTCGCCCGGGTCGTGCGGCCCGCCGACCT
This sequence comes from Nonomuraea sp. NPDC049480, assembly GCF_044465905.1. Lineage (NCBI taxonomy): Bacteria > Bacillati > Actinomycetota > Actinomycetes > Streptosporangiales > Streptosporangiaceae > Nonomuraea > Nonomuraea sp. NPDC049480. The sequence continues at coordinate 119,323 of NZ_JBITMD010000026.1, forward strand.
CGGCCAGGAACTGCTCCACGACCACCTGGAAGAGCACCCAGTTGTTGTCCGGCGTGCGCCTCCCGACGAATCCGGCCAGCCACGCCACCACCTGTTCCTGCTGCGCCGATGACAGCCGGTCGTACAGCCAGGGGCGGGTCTCGTGCAGCGCGAGCGCCACGGAGGCGGCTTCCACCAGCGGCTGGGACATGTCGGCCAGGGCCGGCCAGGCGTACGGGTGCGCGGGGTCGGTGCCGGCGACGAGCCCTCCGGCGTAGCGTTCCAGCAGCGCGGGCGGCACGGCGCCGCCCGCCCCGGCGATGCGGAAGGCCGCGAGCAGGAACGTGCGGGCGAACCCTTCCAGCCCGTCGCTCACGGGTCCTGACCGGCTCGCCGCGCCGGGCAGGCGGAACTGGGCGAAGTCGTCCGTGGCGTACGGGACCACGGAGTCCAGCAGGTGGTCCGCCAGGCCCTCCCAGTGAGCGCGGGTCCAGCCGGTGTGACGGGACAGGCGGGGGTCGGGGGGTGGGAGGCGCAGGGGGGACGGCATGAAGCGGATATTACCCACCCTCTCTCGCCCTCCCCGGGGACAGGGGGGCGGAGTGGGGGCGGGGATCAGGGGCGCGTCCGGGCGCGGGTGCGGGGCTTCGGGAGCAGGAGTGGGTCCACGCCTTCGACGACGGTGTTGGAGACGGCGCCGATGCCTTCGACGGTCAGCTCGACCACGTCTCCTGGCCGCAGCGGCGGCGGGTCCTGCTCGCCGCGCAAGCCCCACAACTCGGCCAGGCAGCCGCCGTTGCCGCAGGTGCCTGAGCCGAGCACGTCGCCGGGGCGGACCCAGGCGCCGCGTGAGGCGTAGGCGACCAGGTCCTCGAACGGCCAGCCCATGTTGGACAGCAGGTCGCGGCCGATCTCCTTGGCGTTGACGGTGGCGGTGAGCGCCAGGCGCAGGAAGCCGTCGGCGTCCCGGTACGGCTCCAGCTCGTCGGCGGTGACCAGCCACGGGCCCAGCGTGGTCGCGGTGTCCTTGCCCTTGGCCGGGCCCAGGCCGACCTGCATCTCGCGGCTCTGGAGGTCGCGGGCCGACCAGTCGTTCATGATCAGGTAGCCCGCGATGTGCTCCTTCGCGGCCTCGGGCGTGAGGTCCCGCCCGGCCCGGCCGATCACGGCGGCGACTTCCAGCTCGAAGTCGAACGCCCGGCAGCCGGGCGGCACGGGCACGTCGTCGTGCGGGCCGATGACGGCGTAGGGGTTGGTGAAGTAGAAGGCGGGGGCGTCGTACCAGGCGTCGGGTACGCCGGCGCGGCCGTCCACACTTCTGCGCACGCCCTCGACGTGCTCCTCGAACGCGACGAAGTCCCGCACGGTCGGCGGCTGGAACGGCGCCGAGAGCCGGACGTCCTCCAGGGGAATGGGGTCGCCCGCCAGTGCGGCGGCCTGGTCGAGCCGGCCGTCCCTGAGCAGGTCGAGCAGGCCGATCCCGTCCGGGAGCGGGGCCACGGAGGCGGAGGCCACGACGCCGCAGCGGGTGCGGCCCTCGTGGGTGAAGGTGGCGATGCGCATCAGACCGGCCCCGTCAAACCGGCGGGGCGACGAACACGCCGCGGTCGACGTCGTTGAACGACTCCTTGGCGACCAGCTCGTTCATGGGGTTGGCGGTGCCCCATTGGTCGGTGACTTCGGGCTGGGAGAAGTCGTGGACGTGCGGGTGCCAGGAGTCCTCGTCCAGCTCTTCCAGCTCGGTGGTGTACTCGACGGTGTTGCCGTGCGGGTCGAGGAAGTAGGAGAAGGTGTTGTCGCCGGCCAGGTGGCGTCCCGGTCCCCAGATCATGCGGACCCCGGCGCGCAGCAGCCGGCCGGTGCCGTACATGTACTCGTCGAGGCCGCGCAGCTCGAAGCTGATGTGGTGCAGGGAGGCGTGCGGGCCGCGGGCGATGGCCATGCTGTGGTGCTGGGGGTTGCAGCGCATGAAGTGCATGACCTGGCCCATGCGGGGGTGGGCGAGGGTGTCGGACAGGGCGAAGCCGAGGTGGGTCTCGTACCAGGTGCGGGTGACGTCGATGTCGGGGGCGTTGAGCACGACGTGCGACAGGCGTACCGGCACTGATTCCTTCGGCTCCAGCCTGCGATGCCGCCTCACTTCGACGTCGGCGGAGACCTCGACGGTACGCCCGTCGACGTCGAAGAAGCGGAAGCCGTAGCCGCCGCCGGGGGTGTCGAGCTTGCCGGGCTCGGAGATCAGCCGGACCTCTGCGGCGCGCAGCCGCTCGGCCAGGGCGTCCACGTCGGCGGGGGTGGCGGCGCCGAAGGAGACCAGGTCGAGCCGCTTCTCGCCGGCCCGGCGCAGGCGGATGACGTACTGCTCGGGCGAGCCCTCGGCGGCCAGGAAGCTGATGCCGGTGTCGGTGGCGACCTCGGTCAGGCCCCAGGCGCCGGAGTAGAAGTCGCGCTGCTTGTCGTAGTCGGGCACGGCCAGGTCGACGTGCCGCAGGTGGGTGATCAGTCTCATCGGTCGTCCTTCACATCGAACAGGTGCATGGCGTTGCGGCCGCGTACGGCGTCGAATTCGGCCGGGAGGGGCAGTGCGGCGCGCAGCCGCTCCAGGGGGTCGTCGACGCCCATGTCGAAGGGGTGGTCGGAGCCGAGCACGACCTGGGAGATCCCGGCGGCGTCGATCAGGGCACGCAGGATCGCGGGCTCGTGGACGAGGGAGTCGAACCAGATGCGCCGCAGATAGCCGCTGGGCGGCCCGGCGCAGCCACGCGCTTCGGGCCGGACGTGCCAGCCGTGGTCGGCGCGGCCCAGGTAGTACGGCAGATAGCCGCCTCCGTGCGCGGCCAGCAGCCTCAGATCGGGGTGCCGGTCCAGCACGCCGGAGAAGATCAGGTGGGACAGGGCGACGGCGTTCTCCGTCGGCTGGCCGACGATGTTGGACAGGTACCAGCGGTCGAGCCTCTCGTCCAGAGTGCAGCCGAACGGGTGCAGGAACACCACCGCGCGCGTCTCGGCCGCCCGCGCCCAGAACGGCTCGTAGTCCGGGTCGGACAGCTCGCGGCCAGGTGCGTGGGAGGAGATCTCCACGCCCTTCAGTCCCAGGTCGAGCGCGTGTTCGAGGGCGCGGACCAGCAGCGACGGGTGCTGGAGCGGGGCCAGGCCCAGGCCGTGAAGCCTGCCGGGGGCCTGGGCGCAGTGCGCGGCCACCCCCTCGGCGGCCAGCTCGCAGACCTCGGCGGCGAGTGAGGGTTCGGCCCAGTAGTGGTAGTGGGAGGGTGACGGGCTGACGATCTGCATGTCCACGCCGGCGGCGTCCATGTCGTCCAGCCGCGCTCGCACGTCGGTCAGCCGGGGCAAGCGCGCCTGGATCATGCGTCCGCCGGCCTTCAGGGAGGCGGGGCCGTTGCGGCGGGCGTCCAGTTCCCGGTGCTCGGCGTGGCCGGGCCGGCCCGCCACGGCCCGCTCGATCTCGGGCAGCAACACGTGCGCGTGCACGTCGATAGTGATCATGGGCGCTCGGTCACCATCGCGGCGATGCGGCCCATCAGGCCGGGAACGTCGGCGTCCGGGGTTTGGTCGAGCTGCCAGCGGGCCAGTTGCAGCGACGCCTCGACGACGGCCTTGACGCGTCCGTGGCGGCGGTCCATGAAGGCGTCGAACAACGTCTGGTCCAGCCGGTCGGCGGTGAGCAGCAGCTCGGCCAGGACGGCGGCGTCCTCCAGGCACTGCGCCGCGCCCTGGGCGAGGGTGGGCGGGCAGGCGTGCGCGGCGTCGCCGATCAGGACGGTGCGGCCGCGGTTCCACGGGCGGTCCACGAGCAGGGATTCGAACCAGGTGTAGTTGATGTGGTCCGGGTCGGTGATGGCCGCGCTGATCCCGTTCCAGACGCCGCCGTAGCCCTCGGTGAGGGCCCGCATGTGCGCGACCTTGTCCCCGGCCGCGTCACGTGGCCGGGCTTTCTCGACCAGGTACGCGTACATGGTGTCCGGGCCGGTCGGGCAGTAGCCGGCGATGAAGCACGGGCCGCCGTAGATCAGGTCGGTGCGCTCCACCTCCTTGGGGCGGCGGGTGTGGATGCGCCAGATGCCCATGCCGGTCGGCTCCGGGGCGAGGTCGATGCCGAGCAGGCCGCGCGTCGCCGAGCGGATGCCGTCGGCTCCGACGACCAGGTCGTAGCCGGCCTCGGTGCCGTCGGACAGCCGCACGCGCACGCCGTCGCCGGTGTCGGTGAGCGCGTCGGCCGTCAGCCCGAACCTGATTCGCGCCCCGGCCCGGCGTACGGCGCCGGCGAGGATGGCGGCCAGCTCGGGGCGGTTCATGCCGATGGTCGCGGGCAGGCCGGGGCCGCCGGTGCGGGCGTCGGGGATCTCCGCGATCAGCCTCCCGCCGGGGGCGCGCAACCCCAGGGAGTCGAACGCGAAGCCGGCGGCGCTGACCCGGTCCCACACGCCGAGGTCGCGCAGCACCCGCAGCGCGTTGCCCTGGAGCGTGATGCCGGAGCCGAGCGTGGTGAGCTCCGGCTTGATCTCCGCGAGGTCCACGGCGACGCCGGCGCGGGCGAGCAGGATCGCCAGGGCCGACCCGGCGGTGCCGCCGCCGATGATGAGGACGTTGCTTACTGCCGGCATGAGGGTCTCACTTGATGGCCAGGGGGTTGACAGGGGATCCGACCGCGCCGGTGATGGGCAGCGGGGCGGCGGCCAGGAAGAACTCGTAGACGCCGTCGGCGGCGCAGTCCCCGGCGAGGGCGTCCAGGTCCCACATCTCGCCGATGAGCAGGCCGAGGTGCGGGATGGCGACCTGGTGCAGCGGCTGGAAGGCGCCCTCGAACTCGTTCGGCCGCACCTCGAAGCCCCAGGTGTCGGTGGCGATGGCGGCGATCTCGGTGCGGTGCAGCCAGCCCGCGCTCCAGAACGACAGGCCGGGCGCCGCTCCGCCCGCGTAGTCGCCCCAGCCTTCGCGCTTGGCCCTGGCGAGCCGGCCGGTGCGTACGCAGACGATGTCGCCGCGCCCGACCGCGACGCCGTGTGCCTCGGCCGTGGCCACCAGGTGTTCCTCGGTGATGGCGAAGCCGTCGGGCAGCTCCCCGTACACCGCGGCCACGTCCAGGAGCACGCCCCGGCCCGCCACCGGGGCGGCCAGGTGCTCGATGCCGGTGACCTGGTCCCCTTCGCTGGTGACGACCCGGTCGGCGGGGCGGCCGTTCCAGGCTCTGCCGTGGTCGAAGATGTGGCCCAGGCCGTCCCACTGGGTGGAGCACTGCAACGGCATGGCGATCATGTCGTCCGCGCCGCCGAATCCGTGCGGGAACCCCTGGTCGCCGTGAACCGCGTCCAGCCCGGTGTCGAGCATGGTGTGCACCGGGTTGGTCCGCCTGCGCCAGCCGTTCTGCGGGCCGTTCATGTCGAACCGCTGCGCCAGCGAGAAGCTCGCCCCGCGGCGGGCCAGCGCCGCGCCTTCGCGCCGCTTGGCCTCGTCGAGGAAGTTGACGGTGCCCAGCACGTCGTCCTCGCCCCAGCGGCCCCAGTTGGAGTACGTCGCGGCCGCCTCGGCGATGGCCTGCTCAGCGTTCATCGACGCACCTGTTCCGCTGGACGCCCAGCCCGGTGATCGTGCCCTCCATCACGTCGCCCGGCCGCAGCAGCCGGCCCCAGTGCAGGCCGTTCCCGGCCGGGCTGCCGGTCAGCACCAGGTCGCCGGGCAGCAGCCCGACGGTCTGCGAGACGTAGGACACCAGCCGCGCCACGTCGAAGATCATGTCCTTGGTGGACTCGTCCTGCATCGCCTCGCCGTTGAGCCGCAGCGTCACCCGCAGATCCGACGGGTCGGGGACGAAGGCGGACGGCACCAGGTACGGCCCCAGCGGGGTGAACGCCGGGGCGTTCTTGGCCCGCAGCCAGTCGGTCCCGATCTCCGGCATGTCGCGGCGGAACACCAGCTCGCGGGCGGTGATGTCGTTGGCGATGGTGTAGGCCGCCACGTGTTCCAGCGCCTGCTCCGGGTGCACCCGGAAGGCCGGGCGGCCGATCACCGCCGCCAGCTCCAGCTCCCAGTCCGGCTTCCCGCACCAGGACGGGATCACCACGTCGTCATGGGGCCCCGTCACGGAGGAGGGCAGGCCGATGAACACGTACGGCTGGTCCTCCGCCGCACGCCGGTCCATCATCGCGGCCGTCTCGGCCCGTACCTGCTCGGCCGGCCTGCCGTCCGCGGGCTCGTGCGCCACCGCCAGGTCGATGACGTGGGTGCGGTAGTTGGCGCCTGACTGGAAGATCTGCCGGGGCTCGACCGGGGCGTGCACCCGCAGTGCGGACAGCGGCAGCCACTCCCCCGCCGTCGCCGCGGCGGCGTCGTGCAGCAGGGGCAGGACCTCGTCCCAGCGCTCCAGCAACTCTCGGGTGGTCGAGGCGTGGCCACGCAGGTCGAGGACCTGATCTTGGGCGATCAGGCCGGGGAAGGCCGGGCCGGCGCCGGCGGAGAAGGTGCCGAGCGCGAAGGGCCCGGCGAGAGACGGGGGTGTTTCCACGAGGTTTCCTCCGGGTGTGGTGCCCTTAACCCTTGCTCACCTGCGAGAATCTGGGAAATCGATTCTTTGGATGCGCACCATTCACCGCGTCGATATAAGGGGCTGCTGTGAACCTCGCCGGCACCCACGACGCCGCCCACATCCGGCCCCGCGAGACCGCCGCCCGGGTGGCCGCCCAGCTGGGCGATGATCAGCAGGAGTCCTCCCCCGCGACTCGCCGATGAAGCACCCGTTCCGAGCCCTTTGACAGGCCTTCCTTTATCGATAAAGTAGCCGCCGTTGCCATTGATCGAAAGGGTTTCCTCCATGAACAACGACGTCTTGTCCGCCGTGATCAACGTGGATGTCAAAGGCCCCACGATCAGCAGGCACCTGTACGGCCATTTCGCCGAGCACCTGGGCCGATGCATCTACGGCGGCTTCTACGTGGGCGAGGACAGCGACATCCCGAACGCCGGCGGCATCCGCCTTGACGTCGTCGAAGCGCTGCGCGCCTTGAACATCCCCAACCTGCGCTGGCCCGGCGGCTGCTTCGCCGACGAATACCACTGGATGGACGGCATCGGCCCCAAGGACCGGCGCCCGGCGATGGTGAACACGCACTGGGGCAACGTCGAGGAGAACAACCACTTCGGAACGCATGAGTTCATGGCCCTGTGCGAGCTGCTGGGGGCCGAGCCGTACATCAACGGCAACGTGGGCTCCGGCACGGTCAAGGAGATGAGCGACTGGGTCGAATACCTCACCCGCGACGGCGACTCCCCGATGGTCCGGCTGCGCAAGGCCAACGGCCGGGACGAACCCTGGCGGGTGCGCTTCTGGGGCATCGGCAACGAGGCCTGGGGGTGCGGCGGCAACATGACGGCCCAGCACTACGCCGACGAGGCGCGCCGGTACGCCACGTTCTGCCGCGACCACGGCGGCAACCGGCTCCATCGCATCGCCGCCGGCGCGAATTCCGACGACTACGCCTGGACCGAGACGCTCATGAAGACGCTCGGCCACCTCGGCTGCGCACGCCGGCCCGGCGGGTTCTTCCAGGCCCTGTCGCTGCACTACTACACGATCCCCGGCACCTGGGACGACAAGGGCGACGCCACGGTGTTCGGCACCGACGACTACTACCGCACCATGGTCCAGGCCGCCCGCACCGACGAGCTCCTCACCGGCCACTCCAACGTGATGGACTGCTACGACCCGACCAAGACCGTCGGCCTGGTGATGGACGAGTGGGGGACGTGGTGGAACGTCGAGCCGGGCACCGACCCCGGCTTCCTCCACCAGCAGAACACCCTGAGGGACGCCCTGGTGGCGAGCCTGCACTTCGACATCTTCCACCGCCACGCCGCCCGGCTGGTGATGGCCAACATCGCCCAGACGGTGAACGTGCTCCAGGCCATGATCCTGACCGACCCCGACTCCGGGGCGCTGGTGCTCACGCCCACCTACCACGTGTTCGAGATGAACAAGGGACACCAGGACGCCGCCTCGCTGCGCGTCGACCTCCTCTCGGACGTGCCCGCCCGCGAGGTCGGCACGGACACTCTGGCGACCGTCTCGCTGTCGGCGAGCCGCAAGGACGACCGGATGCTCATCTCGCTGTCCAACCTGGACGCCGCCGACGCGGCCGACGTCGAGCTGGACCTGCGCGGGGGACGCGTGGAAGAGGTCACCTCGAGGATCCTCACCGCCGGGTCCCTGCAGACCTGCAACACGCCCGAGACGCCGGCCGCCGTCGCCCCCCGCCCCCACGATCAGGTCAAGTCCACCGGCACCGTGCTGCGGGTGCACCTGCCCGCTCACTCCTTCGTCACCGTGGAGGGCCGCCTCGCATGACACGAAGGGGGCAGGGCCCGAGGAGCGGCATGGTGACCATGGGCGACGTCGCCAAGCTGTCCGGGGTGTCGAAGATGACGGTCTCCAACGTCATCAACGGTCGCGCCGGAGTCGGCGACGAGGTCCGCCGCCGCGTGCTGGAGGCCATCCGTCAGTCGGGCTACCGCGTCAACGTCTCGGCCAGGACCCTCAGGTCCGGGCGGACCGGCGTCATCGGGCTGGCCGTGCCCGAGATCGACCGGCCGTACTTCGGCCTGCTCGCCGCCCACGTGGTCACCCAGGCGCGGGATCGCGGCTTTCACGTCGCGATCGAGGAGACCGGCGCCGCCGCGGCCGGGGAGATCGACGCGATCGCCCATTCGCACACCCTGCACTTCGACGGGCTGATCCTCAGCGCGGTCGGGCTCGACCCCCGGGATGAGCGGCTGGCCGGCGGCGGCTATCCGATCGTGATGCTCGGCGAGCAGGACTTCGCCGCGAGATTCGACCATGTCGCCATGCCCAACGAGGACGGCACGAAGGCGGCGACCACCCATCTGATCGACCGTGGGTGCCGCCGGATCGCGATCGTCACCGGCGACGCTCTCGGCGGTGTGAACGTGGTGACGCGCCGCTACCAGGGCTACCTCGCCGCGCTCGCCGAACGGGGACTCGACCCCGATCCGGCGGCGCTTGTCACCTGCGACGCGATGACGCTGGAATCAGGACGCCACGCGGCCCACCGCCTCGTCGACTCCGGTCACGAGATCGACGCCGTGGTCGCGGTGACCGACACCGTCGCCCAAGGAGTCCTCCGCGGCCTCGCCGACCGCGGCGTCCGTGTCCCCGGCGACGTCCGCCTCATCGGCTTCGACGACATCCCCGAGTCGGCGTTCATGGTCCCCTCACTGTCCACCGTGGCTCCGGACCACCGGTGGATGGCCGCCAAGGCCGTCGAACTCGTGACCGCTCGCATCCAGGACCCGTCGCACCCGGCCGGCGAGTACACCGCGCCTTTCGAGCTGATGGTCCGCGAGTCCACTCGCTGACCGCCGCTCTGGTCGTGGATCCTTCCGCCGTCCTGGACGACGTTCGGGTCGGCCGTCCGAACCGTCGCCCGTCGAGTACGAGCCGCGGGATCCACGATGCCCGCGATCAGTCGAGAACAGCGGTGGCTTCGACCTCGACCAGAAGATCAGGCTCCCCCAGTGCCGCGACGCCCAGCAGCGTGATCGGCTTGACCGGGTCGATCCCCAACCTCTCGGCCGCCCGGGCGACCCCCTGGCCCAGCAGCGGCATCTTGTCGGGCGTCCAGTCGACGACGTAAACGGTCAGCTTGGCCACATCATCGAAGGACCCGCCGATCCCGGCCAGGGCGGTGCCGATGTTGAGGTAGGCCTGCTCGACTTGAGCGGCCAGGTCTCCCTCCCCGACTCGCCGGCCCTCGGCGTCGCGGGCGACCTGGCCCGCCAGGAACACCAGCTTCGCCCCGGTGGCGATCGACAACTGCCGATAGACATCGGGTTTCGGCAGTCCGTCAGGGTTGACCAGCGTCACGGGCATGTCCACTCCTCGGCATCAGGCTGGCGGGGCTGACAATCCCGCAAACCATAACATTGCTATGTATTGTTGTGCCATGGTGAGGACGAAGGACCCCGCGGTCCGCTCCCTGCTGATCGACCGAGCCGCGCAGATGCTCGCCGCCCGGCAGCCGGTGACGCTCCGCTCACTGGTCACCGGAACCGGCGTCTCGACGATGGCCGTCTACACCTACTTCGGCGGCATGGACGGCCTGTGGAGAGCGATGCGGCAGGAAGGCTTCACGCGCCTGGCGGCCCGGCTCGGCGCGGTGTCACCGTCCGCGGACCCGGTGCGGGATCTGGCCGCACTCGGCGCCGCCTACCTGTCCAACGCCCTGGCCGGTCCCGATCTCTACCGGGTCATGTTCGACGCCGGGTTCGAGCTCGAGGACGCCGCGGCCGCCGACGAGACCTTGCACTGCCTGGTCCGCGCCGTCGAACGAGCCCAGGGCGCCGGCCGCTTTCGCGACGACCTCGACCCGCTGGAGCTGGCCACGCAGAGCTGGACCATCGGTCACGGCCTGGCGTCACTGGTCACCACGGGTCCCCTGCCCCGTCAAGCGCTCGCTCACGGGGTGCCGCTGCTGACCGCCCTGTTCACCTGGGCAGGGGACGACGCCGATCGATGCCGCCGGTCGGTCGAACGCGGCTGGCACCCCTGATCTCCGGGGTCGTGGGGGCCGATCACCACTGATGTGTTGCGTTGACGCCGGTGTCAAGGTTCTAGCGTGATCGGCGTACGGACAGCGGCCGATTGTGCGGAGGCATGACAGTGAGGTTCGGGATCAGCTACAACACGGCCCATTTCGGGACCGACCCCGACAGGATCGTGGACTTCGCCCGGCATGCGGAGGGGTGCGGCTTCGAGTCGCTGTACCTGCCCGAGCACATCGTGCTGTATCAGGGGGCGAAGGTGGGGCACTTCGAGTTGCCTCCGGCGCTGCCGTACGTCGATCCGCTCGACTGCCTGAGCTTCGTCGCCGCGGCGACGCGGCGGATCCTGCTGGGGACGGCGGTGCTGCTGCTGCCGTACCACCATCCGGTGATCCTGGCCAAGCGGCTGGCCACCGTCGATGTGCTGTCGAAGGGGCGGATGCGGCTGCTGACCGTGGGGATCGGCGCCCTGCCTGGCGAGGCCGCGGCGGTGGGGATCGATTTCGGGGCGCGCGGACGGCGTGCCGACGAGGCGATCGACGTGCTGCGGCTGCTGTGGGGCGGTGGCGAGGAGGGTGTGAGCTTCGCGGGAGAGTTCTTCGCCTTCGACGGCCTGTCCAGCTTTCCGAAGCCGCATGGGGTCACGCACCTGCCCATTCACGTCGGCGGATCGAGCCGGGCGGCCGCGCGGCGGGCCGGGCTGCGCGGGGACGGGTATTTCCCCGGCGGCGCGCTGGACGCGAAGGAGCGGGCCGCGCAACTCGCGACCGCCCGGGCGGCCGCGGCGGAGGCCGGGCGTGAGCCCGCGGCGCTGGAGTACACGCGGTGGGGGGCCATCGACATGACGGTGGAGGACGCGGAGACGATGGCCGCCCTGGGCGTGACGCGGATCGTCGTGAGCCCCGCCGCGGCCGAGCCGGAGGCGCAGCGCGATGAGCTGTCGGCCTTCGCCGATCGGTTCGGCCTGCTCACCGCCGCCGCGCCAGACGTCATCCGCGCCACCGGCCACGTCGGCTCCCCCGCCTGACCCCGCCATCCATCCGCCTACGGGTGCGAGCGGCCCCGTCCGGCCGGAGCTGCGCGGGTGGTGGGCGCTGGATCACCGGCGCGAGTTGCGGACGGTCAGGCGGCCGTAGGTGAGCTCGCCGGTGATCCGGACGTGCGGCGCGCCGGGACGTGCGTGGCCGGCCGCCTTGCAGGCCACGCGCCCCCATTCAGATCGCACCCCGTCGGCGTTCGCCGTCGCGCCCGGCGGCAGGATGACGGTTGCGGAACCGTACGTGAGCCAGAGCTCGATGTGGATCTCTGGATGGCCGATGGCGGCCCGGGACAGGTCGAGCCGCACCCTGCCGTACTCGGAGTCGATCCGCAGCAGGCGCGGGACCCGCCACTCGCCCGTCCTCTCGATGCGCCCGCCGGTGCTCTCGAGACGGACCGCCTCGTCCGGCAGGTCGGCGACGGCCGGCTCCAGCTCGCCGCGGGACGTGGCCGTGAGCGCCAGCTCCAGCCGCCGGTCCAGCTCGGCGGAGCTGAGACGCCCGTCCGCGTACGCCTGCTGGACCCGGTCCACGACACTGTCGCGATCCCCGTCGGAGACACGTGCCGCCGTGTGGTTCATCGGCTCGCGGCTCTCTTGTACAGCCGCGTGGCCAGCGGCACGAACACCACCAGCATCAGCGCCGACCAGAGCAGCGACGCCGTCACCGCGTGCTGGAGCGGCCAGGCGGTGGGCACGGGCATGGCCGGATTGGTGTTGCCGAACAGCTCGCGGGCGGCCTGGACGAACGTGGATACGGGGTTCCACTCGGCGATCGGCTGCAGCGGGCCGGGCAGGCGTGTGCTGTCGACGAAGGCGTTGGACAGGAAGACCAGCGGCAGCGACAGCATGGTGGCCGCGTTGTTGAACACCTCGGGCGTGCGCAGGGCCAGCGCGACCGTCGCCGTCACCCAGGAGAACGCGTACGCGAACAGCAGCAGCATCAGGAAGCCCAGCACGGCCTCGTGCGGCGCGGAGTGGATGCGCCAGCCGACGAGCAGTCCCACCAGCGCCATCACGACCATGCTGGTCACGTTCATGATCACGTCGCTGAGGGTCTGGCCGGTGAGCACGGCCGAAGGCGACATCGGCAGTGTGCGGAAGCGGTCGAAGATGCCCTTCTGCAGGTCCAGCGTCAGCGTGTAGCCGGTGAGCTGCGCGCCCATGACGATGGTCTGGACGAAGATCCCGGGAAGCAGGTATTCCCCGTACGACATGCCGGGCAGCTCGATCATGCTGCCGAAGACGTACGAGAACAGCAGCACGAACACGATCGGTAACATGATCACGGCACCCAGCTGGTCGGGTGCTCGCCTGATCTTCAACGCGTTGCGTTTGGCGATCGTCAGGCCGTCGGCGATCGCGATCGGGACAGCGCTCATCGGATGGTCTCCTTCGTCTTCTCGTCTGCCTGGTGTCCGGTGAGGGTCAGGAACACGTCGTCCAGGGTCGGCCGGCGCAGCCCCGCGTCGCGTACGGCGACGCGCTCGGCGGCCAGGTGGCCCAGGGCCGTGGTCAGCGCGCCCGCTCCGCCGCGGACCGGGATCGTCAGCCGGAGCGCGGCGGTGTCGGCCTGCATCTCCTCGACGGCCAGGCCGTTCAGGACGTGCCTGGCGGTCGACAGGTCGGCCGCGCTGGTCATGGTGAGCTCGATCCGGTCGCCGCCGACCTGGTCCTTGAGCTCGTCGGCGGTACCCAGTGCGATCACGTGCCCGTGGTCGACCACCGCGATGCGGTCGGCCAGCCGGTCGGCCTCCTCCATGTATTGAGTGGTGAGCAGCACCGTCGTGCCGTCCGCGACGAGCTCGCCGATGACCTCCCACAGGCTCGCGCGGGCTCGCGGGTCCAGGCCGGTGGTGGGTTCGTCGAGGAACAGCACGGGCGGATTGGCGACCAGCGCGCCGGCCAGGTCGAGCCGGCGGCGCATACCTCCGGAGTAGCCCTGCACCGGGCGGTCGCCCGCCTCGACCAGGTCGAAGCGCTCGAGCAACTCGCGGGAGCGCTGCCGGCTGCGCTTGACTCCCAGATGGTAGAGGCGGCCGACCATCTCCAGGTTCTCGGCTCCGGTGAGGTGGTCGTCGACCGCGGCGTACTGGCCGGACGCGCCGATGTGGGCGCGCAGCCGCTGGGCGTCGCGCACGACGTCGAACCCGGCGACCCTGGCGTGGCCCGCGTCCGGCGTCAGTAACGTGGTCAAGATCCGCACAGTGGTCGTCTTGCCCGCGCCGTTCGGGCCGAGCAGCCCGAACACCGTCCCTTCGGGAACGGTCAGCTCCATCCCGTCGAGGGCCACCACGTCGCCGTACTTCTTGGTCAAGCCCTCGGCGACTATCGCGTCTGGCATGAGATTCTCCTTGGTCGTCAGGAACGATGGATGATGATGTCGCCGTAGGCGGTGTGGGCACGCACCTCGACGGTCTTCTCCGACTGCGCGGGGCCGTCGAAGGAGTCCAGGTCGACCTCGACGGCGCCGTGCTGCGAGCTCACGTCCAGCCAGGCGGCGGTGCCCTCCCGGATCCCGAGCTCCAGCCCGCCGCCGGTGGTCTCCATGACGACCGAGCCGGACACGACCTCGGCGATCCGGACGCTGCCGTACGCGGTCTTGGCGGTGACGCCGGCCAGGGCGCGATCGACCTGGATGTCGCCGTACGCGGTGTTCAGCCGCAGCTCGCCGGTCACCTCGCCGAGGCTGAGATCGCCGTGGGACGTCTTGACCACCGCCGTGCCGTCGACCGCGCCGATACGGATGGTGCCGTGGGTCGTGGTGACGTCGGCGTGCCCGGTCGAGCGGGTCACCGAGATGTCGCCGGACCCGGTCTTCAGCCGCAGCCTGCCGGCCTCCTCGACCCGGATGTCGCCGTACGAGGTGGTGAACCTCACCTCTCCGAGGCGGCCACGACAGCGCAAGCCCGCCGCCGTGTTGGCGTCGACGCGGGAGCCCTCGGGAAGATCGACCGTCACGTCGACCGAGCCGCCCCAGCCGAGCAGCGAACGTGCCCAGCTCGCGGGTGCCTCCACGAGCTTGTCGAGCGACACGCCCCATCCGGACGTGGAGGCGGCCCGGTCCTTGGCCGCCTTCACCAGCAGCCTGCCGTTGGCGTACTCGACCTGGATCAGCTCGGCGGCGTGCAGGTCGGCGTCGTTGAACTCGTCGGCCGGGCGCACCTCGACGACGGTGTCGGCGCGCTCGCTCGCGTTGATCCGGACGTTCGCGGCCGCCACCTCGATGACGGCGAAAATGGGTTCGGGGGTGTCGAACGTCGGCATTGCAGTCCCCTCCTGATGGGTTCGGGCGGTCATCAGCGCACCCAGCCGGTGTAGCGCTTGCCGGTCTGCGGGGCCGCGCGCCCGCCGGAGCGGCGGCCCGCGTCTTCGGGATCGAGCGCGGCGGAGACGGCGCGCACGAGCCAGGCGTTGACGGAGAGCCCGTCACGGGCGGCCGCCTCCTCGATGCGCGGCTTGAGGTGCTCGGGGACGCGCAGCGAGATCCGCGACGTCCCGCCATCGTCGGCGTCCGGTGGTGGCGGTGGCGGGGCGGGCGGCCGCTCGGCCCGCCCCGTCTCCCTCGCCTCCTCGAACGGCTGGCCCACCGGCGGTGGCGTCACGACGAAGCCGGGGTCGCGCCCACGCAGGCGCACCTCGACCGATCCCGGGGCGAGGTCGCGGGTGATCTCGTCCGCGGCGGCGGACAGCGCCTCCAGCAGGGCGAGCCGGGCCGCCGGCTCGAGCGCCGCGGCGAGACGCTCGGCCAGCGCGCGAGCTTCCTCACCGCCTGCCCCGGCGGCGATCGCGAGTTCGCGGCGGAGGTTGTCGACATACGGCGCAAGGTCCATGACGCCATGATGGCACCACTATGGCGTCATGACAACCTCGCACATGCCGCCATATAGCGTCATCCAAGGCGTCAAGGGCGATCGGTGCGGCCGGGCGGCTCGAAAGCGCCCTCTGTCGTGCCGCCCTCCCAGGAGCCGAAGACGTACGAAGATCAACCCGCGCCGCTGTCGTCCAAAAATCCGGTGATGCTACAGACAGTAACGAGTCAGGTGCGTATCATGAACAGTGAGTGACAGACCTTCCCGGGGACGGCTGTCGCGTAAGGCGTGCGGTGTCTGGTTGCGAACACCCCCTCCTCGCGGCCAGACACCGCGCAGTATGCCTCCGGGTGGCGGCTCATGGCGTCGTGCCCGCGCGCTGCCCGGGCGCCCGATCAGGCCTGTGCCCGATGCCCAGACCCTCGTGGCCGGCATTTCGCCGGCCGCCTTCGCAACCGGCGGTGTCATGTCTCAGCGAACCTGACGCACTTGCCAGGTCATGGCCTGGAGTGCGTCAGGTCAGCTGAGACGGGACACAAAACCCGCCAACATCACCAAATGGCGCACATGGGTGGACCCGGACCTGGGCTACAGCTGCTCCCCGTTCTCGCTTACGTAGCCCATGCCGGGGTGGGGCAGTCGTCGTGGTGGCGTCCCGCCGCTTTCTGGGCGGTGCTCGAAGTGCCACCACTCGTTGTCGTACATGCGGTAGAGGTCGTAGCGGGCGCCGTGTTCCTCGAGCCAGCGCGCGCCTTCGTGAGGGCGTACGTCCAGCGCGATGCCTTTGACGTGGTTGGATTCCGCCGGTGGTAACACGAGCATGCGTGCCGAGGCCGGGGAGCCGGCGCGGCGCACCTCCTCGTCGAACATCCGTTGCTGGACAAGGGGATCGCGGTATCCCGAGGTGAGGCCGACGAGCTGGCCGTGACGCCAGAGCGCCTCGGTGCGCGCCGCGGTGAACGCCGCCTTGGCGCCGTCGGTGAGCCCGGTGAGGTCCTCGGCGGGGAATCGCATCCGCAACGCCCAGCGGCAGGCCAGTTCGCGGGCGCGGCCGGGACGGCGGGCGAACGCCGCGGGCAGCAGGAGCACGGCGAGCACCAGCGTGACCGCGGCGTACAGCCGGTCACGGGGCCGAGGTGGGATGATGCGTGGTTCGTCCATGACGAACTACGATTGGCGCCGAATATGCGTGCGTTGTCCGCCGCATGTCATCGTTTCTCGACGGCGGCCACCATCGGCGCGACCGTGACACAACCATGACATGGCGCGGACGAGGCGGGGACACGGCTGGCCGACAGTGGATGGGGTTTGACCCGGCGGGCGAGTTACGGAGCGTGCTGTGATACTCGGCGGCGTGTCGCGAGTGTTGTTGATCGAGGATGACCCGGCCGTGCGGGAGGGCCTTGAGCTGGCCCTGACCCGGCATGGGCACGGGGTGCGCGCGGTGGAGTCCGGCGAGCAGGGGCTGGAGCGGCTGCGTACGGACCTTCCCGACGTCGTCGTGCTCGATCTGATGTTGCCTGGCATGGACGGGTTCGAGGTCTGCCGTCGCATCCGGGCCGCCGGGGAGGTACCGATCATCATGCTGACCGCGCGCGGCGACGACATCGACGTGGTGGCCGGGTTGGAGGCGGGCGCCGACGACTACGTCGTCAAGCCGGTGCAGCCCAGGGTGCTCGATGCACGCATTCGCGCGGTGCTCCGGCGGATCGGCCGGGACCAGGCGGAGCTGGAGCGGCACGGGGACCTGACCATCGATCGGGCAGGGCTGACGGTCGTCAAACGCGGCGTGCCGGTGGGCCTCGCCCCGACCGAGCTGCGCCTGCTGCTCGAGCTCTCCGGCACGCCGGGCCGGGTGCACAGCCGCCAGCAGCTGCTGGAGTCGGTGTGGGAGCACGGGTATTTCGGCGACTCGCGTCTGGTGGACGCGTGCGTGCAGCGGTTGCGCGCGAAGATCGAGGACGACTCGGCGGTGCCCGTCTACGTCCAGACGGTGCGTGGGTTCGGCTACCGGTTCGGGCCGGTGTGAGCCGGGCGGTGGCATCTTGGCCGACCCTGGGGCTGCGGGCCCGGCTGTTGTTCGCGTTCGCACTGCTGTGTGTGGTCACCGCGGCGGCGGTGGCCGGCGGGACCTACCTCCAGGCCCGCAACGACATCCTGGAGAGGACCCAGGATGCCGCGCTGCAGGCGATGAGAAGCCGGCTGGAGGCGCTCTACCCGTTGCGGAGTGCGACACCGGGCCAGGCCGATCTCAACGAGATCGCCGGCACCATGACGGACGGGAACAGCCGCGCGGTCGCCGTCTACCAGGAGGCGCACTCGCTGCCGGACCCGGCGCCGGGCCCGCCGGGCCTGCCGCGGGGGTTGCCGCGGGGGCTCTGGAGGCCGGGCGGGAACGCGCCGAACTTGGATCCCGGGGTGCTTCCAAAGGGGCTGCGGCGGGCGGTGGCCGGCGGTGAGATCGCGTGGCAACGCGTGGTGTGGCGGGGCGAGCCCATCCTGATCATCGGCGCGCCGTTGCTGATCGTCGAGTCGGACGGCACGACGCGGGTGTCCGGCATCGAGGTCTACACCGCGCGGAGCCTGATGCCCGAGCAGCGCAGCATCGACGAGCTCGCCGCACGCGCCTGGCTCACCGGCGGGGCGGCCCTGGCGTTCGCGGTCGTCCTCGCGTTGCTGGCCGCCCGTGGCGTGCTGCGCCCGGTGCGCGAGCTCGGCCGGGCGGCACGCCTGCTGGGCGAGGGCGAGCTGCGGACCAGGATCGAGGTGCGCGGCTCCGACGAGCTGGCCGACGTGGCACGCACGTTCAACAACACCGCCGCGGAGCTGGAACGGCACGTCAAGCAGCTGCGCGCGATGGAGGCCGACGCCCGCCGGTTCGTGGCCGACGTGTCGCATGAGCTGCGCACGCCGCTGGCCGCGCTCGCCGCGGTCGCCGACGTCCTCGACGAGGAGGCGGCCGGGCTGCCCGAGCACGCCGGCAGGGCCGCCAGGCTGGTCAGCCAGGAGACGCTCAACCTCACCGCTCTGGTGAACGACCTCATCGAGATCAGCAGGTTCGACTCCGGCGTCGCGGCCCTCGCGCTGAACGAGGTCGACGTGGCCGAGCTGGTGCGCGCGACCCTGCGTACCCGGGGCTGGTCGGAGTCGGTGCACACCGAGCTGCCACCCGCGGTGACGGCACGGCTGGACCCGCGCCGAGTGGACGTCATCCTCGCGAACCTGGTCGGCAACGCCCTGCGGCACGGCGAGCCACCGGTGTCGGTACGGCTTTGCGCCGACCCGCACTGGATCGCTCTCGAGGTCCGCGACCGCGGACCGGGGCTGGACGAAGCGGTGCTGCCGCACGTGTTCGACCGGTTCTACAAGGCCAACGCGGCCAGGGCCAGGTCCGAGGGCAGCGGCCTGGGCCTGGCCATCGCGCGGGAGAACGCGCGCCTGCACCGAGGCGACCTCACCGTCACCAACGCCCCGGACGGCGGCGCCATCTTCACGCTGCGCCTGCCACGCCGTTCACCCGATCCGGACGGAGGCCCCGAGTGAGGACCGGACTCGCCCGCCGCGTGCTCGCCGCGGGCCTCGTGTCGCTCGTCGCCGCAGCCGGTTGCGGCGTGCGCCCCAGCGACGTCATCGAAGTCGGCGCCCCACCGAGCGGATCCGTCGCACCAACCACGACGATCACCCTCTACCTGGTGAAGAACGGCCGGCTCAGCGCGGTGAAGCGGCCCGGGCCCAGTCGGCCACTGTTCAAAGCGGACACGCTCGCGCTGCTGGCAGCCGGACCCACCGCGAGGGAACAGGCGCGCGGATTCACCACCGACGTCCCGCCCGAAGCCGGCCCGTTCTCGGTGACCGCCACGCCGGCCGGCGGCTTGGTGGTGACCCTGTCCACTGCGGCCGGCGAACTGTCCACACTGGCCGTCGAGCAGATCGTGTGCACGGCCGCCGCCACGGCGCCGGAAGGCCCTGCCCAGGTCACCGTCGTCGGTGCAGGGCAGAGCGTCGGCCCCCGGAACTGCCGGGGGTAACGTAGCGAACTATCCAGCATCACGCCAGAGCGTCTCAGTCCGGCTCAACCTGCCCAACAGCCAGAACTCGGGCCAGGAGACTTGGTGCGCAAGCCGTCAGAGGCAGGTCCACACGGTCGCCGCGGAGCGATGGTACTGGCCGTCATGGCTCCGCCCTGCGACGCGGCCGTCCTCCGTGACGGCGAGTGCGTCGGCATGGCGGTACCCCGGCAGCGGGGGCAGCACCATACGGGTATTGCCGTTCAGGACCACGGCCGAGGTGGGGACGCCGTTAGTCACCTCATAACCGACGACGACCCCGGAGCTGTTCACGTCCTGGAGTGTCGCCGTGGTCGGCAACAGGCTCGGCACGCCGTCACGCCACAGCACCCAGCCGGCACCCCGGCCCGGAACGGTCCCCTTGCCCAGAATGAACGAACCTGCGATATCGGTCGCCGTGCTGTCGGCGCCGGGCTCTACTCCGCCCAGCGGCCTCAGCCCGGCGTCAACGGTGCCGGTCACCGCGCGAGTCCGGGCGCCCGCCTGAACCGTGCCGACGATCTGACCGCTGTCGCTGATGTCCTTCAGTGCCCAGGGCCGGCCCGTGATGCCCAGGTCCCACGGATTCCGCGGGTTGCCGGCCGACCACGCCACAGCGTGTTCGGTGCCGTCGTCGAACTTGGCGCCACCGATGATCAGGCCGGCGTCGTTGATGGCGCTCGCCTGGGCGAAATACCGGGTGTTCCCGGGCGGCCGGCCCATCTTGCTCAGCTTGCCGTTGTGCAGCAGTAACGGCTCCAGTATTTCCGTCCCGCCGACGGCGGTTCCGGAACGGTTGACGTCGCTGACGGAGCTGAGGGAGCCGAAGTTGCCCACCACCTGGCCGTCCTTCCAAACCATGCCGATGTGGGACTCAGGTTCCTCCTCCGAACCCCAGTAGCCCATTCCGGCGAAATGACCCGCCCCGTCCGTCGACGTCACAAAGGCAAAATCGTTGGCGGCGCCTGGCATACCGGGAAGAGGCGTCGGACGGTAGGTACAGATCTCACGAGCGACGTCCGCCGTCGCCACCCCACTCACAGCGAGCGTGCTGGTCACGACTGTCATGGCCGCGATCGTTCGGATGACATCAGCGCCACCCTGCCATGAAGTGAACATGCCGGCTCCTTCCTGGGGATCTTGACTCTGTGATCGCACTTCAGAAAGGAGGCGTACACAACCCCTACACGTTCTGTACGCGAGACACCGCAATGCGATCCGCACGTAGGGCTGCGGCCGCCCAGGCGGTGACCGCGATCACCCCAAGAAGGGTGGCCCTTGATCGCGCCGCTTCCCGGGCGTGACGTCGAGGCGTTCCATTCTTTGGGGGTCAGTCCGCAGGCCGCGCGGGGATCAGGCCGGGGCATCCCGATTGCCGGCCGCCGTTTCCGGCGGCACAACGCCCTGACTCGTGCGCCTGGAGGTCAAGGACGTCCTGTGGTCGCGCGAGGGAGCGCCCCAGCCCGCGCCCTCGAACTGGAACTACAGCGCCATCGGCTCGATCTTCACCAACGCCCGGCCAGACAGGTCTCTCGCTTCGGGGGTAACTTGGGCGCCCGCGCCGAACCCGCAGCGGTCTCACCGTGCGGGGGCATGCCCACGCTGCTGAGCAACACCCTTGAGGCCCCCGAAGCCGCGTCTATCCATCGCAGGGAAATCGCTGCCCTTGTGGCGCTAGTCACCTGCTCCCTCATCGGGCTGCCTACCACCCACGCTGGTGTCGAGGAGGTAGGCCCCGGCATCGTGCAGGGTGATGCCATAGCCCGGCGCCTGGTCAGAAGGCGACCACTCGTTCGTCGCGCCGATCGCCTTGAAGCGGGTGTCGCGGGTCGGGCCGTCGCCGACGAGGTGGCCGCGCAGATGGCCGGCACGGTCGTACACGGCCCACCGGCCGGCGCCCACCTGCGGCATGGCGTCCGGGTTGTCCTTGAGCCACTGCGCGTTGGCCGCGTGATCGGGCCACTCGTCGGCCCCGTTCGTCTGGGAGGGGTCGCCTATGGCATGATCTTCGGTTTTGCGAGCACCACTCATGTTGCGTCTCGCTCTCTGATTGTGGCTGTTGCCCCCGAGACATCGGAGAAGCACTTTCAGCCTAGGAATACAAGGTATGGCACAGATCGCACGCAGCCCGACATCGTTGGATGCGCCTCCAGGAGCTTGATCCCACTCGAGCTGCCCTGTCGAGGGCATCAGACGCGAGGTAAGTGCCGGACAGAAGCTGGGACGGACAGCCGATCCGATGTTCGGTCGGCCAGCCCGCCGCGAGCGACGTTCACGTCCGCCTGCCCACCGCCCTGCCGATACCTGCGGTCCCATCGGCGACCAGCACTGTCCTGCCGGTCACGGTCCGTTGCAGATCCGCTCCATGGCCTGATCCCACCCGGCGCCGCACAACCTCACGCCCCGCGCCCAGGCGACGCGGGGCACCCTCCGCCCCCGGCCCCACCGGGCCGGCGGGTCAGCGTCCGGAGGGACACGCTCACACGGACCAGCGCGTGCTGCCCCGCGCGGCCCGCCGGCACCAGGGCGCGGGCTTCCACCTGCACGCCCACGCCACCCCACCACGGTGGGAACACATCCTCAGCCCGGAAACCACAACCGGACCAAGGAGTGCTTAGCTGATCAGAGACGCTCTCTGCTCGGGACGGCGCCGCCGCCTGGGTCGTCTCCGCCGGGATCGAGCCGGGACGAGCAGTGCGACCAGACCGCCGCCGCCCCAAGTCCATGTTTTCGCCGCCGGCCCGCCAGCTGAACCAGGCGCTGCCGCTGAACAGGATCCCGACAATCAGGAAGCGCGGGATGGCCGGGAGCCACTTCACCAGAAGAGACCACGGTGCAGTTGCGCTGGATACTCGACCTTCAGTCCGGCCGGATGGCCGGCAGTCTCCCGCAGCGCGAACGCGCGGCCGGGACTCGGCCAGACGAGCAGGCCTGCTCATTCTCCGAGCGGAGGAGCGCGCCCGGCGACGGACGTCCCGGATCCGCGCCGAGAGATCGGGCCGTGTCCGTCTTCATCGGAAGTCGGTGACCGCCGGGAACGGCAGCACGGCGGGGGCTCAGGTGGCGGCAGGCCGTGCGGGCACCAGATCGGTAACGCGGCCGCCCTCGTTCTCCCAGGCGGCTGAGCCGTCGCGGCCGGGTATGCCCTCGTCCGGGACCGCGGGGTGGAGGATGTCAGCAGGACGGACGCCGACCGTGCCTGCGGCGGCGAGCGTGAGGGCCGCCATGGCCGGGTCGTTCGCGGTCCCGGGGGGAATGACCAGCAGAGTGATGGGCGCGGTTCCCGCGATGCTCAGGGTGATCAGGCGCGGGTCCGCGCTGCGGAACCAGCCCACTCTGACCTGGCGACCGCGGGCCGGGAAACGGCGCGGAATGTGATCCCACGCGTCCTGATACAGGCCCACACGCAGGACGGCTCTGCCGAGCCGCTGGTCGACGGCGGAGATGAGGGCGGGCAGTTCGGCGGCGGCATTGCGGGTGCGGGGCCACCACGCCCCGTCGACGGTGCCTCTCCGGTCCAGGAGGGGGTTCAGGCTGAGCCTGGGCGCGGAATGGTCCGTGGGGACCGCAGCCGTAACGGAGTTTGACGGTCTGGACGGGGAGAGGAGTGTTGTCATCATCGCTGCCTGGCCTGTCAGGCCCTCACCATGGGCCGAAAGCGGTCTATCGCCGCGGGCGACGCCAACCTGAATGCCAACGCACGAAATGTCCTCGGTATTTTTTATTGTACTTCATTTCGCGAGGAAAGGAGAGGAATTAAGTTGCCACCGGCAGAATCGGTGCTGCTGTCGATTGCAGTGATAGCCAGGTCGGCGATTGCTTGTTTCCTGTTCTCGGCCCGGAAGAGCACCCTTGGACCAGGCCGCGTTGCGGCCGTAAACGCCGGCCGGACATGGCGCTCCGGCGACGGCGTATCCACGACTCTCCGGGACGGACGTCCGAGGCCGGCACATTACCGCTTCGAATGATGAGTAAATAGATGGCCCAAAATCTGGAGGAGCCATGAATCGTGTCATTGTCGTGGGCGCCGACGGTTCGGCCGCTGCGACCGCGGCCGTCGAGTGGGCGGCCGACGACACCGCACGCTCGGAGGCCCGGCTGCGCATCGTCCACGTCGTGGACCGTTCACCGTACGAGACCGCGAAGTTCTCCAACCCGGGTCCGGGCGATGCCGTCGCCCTCAGCGCGGAGAGCGTGCTGGCCGATGCCGA
Source organism: Nonomuraea sp. NPDC049480 (assembly GCF_044465905.1). Lineage (NCBI taxonomy): Bacteria > Bacillati > Actinomycetota > Actinomycetes > Streptosporangiales > Streptosporangiaceae > Nonomuraea > Nonomuraea sp. NPDC049480. The sequence continues at coordinate 142,976 of NZ_JBITMD010000026.1, forward strand.
GGCGGTCGCGCGCAAGCGACAGCCCGGCATCGAGGTCGCCAGCGAGTTGTTTCAGGGCTCCGCTGCGGCGGTGTTACGGACTCACGCCGGCAAAGCCGCCGAGATCGTGATCGGTGGCAGAGGCATTGGCGGCTTCCCCGGGGCCGTTCTGGGCTCGGTGAGCACCCACGTAGCCGGACATGCGCACGGCCCGGTGGTCGTCGTCCGCTCCGATCCCGACACCGCCCACGGGGAGATCGTCATCGGGCTCGACGACTATCACGCCGGCGAACCAGCCCTCGCCTACGCTTTCGAGCAGGCGATACTCCGCGCGAGCACGCTGCGCGCCGTCTACGCGTGGCAACCACCGGCACACGCCCACATCCCCGAAAGCGCTCATGACCTGGACGAGATCCACGCCGCCCGGTGCTGGATCGCGGCAGGCGTCCTCCAGAGGCGGCGGCAGCAATATCCGCAGGTTCAGGTGATCGAGGACGTCCGGCGCGCCCACCCTGTCGACGCTCTCGCCAGCGTTTCCGCCAAGGCGGATCTGGTCGTCGTGGGCTCTCAGGGCCGAGGGGCGATCGGCACCGTGATGCTTGGATCCGTCACCCTCGGCGTTCTGTACCACGCGCGCAGCTCCGTCGCGGTGGTGCGGCCATAAGGCGTCCTGCTCGCCCTGGCCGGAGATGTGATACCCGACCCGGCGGCCGTCGGGGTGGATCAGTCGGCAGGATCGCTGTTGAGCAGCGGCTCGGACGGCACCGGCGGTGCGTCGGACTGGACCGCAAGGCCGAAAACGAGCTTGTCGGACGGTGGTGGCAGCCTGCTCTTGCCGTCCTTGCCGCGCCTCAGCACGGATTCAGGCGGGAGCGGTGGCAGGTCGGCGGTTTCGCCGAGACGTTCGTCGTCATTGTGCATTTTCATGCAGCGTCACCTTGTCTCGAGTCGTTTCGGGAGTCTCCCTGAGATGTCGGCTGGTCGTCGCGGGTGTGGTCGGCGAGTCGAGGGTGGTGTTCGCCAGTGTTGTCGAGCAGTTCCTGGAACAGGACGTGGTAATGCACCATGGCCTGCCGCAGGTCCTCGGTGGAAGCGCTGCCGTAGGCGACGCCCCCGCTGATCTCGTGAGCCTCCCGGTAGCGGTGCAACGTGCGCCCGTGAGCCGCCGGCAATACTGGTTGCCGCCGCTCGAAGTCTTCGGTGGGATATCCGCACTCGGCCATGGCGGCGGTGACCAGCCGATCGGCCGCACGTACCGCGAGGCCCGGCGCGATGGCGAACTGCTTCTGGATCGCCGTCCAGCGTTCGGCGCAGGCCTGCCGTGACTCGGAGGTGAGCGGCTTGATGGCCAAGGTGGCGCCCCGCCCTTGCCGGGTTCGCGGTACCTGCTCGGCCCCGCCGCGATTGTCTCCTTCGTTCGAAGTGGCTTGTTTTCCGCGGCCGACGCGCCGGCGAATGCCTTCCCAGCGCTGCTGCACCATGACGAAGCCGAGTGCCGCGACCAGGATCGCCACCACAGCGACGGCGACGATTGTGGTCATCGTGGGCATATCTGCCTCCAGGCGTTGTTTCTGCCCTAACCGCCTGCCGAAGGCTTAGCTCGGGTCGATCTTTCGCCGGCGAATCTAGTGATGTCAGCTCCCGCGTACGGGCGATGGCGGCGCGCCCAGCCTTGCGCGAGGAACGGTGTGACAATCGCAGCCGTTCGTCCGTCCCGCCTGACCAGCCGTCCGGCGCTGGTCAGGGCCGGCGATTGCCGGGAGGCTCTGCCGGGCTGTGCGGTGGCCGGTCATCGATGGCGTCCTGCCGGCTGCGAGCGGTCGACCGGCTCCAGCGTGACCTGGTGCGGAGCAGCAGGGGCAGCAGGAGCGCGAGGGCGCCGCCGAGCATCAGGATGATGCCCATGATGCGCAGGTTCAGGCCGCCCACCGAGCCCTCCGCCAGGGCGAAGGTGAGGATGGCGCCGAAGGCGATCACCGTGAGGATTCCGCCCATGGGCATCACTCAGCACCTTCGCCGCGGCAGGAGCGTGAACTCCCGAGGGTGCTGGGCCGGGGTCATCGGCGACCGACCCGGCGGTCCGGACGCCGACTGGTGATCAGGTGGTAGCCGCCCAGCAGGACTGCCGCGCCGACGATGGCGCACAGCCAGGTGGAGAGGTCGAAGAATCCCTGGATGCCCGAGACGTGCAACACCTGGGTGGCGACGAAGCCACCGAGCAGCGCCCCGGCGATGCCGAGCGCGAAGGTGATGCCCATACCTTGCGGGGCCTTGCCAGGGATCAGCATTCTGGCCACCGCCCCGGCGACCAGCCCGAGGATGATCCAAGCGATGATGCCCATGGCCGAACTCCTATGGCGGTGCATCGATGTCTGCACGGGATCGGTCTTCCGGACCGGTCGAAGCAGGGGCCGTGTGAGTGACGGCGCCGACGGTCGGACTCGTTCACCTCCAGCTGACACTCACGTGTGCCGTTCGGAAACAGGCGATCCAGGAAGGATCCATCTCCAGAACCGATCACAGGGCTTCGTGACGTGTCAGACAGGCTCATCGCTATGGCTGGTGGCTGTCGAAGCACCTTCGCCGGGCGCCGGGCCGGTGGCGGGGCTGATGGGTTCCAGCCAGCCGAGCCGCTCGGCGAGGTGCCGGGCGCTGTCGATGACGGTGGCGATGTAGGGAGAAGGGTTGGCGTCGTGCCACAACAGCGACCAGGGGTAGTGCGTGGCGGGTTCGATCAGGGGCCGCCAGGTGGTGCCCGGCCGGTTGGAGGTGCGGAAGGAGGAGGGGACGCAGTGCACGCAGCGGTGCTGGAGTACGAGGTCGGCCGCGGCACGGGTGCTCTCGACGGTGCCCTCGTAAATGGTGGGCGCGAACCCGGCCGAGCGGCACAGCGTGATGACGAACTGGTTGAGCTCCGGCGTCTGTGCCTCTTCGCCGAGCAGCAGGGGTTCGTCGGCGAGGGCGGCGACGGGTACGCCGTCGAGGTCGGCGAAGCGGTGGTCGTCGGGCACCAGAACGCCGAGCGGATCGAGCCTGATCAGCTTGGAGGTCACCTCGGCTGGAGCCTCGGAGGCGTGTCCGATGGCGATGTCCAGGCGGCCGTCGGCCAGTTGCCGGTACTGCTCGGGGGTGCCCGCTTCGACCTGGTGGATGGTGATATCGGGATGGTTGCGCTGGAGCTCGCGCAGGATCTGCGGCATGGAGTCGTAGCCGGCGTCGATGATGCCGGCACGCAGAGTGGGCGCTGAGGCGACGGCGTTGCGTGCGGCCTGCCCCGCCCGGCCCACGTGATCGAGGATCTGGCGCGCCTCGACGAGGAAGGCGGCGCCCGCCGGGGTCAGATGGACGTGGTGGGTGCTGCGATCCAGCAATCGCACTCCCAGCTCGCGCTCCAGCCGCTGGATCTGCTGGCTCAGCGCGGACTGCACGATGTGCTCGCGGGCCGCTGCCCGGCCGAAATGCAACTCTTCGGCCAGTGTCACGAAATAGCGCAGCTGACGTAACTCCATGCCCGCCACCCCTTCCCGCCCGGGCGGCACCCATCCGGGCCGTCTCCCCACTCTAGGTGCCATGTGGTGGTGTAGGGCCCGTGAAGGAGGCTTGGCGTCACCCGCTGAACTGAGGGTCCGGCAAACGATCTTCGCGTTCAAACCAAGATGGTAGAGGGTCTGCCAGGCTCGCTACCGTGGTGGTTCGGGGGCGTCCTTGACTCTCCCATCGGGCTGCCCAGATGGCCCACGACCCGATCGGGCTTGCCTGCAACCTGGTGATGCTGGTTGCGGCGGCGTCGCCTGGCCCAGCGCTTGAGAGCTCCTCCGTCCCGGGGAACGACGATGCGCCGTCATTGTCCAGCCGATCTTTCACCAGCCGTTCAGAAACAGACATGAAGTCTCTTTCGTCGTCTCTATACGGTCCGCCGGTGCACGTAGCACCAGCGCCAGGTCGAGCCTGGGTCTAGAGCGGCGACCACCGGGTGGTCGGTCTCCTGGTAGTGGGCGCGGGCATGCCCCCCGTGCGAATCGTCGCTGCAGGCCACCCACCCGCAGGTCAGACACACCAGCAACCGCGTCCAGGTCCGGCCGAGAGCCAGACATTCCTTGCATTCGGGCAACCCGGGCTCCACGGCCGGAAGCAGGTCGACATGGTCGCATCGCGGTGCCTGACCGTTCAGGCCGGCACGCGCGGTCACGTTCGTTCCTTCTGCGTCCAGGGTCATCACGACCCCCTCACGGTGACAGCGACGCAAGCTGCGCCGGCTGATCAGTGCTCAGTCAATGTGCTCAGCGAGCCGGCGGAAACGCCCAATCCCAGCTAGCCTCATCACCTGTGGCGATAGCGAGCCTGTCGGCGCGTCACCGACGGGCCGTGTACGGATTTCCCTCGCGACAGACCTTCAGTCAACCAGAATGACCCTGCAACCGTCCCTCCCCAGTGCGTCCAGCGCTTCCCCGCAATGCTGGGACGGCGAAGAACCGCGCACTCACGCCAGCGGCCGAAGCATGTCGCCCCGCTGGGCGGCGATCAGCCGCGACGATGAGTCTCGCTCGGCTTGCCCACGCTCCCGCCTATGAAGGGCCTTGACCTGCCAACGCGCTCGGCATGGCCACCCCATGCCGTGGCCGAAACCGTCCCGGCGACATCCTCATCGCCGCAGACCAGAACAGCTCCGCCGACGCCACCGTCGAGCAGGAGCTGAGCCTGGCCGGTTGGGACAACGAAGGCGGACAGACCCAGCAGCTCGCCCGCGGCGGCTTCGCGCCCTGATCACGCGTTTCGGTACGGACCGCACACTCGTTACGCATCCCTCCTGGCGAGCGCGTGGTCGGCCTCGGCGCTTAGCAACCGGGCGGCGGCGGCCACCTCATCTAGCTGACCAGGCGTCATCGACTCAAGACAGATGGCGAGCCGCTGGCGGTCACCGCGGCAGGCCATGCTCGTCGCGTTCTGAAAGGCGAGTGCACGTGAGGCTGTGCCAATCGCCTTCAAGACGTCGGCCAGGGCCTGATCCATGTCATCGTTCGGATCCGGTCGCGCCGGAGGTCGATCATTCAACACCATTCACCGTGCCGTCCTTGAGAGAGGATCACCAGCATTCCAAAGTCTGGTCTTGAACAGGCACTCAAAACCTTGTTGAGCGGACACTCAAGTCGAGGCTGACGGCCGGAACCTGCCGGGAGATCCGGGAAAACCCACCTCGGCCCGTACGCGAATTTGACGCGCTACAGGCGTTGCCGGACCGGCGAAACCTCTGCTTCAGGCCTGTGACCGCATCAGCAGAAGTGGCACCACTGTCAAAGGTGTGGTCGGGGACGCGTTCAGAGCGGTCAGAGGTCGATCTCGGCGAGGTGGTCGGCGGTCCCCCCGCACCATTCGACCAGGAAGAGGCTCGCGTCATCACTTGTCGTCCCCTTCCTCTGGCGCATCAGTGTGTGAGAGAGGCTTCGCACCATCTCCTGCACGCTTCTCGACATGGGCCCGACGTGCTCGATGCAGTTGATCAGACGTTCTTCGCCGAACTGCTCACCGCCGGTCTCGTGCTCTTCGACGAGACCATCGGTGTAGAACAGCACCCGATCGTGACGCACGAGCTGGCGCGTGTTGATCTGCGGGGCGGCACCGCCGAAGCCGACCGGGAGGGTGCCCGCACCCTCCAACACCTCGAAGACGCGGTTGCCGCGGATCAGCAACGGCGCCGGGTGCCCCGCGTTGACCCATTCCAAGTAACCAGACCCGATGTCCAGACGCACCATCTGTGCCGTGACGAACTGGTCGGGACCGAACTGTTCGTTGATGGCGGTATCCATGAATTCGTACAATTCGGCAAGCCCCACGTTGGCGCGCCTGGCGTGCCGGTAGGCGCCAATGGCCACGGTCGCCAGCACAGCGGCGTTCAAACCATGGCCCATCGCGTCGATGACGGCCATGTGCAGGACTTCGTCGTTGAGGGCGTAGTCCAAGCTATCCCCGGCGACGTCATAGGCGGGCTCCATCATTCCGGCAACCGCGACCTGCGGAATGGCCATGGACAACGGGGGCAACAGCGACCACTGGATCTCCGCGGACACACTCATCGGCTCGCGACGCCGTGCCAGGAAGAACTGGTCTGTATAACTGTTCTTGGTGACGAGCATATCGGCGACCAGGCCGGCCAGCCGTCGCAACAATCGACGGTCATCGTCGTCGACGCTGCTGAGGGTCAGTGCCATCACCCCGACCTCGTCACTGCCATCGAGCAGCGGCAGGAACATCCGGATGCCGTCGGCCACCGGATGCTCCACACTCGTCTCGCTGACAAAAGCCTCACCTGCCCGCGACCCGTCAATGGGCAAGGGATCGCCGCCCGTGAGCCCCCTGCCCGGCAGCGGCACCAACATCGCCTGGTCATAGTCCTGCAGCAGGATCGACACATCCCGGCCGCCGATCCCGCGTACCTCCTCCGCCACCAGCGGAGCGATGAGCTGTGGTGGCATGGCGTGAGCCCGGTCCAGCAACTGCCCCAGCAGCCGCTCGCCGAAGCCTTCCGACCGGTCCACCACAGCCTTGGGGCTCCGCGGCACACGTCCCGTCATGACTGATTCGATTCCCCCGTACTAGATTCCCTCTCTGCCGGTATCCGGCTTTGACCCAACACCGGCCTCCTTGTGCGTGGGTGGCCGAGGACATCGTCCGACTGGCCAATGTGAGGTCATGTCGGGGCCGCCCGCCCGCTACAGGTACTGGCCCGCCTCGGCGCTGTCCGTCTTCGACACACGCACCGACACCACGTTGGCGAGATTGATGACCACGCCGTGCACGTCGTCCTCACGCTCATATCTCGCCCGCATCAACACCAGGCTGCGCCGCTCGTCCACTGCACGAGCGACCGCCGTCACCGCCTCCGGCTCCCCCTCGAAGTCCCCGCTCATCACGGAGACGTCTTCACCGCCCACCAGGCGGAATCGAATGATCAGGGCGACATTCTCAGACACGGCCGGCTCCTTTCGCCATAATCCGCAAGGAGCACCTGCCCAGCGTTGAACGATGTAGGCTGCGGGGGTTCTGAGCCGCGGTCGCCTTGGCTTCGATCTGCAAGCGGACTCACGATAATCCGGTCTTCGCCGCCGGATGTGCTGGTGACGAAGGTGTGCCGGCCGGTCCGACCGGCTCAGTCGTCGGGATCGACCAGTCGGTGAAGGCGTTGGCCTTCACCGCATACCGCACCGAGCAGCGTGGCCTGCCCAACGTGTCGTTCGTCCACGACGACCTGCACACGGTCCCGATGACCGGGGAGTTCGACGCGGTGGTCGGCCGGCTGGTGTCGAGTCGTTCCGGCGCGCCGGCCTGGACGCGACCCTCGGCGCCCGCCTGGCACAGGTGATGCGGCACGGGCTTGGCCGTAGGACATCGCCGCGCGCGCCGCCCTTGTGAGCTGGGGCTGGGCTTCACTGACCATCGCACGCGCCTTTCGTACCGATATCAGGCTGTGGGCCCCAGCCCCGCGATCCTTTGCTCGCGCACGTCCTGCAGAGCCCGCAGGTAGCCGATCTCCAAGGCACGACAGACCACATTGTTCATCTCGGCAGAGCCGTCGAGTCGGCCCCAGCCGGAGAACTCGTCGGCCACCGCCTCATCGGCCAACCGCTCGTCGCCGGCATCACCAGGACGTGGACCGTCGTAACGGATCCGGCCGATGAACTCGCTCCAATCCTCCAGTTCGGCGCGCGCGTCATCATCGTCGCTCATACTGGCTATCGTGACCCACGATCGTTGTCTGCGCGAGCTCATCCGGCATGGCCTGGCACAACGCCTCGACCAGCGCACCACCGCCCACCTGAGCTCACGGTGATGCCTACGGGGATGTAACTCAGCGGGGTAGGACCCTGTCGATGACCCATCTCACCATGCCGGACTTCACGAGTTCAGTGAAACGATCAGGTTCTGCTCGTTCTCCACGCGGGTGAGCGTGCCCCGCAGCGAGCGTCCTGGATACGCGCCGAGGGCTCGGACCGTGTCCGCCACCCCTGGTAATGGCGACTCGGCGCAGGGTCAGGTAGCGGCGGGTCGCCCGGCCACCAGGTCGGCGACGATCACCACAGCCACCGCCACACCCGTGAGCAGCCATCCCAACGGTGACACCGCAAGAGACATCGGTCAGTCTCCGCCCAGGACGCGGCCCTGCTGGGGGTGGTCGGCTCGGCGGCGCTGGACGCGGCCGGCGTCGGGCCAGTGCACGTCGCTCGCCCAGCCCAGCCGCTCGAACAGGCGGATCAGCCCGGCGGACGGGTCGAGCTGGCCGCGTTCCATGCCGTGGCGGGCGCAGCTGGGCTGGCTGTGATGGCCGTTGTGCCAGCTTTCGCCGAACGACAGCAGGGCCAGCGGCCACACGTTGGTGGAGCGGTCGTGGCGGCGGGTCTTGAAGGGCCTGCTGCCGATGACGTGGCACAGGGAGTTGACGCTCCAGGTGACGTGCTGGAGCAGCGCGATGCGGATCAACCCCGCCCACAGGAAAGCGGTCAGGGCGCCGTACAGGGTGCCGGTGATCGCCCAGCCGGCCAGGAACGGCAGCGCCAGCGACAGCGCGCACAGCGCGGGGAAAGCGCGGGTCACCCGGACCATGGCCGGGTCGGCCAGCAGGTCCGGGGCGTAGCGTTCGGCCGGCGTTCGGTCATCGGCGAACATCCAGCCCAGATGGGCGTGGGCAAGCCCCCGAAGCTGCCCGCGCAGGCCGGTGCCGTACCGGTAGGGAGAGTGCGGATCACCCGGCCGGTCGGTGAAGGCGTGATGGCGGCGATGGACGGCGACCCAGTCGATGACGTTGCCCTGAAAGCCCATCGACCCGGCGATGGCCAGCGCCACGCGCAACCACGGCCGCGCAGTGAAAGAGGCATGAGTGAGCAGCCGGTGGAAGCCGACCGTCACGCCGAGCCCGGTCACCCCATACAAACCCGCCGCCAGCAGCAGATCGGTGAACGCGACTCCCTGCCCCCACGCCAGGACGATCGCGACGCCGAGCGCGAAGAACGGCAGGATCACGATCGCCGCGGTCAGCCCCATCTGAGCTCTGCCGGCCGGAGGGTGCTCCTCCGCCCCGGGGAACGGCGACGCGCCGTCATAGTCCAGCCGATCTTTCACCAGCCGTTCAGAAACAGGCATGAAGTCTCCTTCGTCTCCTCTGTTCGGTCCACCGGTGCACGTGGCACCAGCGCCACACCGGGTCGGAGGTTGCCCGGTGATGAATCCGGGCGTGGCCCGCCCCGCGCGCCTGCCTTCGTTCCTTCTGCGTCCGGGGCCATCACGGCCCCTCTCGACGGCAGCGACGCAAGATGCGCCGAGTGGTCACTGACCAGTCAATGTGCTCGGCGAGCCAGGGGAAACGTGCGATCCCAGCAAGGCTTATCACCAGTGGCGATAGCAGGCCTGGCGGTGTATCGCCGTTCCGGTCACCGCCCGCTTGATGTGACGCCAGGCGACGTAAGAGGCGAGGCCCCACTCCCCAGCACGAAGCCTTCGCCATGAGATCGCCTTGGTTATCCCAAAGCAGCGCCAGAGGCGTGTGGGCCACCATCTGCGCGGGAAGGCGGACTGGTTCCAAGGGGGCGAAAGACGCTGCATGCGCGACGGGAGGAACCTGGCATGGCTTCGACGGGTGCAGGCGTCGTCGATCGGGAGCAGGTCGGCACGGCGCCGATCATCGACGGGCGTAAACCGGCCGCGGCGATAGTCGCGTTGTGGGTGTTCGTGCTGGTGCCGTTCGGGGCGCTCGCCGCCGCAGTGCCGGTGGCCTGGGGGTGGGGACTGAGCTGGACCGACGTGGCGATCGCGGCCGGCGCCTACGTCCTCACCGGGCTCGGCGTCACCGTGGGCTTCCACCGCTACCTCACCCACGGCGCGTTCAAGGCGGGCCGGTGGCTGCGGATCGGCCTGGCCATGGCCGGGTCCCTGGCCGTGCAGGGCTCGGTCATCCAGTGGGTGGCCGACCACCGGCGCCACCACGCCTTCGCCGACCGCGACGGCGACCCGCACTCGCCCTGGCGCTACGGGCACAGCGTGCGCGGCCTGGCCAAGGGGCTGCTCTTCGCGCATGTCGGCTGGATGTTCCAGCGTGACCTCACCAATCGGCGGCGCTTCGCCAAGGATCTGCTCGCCGACGCCGACATCGGCCGGGTGGACCGGCTGTTCCTGCCGCTGGTCGCGGCCTCGCTGCTGTTGCCGCCCGCCATCGGGCTGCTGGCCACCGGCACCTGGTACGGCGCGCTGACCGCGTTCTTCTGGGGCGCCCTGGTACGGATCGCGATGCTGCACCACGTCACCTGGTCGATCAACTCCATCTGCCACGTCTTCGGCGAGCGGCCGCTGAAAACCCGCGCCGGCGACCGGGCCGCGAACTTCTGGCCGCTGGCGATCCTGTCGTTCGGCGAGAGCTGGCACAACGGCCACCACGCCGACCCCACCTGCGCCCGCCACGGCGTGCTGCCCGGCCAGATCGACATCTCCGCCCGGCTGATCCGGCTGATGGAAAGGCTCGGCTGGGCCCACGACGTACGCTGGCCGACCCCGGCACGCCTGGCCGCACGACGCCGCGCCCCTTCCCATGACCGAGCTTGAGACGGTGCGGCTAGCCTGGAGCCGGCACGTGCCATGGCGGAATTCACGCGCGTCGCGACGTCCGGCGGGACAGTCTCCGCCCATGTGTGGGACGACGCCGAGGGAATGGCGATGTTGCGGCATTTCTGGGATACGCCACCGCTCGCTACCTGCCAGGCAGCGACCTTTATCCCGTCTCGTCACCGAGGTCGCCGCGCGCAGCGGCGTCGAGCAGGTGACACGCCGCCGGACGGCGGCGCTTCGAAGGAAGCGCGGACCTCGAGCGCCCCAGGATCCGCATCATGCCGGCACCTCCTCCGCGTACACGATCATCGATTCCAGCAGCGGCGCGCCGAAGGTGGTGACCATGGCCACGTCGGATGCGTCCCGTCCACGTCCGATCACGATGCGGCCCTTGCGCCTGCGGTTGTTGCGCGGATCGAAGGTCCACCATCGGTCCCCCAGCCACACCTCCATCCAAGCAGCGAAGTCCATGGGCGCCAGGTCCGGCGGAACGTCTACATCCGGCAAGTAGCCGAAAACATAGCGAGCCGGGATGTTGAGTGCCCGGCACAACGAGATCGCCAGGTGAGTGAAGTCGCGGCAGACGCCGAACCCGGAGGTGTTGACATCAACTGCCGTCGACAACGGGCCACTGCTGCCATAGCGAAAGGTCAGGTGGCGATGGACGTGGTCGCAGATCGCCTGTACACGGGGAAATCCGGCGGGAACGGCGCCGAAGCGCGACCAGGCTTCGTCGCCCAGCATGTCGGGCAGGCAGTAGCGGCTGGGGAGAGTGTAGATGAGGACCTCGTCGGGTAATTCTTCCGGCGGCAGTTCCGGCGCCTGTTCATCGGCATCGTCGGTGGCGTCGGGCACGAGTGCCACGGCTTCATAGCGCAGCGAGGACCGCCCCATGGGGAGTACCGCTCGTGCGCACAGGTTGCCGTATAAGTCGCGGTAGCGGCGGATGCGCAGCTGCGGCTGCGACGACCACTGCTGCCCGACGAGACCGACCGGCCCCGCGTCCTCCGGTTCTATCTGGAAGACCGTCGAGGTGTCGACCGCGGCGACGTACACGAACTCGCACCCGACTCGTACGCGTCGCACATCCACGGGGCCTATCGTGCGCTCTCGATGTTTCGACCACGTTACCCGCCCACAGCCCTTCTCGGGCTTCACGGAACTCCATCGGCAACCGTTGTCCAGCACCATGTCCGCAGCCGGTGACGACGTCGACCATGGTGCTCCTAGATTGCCGGCCCTCACCCTGGTGGCCATGCGGGCGATGTCGGTGGCCCGGCCATGGCCGCTGTGGAGGTTGACCAGCCGACCGCGCGGATCCACACCATACTCGTTCTCATACGGCACGATCTTGGACACGGCTTGGCCGGGGTCGTCCGGGTACCGGCCCGGCCGGAGGCGCGCTCCACAGTCGCCGCAGGTTGTCGATGGCGGAGATGTCCGGCAGGTCCTTGGGCCGGCGAGCACACGCTTTCCACGCGAGGACATCGCCCAGCCGCATGAACGGGATGCCGTCGATCAGGTCGGCGGTTTCGATCAGGTAGTGCGTCGACCATCCGGGTGTCCAACAGTCGACGAACTCGATGGCGAACGCTGGGTGGTTGATCACTTGTCCGTGACCGGACGGGGCTGTACTCGGCGTGACTCCGAGAGCGAGGGCGATGCCCCATGCGGCGCCGCGGGCCAGCACGTCCAGGTCGCCCATGCAGGCCCGCAGGTTGCGCACGTACAGGGCGGCGGAGCCGCACACGACATAGTCGCCGTGCGGCAGGTTCAGCCGAGCGAGTTCAGCGAACAGGCCTGCCGGGTCCGTCACCAGGGTGCGCGGCTGCGCCGCAACTGGATGCCGTGATGGCACGTCGGCGGGGTGCTGATACATCATGGGTTCGTCCTTCGGGCTTATCGGGTCTGAGGGGTACGCCGGGCCCATGGGCACAGTCAGGACTTGGCGGTTTGAAGCCGCACCTTGGGCTGCGGTCTGTCGCTGCTTCTCCGCGCTCTGCTCCGACCTCGTACCGAAGCACTGGACGCTCTCGCTCCGCCCCGCCCTGCTCGCCGAACTGCGCGACTCGCTCGCCTTCCAAGCTCTGGACCGGGCGCTCACGGCCACCACCGTGCGGATCGGCGACGTCGGCGGCACCCGGCGACGGCCACCTCGCTGGGTAGATCACCGCAGCTCAGCCGCCTTGATCGAATTGACGGATCCACCCGCGAAAGAAGCCGGACGGCCTGTTCACACACGGCCGCCCGACCATTTCTTCGTCGTGGACAAGGGTCAGCTCACCGTGCGCTGTCAGTCCTCCCAGGCGCAGATGACGTACGCCGTGACGGTCCATTCGTTGTCGTCGCCATGCATTTCGGCTGTTTCGACCCGGGCCAACGTGTTGATCGAGTAGAAGGCGTCGAGGACGATCCCACCGCGGACGCCACCGTCGATATCGAACCCGCTCCCCAGGGCTACTTGCCTGTCACCAGCACCCCCACAGTCGGCTTCGACCGTCTTGGGCTCAGCGCTGCTGGGACTGGTCTCCGAGTAGATCCACAGTCCGGGTGGCGGCTCGTCGGCGCAGATCGCGAACACCCGCAGCGACCAATCGGCGTTGTAGGTCGTAGCTTGTTCGTTCGCTGACCCGTGAACGCTGTTCAGTGACGGGATGAGCGCGTTCATCCTGGCACCGCCGCGAGCGCCTTCGAGTTGGTATCCGGTGCCGAGCAGCCACTCGCCCGGGTCGCAGGTGACGGTCAGCGCGTGATACGGCGGCGAGGACCACGAAGTTTCCAGGGAGCGCGTGTGAATGGCTCCGTGCACGGTGCCGCAGACCGCCCACGCCGTGATCGTCCAGGAGCTCGCCGTGGAGTTCTCCTCGACTCCGAACACCTTGACCTTGTCAGCACTCGGGATGATCTCGTCGATGACGATGTCGCCGCTCACGCTCTCGGGGCTCACCCAGGCACCCCCGCTGAGCACGTGCGTCCCGGTGGGGCAGGTGGCCTCGGCGCCCTTGTCGCCGGAGGTCCAGTCGCTGGTGTCCATGGCATGCGTGTAGTTGGGGATGGCCGCGGATGACGCGCCGGCCGGGACGGTCATGACGGTGACAGCCAGTGCGGTGAGAAGTAATACGGCCGCCCAGCTGTGTCTTGCTGCTGTGGGCATAGTGCCCTTTCTGGTGGGGCGGGATCGCGGGTTCTTCCCGATCTTCGGGGAGCACGATCCCTGTCTCCCTACCATCGCCTCTGGCCTTCGACCACGCTGCGCACATCTACCCGCTGGCCTGGTGCCCGTGCGCACAGCGCAGCCGCTCCGGCAGTGGCAGGATTGTTGCCACGCCAGGGAGGTCCCGGCTCAACGTCGTGAGGTCCATCCAGGCGCGGGCCCCCCGGGGCGCGCTCGCCCAGACCGTCGCCACACTCGCCCGTCCCTGTCCACAGCCGCGAAAGACCGAGTGCTCATATGCGTCCCCACCCCCGGCGTGGTGGTGACGCTGCGCTCCAGCAGGAAGTCGGCAGCGCAGAGGCTACGGCCAGCGGTAACGCTTCGCGGCCTTGCAGGATCGTCCGCTAAACTCCTGCGCCTTCGCAGGGCAAGGGATGGGAGCGCTCTCATGGGCGTAGAGATCAAGATCCTGGGGCCGTGGGAGGTCACGGCGGATGGTGCCGTACTGAAGCTGGCGGGAGCGCGGCGGGTGGGGGTGCTGGCCCGGCTGGCGCTGAACGTCGGGCAGGTGGTCACCACCGAGCGGATCGTGGCCGATGTGTGGGCCGACAGCTCGGCATCCACCGCGGGCAAGCAGCTCCACATCGTGGACCTACCACGATCTGGGCCGGCGCGACGAGGCATGGACGTGGTGGCGCCGATCGCTCAACATCCTTCGCGACGTCGAGCTGCTGACCCAGGAAGAGGCAGATCACTTCCTGAGTCAGGATGTGCCTGACATGCCCAGCCCGATCATGAACATCCAATGAATCGCACTTGAGCATGTTGAAGGTGGGAGTTACGTTACGCAGGTCTCCTGCTGGTTGCGTGACGACTGTTTGCGGCGCGTCCATGCCAGAAGGATGAGATATCCCGAAGGCGGTGGGTTAACCGCCGCAGCACGGCCGCGCCGGGAACAGGTGTGGATATGGGGCGGCGGCGGCGTGGAGCTGCCGGGCTGGTGGGTCGCCCCATGACCCGGACCGGCTTCTGCCGACCCCTGGTGGGCACGCCGATCTCGGCCTCGCGCACGGCGCGGCCGGGCTGCTCGCCCCGTTCTCCGTCGCCATCCTGCGTGGCTGCACGGTGCCCGGCGGCTCAACCTGGCCGTAGAGGGCGGCGACTCGTGGACAAGCACTGGCGTCGCCCTATGGCTCGTAGATGGCGACGAGCTGAGGACCCGCGGTTCCTCACGTACATCGCGAGTCAGAGTTTGGGACTACTCGCCCCTGACAGGCTTGCGGGCCGCGAGGCGCTCGACTATGCCGATCTTGAAGCGGTCATGGCGTTCGATGGCGAGGCCCAGCTCGCGGACGTGCGTGACGGGGCGGCGCAGGAAGTGTTCCTCGCCCAGAGGGACGGTGACGAGTTCGAGCAGGCGTTGTAGGGCGCGGGCGGGCCAGGCCGAGGCGGCGACGTGGTCGGCGAGCAGCAGAAGTCCGCCGGGCCGTAGCACGCGCACCATCTCGGCGATCGCCCGCCGGTAGTCGAAGATGGAGCACAGGGAGAACGTGCACACGACGGTGTCGAAGGCGTCCTCGGCGAAGTCGAGCGCTTGAGCGTCACCTTCGCGCAAGTCAGCCTGCAGGCCGAGGTCGGCGGCCCGCTGCCGGGCGCGATCGAGCATGGCCGGGCTCCACTCGATCGCGGACAATCGGACGCCCTTCGGGTAGTGCGGGAGGTTGAGCCCGGTGCCGATGGCCACCTCGAGCACGTCTCCGGTGGCCTGGGAGCAGATCCAAGCGCGGGTGTCGCCGAAGAAGTGCCGGTCGAAGAAGCCCATCTCCTTGTCATAGGAGCGAGCGTGCTTGTCCCAATAGCGACGAAGGCGTTCAGTGCGCTCGTAGGAGCTCATGGGTTGCTCCTACCCCACTGCAAGGCGAATGTCCGTGGGATCTGGCGGTACGGGTGCGAGCTCCGTCCGCACTCTCCGCGGAACAGGAATCGTCGGCCTCATCCGGCGCCGCCCCTATCGTCCGTAGCGGACTCCCTCGCCGTACCGGCGGTGGCGTTCTTGGCCTTCGCGGCGACGATGTCTCGTTCACGGATGAAGAACACTGCGACGACCACGCTGATCACCGAAAGAGCAGCGGTGGTCAGCGTCACCAAGGACGTTCCCGAAGAGATCGCTTTCTCCATCGTCTGCTGTACCACGACCTCGAACCCGGGCGGCGTCGCCGCCTTCAACCGCTCCAGGTCGACCTGTGCGGCAGCATCCGCAACCGCCTGCCGGCTTCCCTCCGGCAAGGCGGAATCGGCGATGACCACCTCTCCGATTCGCTCCTTGAACACCACACCGAGACCGGCGGAGCCCACCCCGGCGCCGATCATGAACATGCTCATGATGGTGCCCGACGCCATGCCGGCCTTGTCCTTCGCCACCACATTCATCGAAGTGGACAGGATCGGCACGCCCGCCACGCCACCCCCGAGGCCCCAGAACGCCATCGGCAGCACCAGGGACCATGCGCCCGCTCCCGATTCGAAGGTCTGGGCCATCCAGACGGCCGACAATCCCTTGACGACATACCCGGCCACGATGATCTGCGAAGCGGTGATCCTCGCCTGCAATTTGGCCACGCCGATGCCACCTGCGATCTGCGCGACGAAGACCGGCACCAGGAGTAAGCCGCTTTCCATCGGGGACATGCCGAGAGCGGCCTGGAAATAGAAGATGAAGTAGACGGCGCCGCCGATGGTGATGAGCCTGGAGACGAACGCGATGACGTTGATGGCCGTGAACGTGGGTATCCGGAACAGGGACAGGTCGATGATCGGCGCGGTCACCCGCTTTTCCACCGCCAAGAAGACCGTCAGCAGCACAACGCCCCCGGCGAGCTGAAGGAGTGTGGCGGCGCTCCCCCATCCCTGGTCCTCGCCCCTGATCAGGGCGAAATTGAGCAGGCCGAGCGAGAGCATCAGCAGAGCCGCGCCGGACCAGTCGATACGCCCGGACCTGGCCGAGTCCGGGCGGTACGCCGGCATGAAACCCAGCGCGATGACGAACGCCACGACGCCGATCGGGACATTGATCAGGAACATCCAGCGCCAATCGAGCGTGACCAGCAGCCCGCCGAGCACGGGGGCGATCGCGCCGGCCACCTGCAGCACCGTCCCGAAGATCGCGATGGCCATATTGCGTTTCTGGCCCTCGTAGGCCGTGGCGATGAGCGGAAGCGAGTTGGCCATCACCATCGCCGCACCGACGCCCTGGAGTCCCCTCGCCACATCGAGAAACGCCACGCTTGGCGCGAGGCCGCAGAGCACCGACGCCACTGTGAACACGGTGATGCCGAGGACGTAGATCAATCTCCGTCCCAGCCGGTCGGACAGCGTGCCGGCCGTCTGCGTGCACGCGGCCAAGGTCAGCGCGTAGGCCGCGACAATCCACTGCACGCCGGCCAGGGAACCGCCGAGGTCCCGCTGCACCTGGGGTAGTCCCACAGTGACAATCGTGATGTCGATGATGAGGAGCGCTTGTGCGACGATGACCGCCGCCAGCGTCATCCGCGCGCGACCGGCCGCTGTCAGATTCATGCCGTTCCTATCCCTTGTATCTGCCATGACCTTGCTGGTCAGTGCCCGTTCAACGCCCCGGAGTCATGCACGACGGCCAGTAGCGGAGGCTGCAACGGGCAACACCCGTGAACGTCCACTGCGGGGCGCCGTGGAGCAGCGCGAAGGCGACCAGGCCGCACGCGGCGACCAGCGGCGCCCTGCCGCCCCGGTCGAGTGGAAGTTAGGTATGCCTAAGTCAGGCTGGCACCCAGGCACCTAAAAGTCAACACATCCTGAAGTTTAAGCGTGGCCAGTGAAGCGCGTCATGGCGACTCACATGGTTACGCTGACCGCGATGACCGAGAAACAAAGCAAGTCACGCCGCCGACCGGCCACCCGCAAGGGCCGACCCACCCTGACCCGCGAGCTGATCGCCGAGCGGGCGCTGCGCCTGGCCGGCGTCGAGGGCTTCCCCGCGGTCACCATGCGCCGGCTGGCAGAGGAACTCGGCGTCACGGTGCGGGCGCTGTACAACTACGTCGCCGACCGGCAGGAAGTGGTCGACCTCGCCGCCCGGTTGCTGCTGGCCCAGTGGGAACTGCCCGAACTCGACGCCGACCGCTGGGAGGACAGCGTCCACGCCTACTGCGCGCAGCTCCGCGCCGTGTACCGCCGCTACCCCAGAGCCCTCCTGGTCTCCCTAGACGAGCAGGTCCGCTCGCTCGGGATCCATCCCAACCGGCTCGCCAACCCCGACGCGTTCCTCGGCATGCTCCGCCGCATCGGGCTCGCCCCACACGACGCGTTCCGCGTACACAGCGAGCTAGGGCTCAAGCTGTTCAGCTTCACCCTGCTCATCGACTACCCTGCCGACCACGCCCCGGACGGACCCGGCCCCCTCGACGCCGCCCCCGTGCCCGCGGCGTGGCTGGCCGCGCACCCAGAGCTGCCCCTTCCACACCTGGCCGAGGCGGTGCGCCTCACCAAACCGACCCCGGACGAGTTGTTCGGCTACCTCGTCGACACCCTCATCCTCAGCATCCGCGAGCAGCTACCACCGTCGTGACTTCGGGAGCGCCTGTTCGTCCGGGCCCAGGGCTGACAGGCTTGCCGCGCTGGTTGGCTACGGGTTCCTGCTCCATCCGTCCGGTCCTGATCCAGGCCTGGGCGCCGGTGACGCCCAATACCTGCGTTTTCAACTCCCGGGCCCTTGAGCTGCTCGACATCACGGCCGAGACACCGGACCGCGTGGGCAACGTCTGGATCGAAAAAGACGCCGGCGGAACCCCGACCGGCAGGATGCACGGCTCCGTCACCAACTACTACAACGGCGATCCCTTCATGGAAGGGCTGCTGCGACGGATCCCGCTGATCTCCATGGACACGATCCTGCCCGCCGCCCGCCTGATCAAAGCGGCCGAGATGACCGACCTCAGCGACGACATGCTCCGCGTCGACGGGTTGTCCATCGCTCGTGGCGGTCCCTGCGCGCCAGGATTGCTGCTCATGCGCCAGCCGTACACCGGCCCCTACGGCGAACCCACGACCGGCAGATCATTCGTACGGCCGGAAGGCGTCGAGCAGGCAATGCGGCACTGCCTGGAGCGCGGGCTGCGGCTGAGCATCATGGCCGCCGGTACCGGTGAGCAGGACATCTACCTCGATCAGCTGGAGGGCCTCGGCCGGCCGCCTCGCACGGCGGACGGTCGGCCATGGCTGATGGAGCACCTGGCCCTGGTGGAGGAGGATCAGATTCGGCGTTTCGCAGCGCTGGGCGTCGATGTCACCACGACGATGTCGTTCTCCTGGGGCAAGGGTGAGCTCATCCGGGGACGCCTGGGCGAGCAGTACCTGCAGCACCTCGTACCGCTGCGCCGTCTGCTCGATGGCGGCCTACGTGTCGCCGCGGGCACCTACTGGGGTCCCAAGAACGTCTTCGAGCAGATCGCGCTCGCGGTGGAGCCCACGTACGCCGCGAGCGGACGCCGGGCCGTGACGCCCGGAATCAGCCGGACGGAGGCGCTGGGGATGTGGACAAGGCAAGCCGCACAGGTGCTCGGATGGAAGGGCATCGGCTCGCTGGTCTCCGGCAATCATGCCGACCTGGTCGTGATCGACCGGGATCCCCTTACGGCACCTCTGGAGGAGGTGCCTGCCACCGCGGTGATCAGCACCGTGGTGGCAGGAGTCACCGTGAGCGGCACCCCTCTGGAGGACCTCTAAGGGCGTTGAAGGATGTGAGATACCCAGAGCAGAGGCGCGGCGGGGGGATCCCACCTTGGGCGGCCACCACGTCCTGACAGAGCAAGCGTCACTCGAAACACAGCACCTCATGGCGCAACCGATCAAGTTCGAAGAGCCCCTATCACGCCGTGCACGCGATTCTCGCCCTGCAACTCGACGGAGAGGTCAGTTCCCTTTCCCGAGCCAGCTTTACCGAGCAACACCAGCTTGGTTAAATTGAGCGATCAACACAATGCCTAGCAAATGGCCGGCCACACAGCCTTCCAACAGGCCCGGATCCGCCACTAAACTGGCCGGATTTGAACCGGCGGGAAATTCGCGTCGCAGACGGCATCTCTGGAAATGTGAGCGACAGGATCTCCGATGACCGTATCGCCCCTGCCAACAACTTTCCCCCGTGGATCCAGGAGCTTCACCGACAGTTTCACGCCGATACAGTCCGCAACGGTCCCGTGCAAACGGATCCACGGAAGAGCGGCCGGATCATATACCGGGCTTGGAGAAACTATCCGGCGATCATATACAGCCACTCCTTCCGCCTGACAACGTGTGGACGCGTCCGCACTCGCCGCGAGAGTATAGTCGGCATTCGCCGTCCCCGACGTCACGACGATATTCATGCCGTGACCCGCACATGGCGCTGATGAATTCACCTTGCCTCCGCATCCTGCGGCCAGCAGAAGCGCCATCCAAATCACCGGAACACCTTTCATCGACGCCTCCCTGAGAGGTCATGCTGAGCTGAGCAAGCGGCGACGAAACCCAAGATCTCCTGCAGGTGCCCCGTGCGCGATGTCGTTCCCGGGGCACCTGCAGGACCTCAATTTCGTCCGGTCTTGGATACGTTCAATGTGTCTCCGGCCGTTGGCTGCGGCAACCCGAGCGCTGGCTCGGGCAGGCGCTTGAGCAGCCATCCCGCTTCCGCTGCCTGCCTGCGGTAGTCATCCAACTGCTTTCTGTCAGGGCGTTCGCGGCACTGAGCCGAACTCTGACTCTCATCGCGTCGGACGGCGCCGCCTCCAGACCGCCGTTCGCTGCCACGATGCGGTAGCTGTAGTTCGTCGGCCCTTCGGCCATGCGGCACAGGTCCACCACGCGGCGCTGCACGACGCGCCCGCGTCCAGCCTGGCCAGCATCAGCAGCTCGTCGATGATGCCGGTGAGACGGTCGGCAGCGGCCAGGGCGCGGGCGCCGGTGGCCGGCCAGTCCGTCTCGTCTGGATAGGCGTTGGCGACCTCTGGCTGGGCGCGCATCGCCGAGATGGGGCTGCGAAGCTCGTGCGAGGCGTCGGCGACGAAGCGGCGCTGGGTTTCCGCGGACCGCTCAAGGCGGTCGAGGATGTGGTTCGTGGTGGCGGCGAGGTTGCTGATCTCGTCGCCGGTGTCCGGTACGGGTACACGTCTGCTGAGGTCCTGGCCGGTGATCTCAGCCAGTTCGGCCCATATCCGTACGACGGGCCGCAAGGCGAGCCCGACCACCGCCCAGGTCGTGCCCCCGACGGCCACCAGCACCAGCGGGGTGCCGAAGAACACCAGCATGTAAAGCCACGCGACCTCGGCGAGCGAGGCTGCGGCGCCGTGGCCGCACTGACCATCGGCATGCTGGCCGGAGGAGCGGGAGCGCCCGCACCACGGGGGTGCGGGCGCCCTTCGGGCTAGCTCACCGAGTCGGCGGGCTTGTGCGTGTGCTCGGCGTCGCCGTGCTTGGCGGCCGCGGTGGGTGCCGGGGCGGTCGGGATCGTCCCGGTGTCGAAGGCGTACTTCGCGGTCAGGGCCGCGATCGCGTCGGAGTTGACGTCCAGCGCCTTGTCGTTGATGTTCTTGATCGTGTCACAGACGCTGTGGTAGCAGGGGTCGAGCGGGATGCCCGCGGTGCCGCCGAAGATCGCGGCCTCTTCCTCGGTCTTGAGCTCCTCGGCCCCGGTGAACAGGCCGCCCGACGGGATCCCTACGGCGATGAACGGCCCGTAGTCGGAGCGACCGGTGAACGCCGTCGCCTTGTACGGCTGCCCGTGTCCGGCGAAGAACTTCTCGAAGTCCTCCTCGATCACGTCCGATCCAGGGGGACCCACGGTGCCGAACGCGTCACCGTCGCCGTCGTAGATCCCGAACGTGTAGTTCGGCGAGGCGATCATGTCGAAGTTGAGATAGAGGGTGATCTTGGCCCGCTCCTCGGCCGTCAGCGCGTTGACGTAGTGCTCCGAGCCGAGCAGACCGAACTCCTCGGCGCCCCAGAAGGCAAAGCGCAGCTGGTTCTTCGGCTTGAGCTTGGCGGCCTGGAGCGCTACCTCCAGGACGCCGGCAGTGCCCGAGCCGTTGTCGTTGATGCCGGGCCCCTCCTGAACGCTGTCGAGGTGGGCGCCCATCATCACGACGTTGTCCGGATTGCCCTTCTTGCTCTGGGCGATCACGTTGTAGGTGGTCCTGGTCTCCACGATCGGGTCCCAGTTCATCTGCACCGTGGTGCCCGCGGCGGCGGCCAGATCCTGGCCGACCGAGAAGCGGGTGAAGAACGACGGGATCGTGATGCCAGGCCCGCTGAGCACCGGGTTGAGGTCCACCTCGGTGCGGCCCTCCTGGCCCTCGTTGAACACGATCGCCGCACTCGCGCCCGCCGCCATGGCGTTCTCGACCTTGATGCGGAAGTTGCACGTGCCGCGCTGCATGAGCGCGATGTTGCCGGCGACGAATCCGGCGAAGTCGCTCGCCTCACAACCGGAGGTCGAGGTGTTGGCGGTCGGGCCGGGCGGTAGGACCAGGTCCACGGGTTGGATCGTGCCGGTGACCGCGCCCGAGGGCGAGTCACCCATCGCCACGTAGTCCTGGAAGAACCCGTACGTGTACGTCTTCGGGTCCGGGCTGGTCCGCTTGAGCACGGGCGGCGTCTTATAGCCGTCGAAGGTGAACTCGAACGGCTGGATCGTCACGTCATATCCCGCGGCACGCAGCCTGGCCGCTACGTAGTCGCGGGACATGTCGAAGCCCCGCGTGCCGGACACACGGGTGTTGTCGTTGAGCTTCGCGATCACCTGCAGAGCCCACAGATGCGTCTTGACGTTCTTGCCGGACACGGCCTTGACCAGCTTCCGCACGGCGGCGTCGTCGCCGTGGTAGGCGCTGGCCGGGCCGGCGAAGGCCACCGGGGACATGACGACGGCAGCGGCGGTTAAGGCGCCGAGCACGCCCTTGCGTAGTCGGGAACGCATGCTTGCTCCTCGGAACGTTGAGGGATTACCCGGGTCAAAAAATGCGCGTTTCCCGAACGTATTAATTAATCCGCCCAATAGGGAAGATTTGGGAAGTATCTGTTAGATCACGGACTTGGAACGTGCCGAGCCGGGATGAAAACAGGGATTCCACAGACCATGAGCTACGGCGTTCCAGCACGTCTCACTCCGCACCCACGTGATCACAAACGTGGTGCCACACTCGGCGGCACCCACGTGGACGCATTCCCGCTTCGTCGGCAACGTGACGGCGTACACGCTGGAAGCCTGTCGAAGGACAACTTCCAGGTTGACGTGCGCGCCGTGGACGCGCAGGGCCACCGCAGCCCGGTCAGCTTCCCACTCCTGCCGGCTGATTCCACGTGCGACGGCCGGCAGGCGGAGAACACCACCTGCCCAGCCGTGTGCCTCACTCCGTGCGTGCCGTCAGCTGACCGCCGCCGACGCAACGGCCGCTGCCTTGGCGGCCGTACGAGCTGGTATGGAGCGGAGGTTGAACGCGTACCGGGCGACGGAGTC
>NZ_JBITMD010000027.1:0-160600 GCF_044465905.1 Nonomuraea sp. NPDC049480
TCTTGGGATGTCTTCACAAACTCCGAATGATCACGTGGTGGCCGTCTTCATGCCACCTCAACGCCCAAGATCGCGAAGTGTCACTGGAGTACTAGGCCCGTAAGGTTGCGATCCGCTGCCGCTCCAGCAGCGACAAGAACCGACTCGATCGAGCACTTTCGGCCAGCCGCGCCGGTGGCAGCCCGCCGTTCTCCGCCCGCCACCGGTATCCGGTCTTGCGCCCGATTCCGACGGCTCGACACGCCTCGACCGTCCCTACACCCGAGAGCACCAGCCGCCAGTACTCCGACTCCACATCCAGCCTGCGCTTGGGCCCTCGCCTCGCCATCAACACGCCCTCCATGATCAGGTGTGTTGCGACAAGCACTAGAACCCGAGCGTCCGCCTGGGGGTCAGTATTCACGCGTCGTCGACAGCAGTCTCGCTGTCGGTCTGGTGATCGTGTCATGGATGCGAAGCAACGAATCACCAGGGCGGCTTCCCTGCGGGACCCTCGAGTCTGCGCGAAGCGGATCCACGCTTGTGGCTCGTCCAGCATCTCCGACCCGAGCCATTCGTGCGAGGTCGATCCCTGCGCACCTTCGAGCATGCCCCTGGTCGCAGTCCGAGTGGTGCGCCCGACAACGATCAAGAGCATCCGCAGGCCGATCACCGTTGGTCCACCGAAGCCATGCGGTGCGCCGAGACGTTCACCTCGCGACTGTTCGTGTCGCTGACGCCGGCGCTCACGCGCTGGAAGCCCTTTGCGGCATGAGTTCGTGATGACAGCTCATGGTCGGGCTCTTCGTCGGAGGTGGTGATCTCGATTGTGGGGGGCGGCCATCGCCGGACCTTCGAGTAGCAACGATTCAAGGTCGAAGACGATTGGCGATGGCCGCCGGACCCAGTCTGACGCCCAGGGAGTGTTTGCCGCAGGAAAACCAGGTGGATGCCGCGACCTTTTTGCCGGCCACCCTAGGATCGCCCTGAAACGTGAACAAATCTGATTCACATTGATCTACCGGTCGGCATTGGAGCGATCCGCATAAATCTGAACAATCCGATCAAGGGTTCTGTTGAAGGAATGCAGTGCCATGACAGGGGTTATCGGTTCCCGCATCGCATGCTGGCGGGTGAATGGGGCGGTGGCGCGGGTGCGGGCTCGTCACGAGGTGCGGCAGCGGGTCCGGGTCCGGGCGCCGGCTATGGATGTGACGAATGCGGGCGCCCCTACCAAAACGCGTGAGCTGCTGTTCTTCACGCATTGTGCGCCTTTCGCGCAACCCCCGGCGGGGCGCCCTGGTCAAGAACCGACGACGCGACCGAAAACGCTCCGCCTGGGATCGGCGCGGAAGCGTGGAAGCGGTCCCGTGCCCACCAGGAGGCATGGGACCACACCACGACGAGTAATGGCCGACTGACGTCCGTATCGGCCTACCCGCGCCATTAGGCTCTCATGGTCATCGCTTGGAAAACCGCCGTTCGGCGCTATACATGGGATCATTCCGTTTGACGTTCGGTGGGTGGGAGGAATGGGTTTACACGGGGATTCGCCGCCACGCGGTATCCGTGATGATCAGATGGTCGAGAAGGCGCAATCCGACTGTTTCGGCGGCCTCGAGGAGGCGGATCGTGGCCTCCAAGTCGGCCGCGCTCGGGTCGAGGGAGCCGCTCGGGTGGTTGTGAGCGAGGCCGAACATCGCCCCGCCCGTGGTGAGCACCTCCGTGATCACCTCCCGGACCGGCATCGCCGTGTGATCGGCGCCGCCCTCGGTCACGACCGATCGTTTCAGCACACGGCCGCCGGTGTCGCACACGACCATGACGAGCCGCTCACGGGCACGGCCGCGCAGCAGTGGAGCGCAGTAGTCGGCCAGGTCCGTCGTGCTGGTGATGCGTTCGCGTTCGGGCCACGCCTCCGCGCGGCGGGCGAGGTGGAAGGCCGCGGCCACTCTCGCGGCCTTGGCGGGGCCGACGCCACGCACGGTGAGCAGTCGATGCGGATCGGAACGGCCCAGTCCCTCGAGATCACCGCAGTGCGCGATCACCTGGGCGGCCAGGTCCAGGGCACTCGAACCGCGGAATCCCGAGCCGAGGAGCACAGCCAGCAGCTCCCGGTCCGCCAGGGCGCTCGCGCCGCTGGACATGAGGCGTTCGCGGGGGCGGTCGTGCTTGGACAGATCCTTGAGTGGCATCGGCAACCTCCGGGACCGTTGTATCAATGGGCGCCGACAATCTCTGACCTGCGTGTTCGCCGGGATCGTCGCGTGCCTTGTGGGGTCGCACAGCCCGCGGAGGTCGTCCAGGTGGACAGGTGCGGCCTGCCGGCGGGAATGCCACGGCTGCCCATGGTGGACGTGGGGGCGAGCTGAGCCGACCCGGCCGGAGAATCTCTGTTGGGAGGGCAGTCCCGGCGCCGCTGAGCTGCGCGCGAGGCGATCCCGGCTCTTCCCCCGTCCCGGCCTGCGCCTGGGCGCGCGGCATGTCGTTCTTGACGACGCCGCGCTCGCGCGGCAGCAGCTGCTGAGGCGAGCCGAGCCAGGCCGGTGGGACGGCGTCCCGGTTTCGGCGTTCCGGTGGTGATCGGGTGGGTGAGAGGCTCCGGGCGGGAGGTGTTCGCCCGGAGCCTGCCGCCGTTTCAGACGGGCATGCTGTACGTGACGCTGAAACGGTCGCCCGGGATGACGATGTCGCTCGTTTCCACGGGGCGGTCGCCGGCCCAATGCGTACGCTCGACGTGCAGGACGTGGACGCCGGCGGCCAGGTCGAGCGCGTCGCTCTCGGCGGGGCGCGGCACGCGAGTGTGTACGCTCTCGACGATCTCGGTGATCTTTATGCCGTGTGCGTACATTCTCGCCACCAAGCTTCGGCGCTCCTCTGTATGGGAGGCGAACTCCATCGGCTCGTACGAGGTGGCGATCTGGAGCGGTCTGCCGTCGCCGCGGAAGACGTAGTGGGTCTTCGTGAGCGTGGTCGACTCTTTCAGGCGGAGCCGTCTGGCGACGTCGGGGCCGGCTTCGGTCGGCTCGCTGTGCCAGTCCCAGGTCACGCGGCGGCCCTGCGCCTGCAGGTCGGCAGCGAACGGGGCAGGGTGGTCGAGATAGCGCCATCGGTGTAGTGGCGTTAGGTCGGGGCGTTCTCTGACGTAATGGCCCGAACCGACACGACCGATGATGAGGCCTTCGCTCGCGAGCACCCGTAGCGCGTGGCGGGCGGCGGTCTCGCCGACCTGATACTTGCGGGTCAGCTGCGCTCTCGACGGAATGGGCGCGCCGGGGGCAAGGCTGCCGTCGGTGATCTGTCGCCGGATGTCTTCGACGACACGCAGGTAGACCGGATCTGAGGTGGCCACTAGTCCATCCCTGGGGGTTCGTGTGAGGCGTTGCCCTATGTTGCCGTATTCGACAGGTAACCGACCGTCAT
The DNA here is from genome assembly GCF_044465905.1 of Nonomuraea sp. NPDC049480. Taxonomy (NCBI): domain Bacteria; kingdom Bacillati; phylum Actinomycetota; class Actinomycetes; order Streptosporangiales; family Streptosporangiaceae; genus Nonomuraea; species Nonomuraea sp. NPDC049480. The sequence goes on from NZ_JBITMD010000027.1 coordinate 3,403, forward strand.
CGAAGCATGCTGGAGCCCCAACTTTGCCTTGGCGGAAAATTATCGGAGAAACCCTGTAACGCAGATGTAAGGCCTGGCGATTCTCCGGTAGAGGTCGTCGATGTGTGTACCCCCGAGCACATATCGGCGGCCTCTTCCCATGTCCGCCTGCCCCTGGTGCGGTTGCCTGGTGGGCCTCCTCGCGGGCGATGGCCGTCGGGCGTGCGGGTGCCCGTCTGATGGGGTGTGCCGGGGCAAGTGGTCGGTTCGTATCGTCGCGGAGTGGTCGTGTCGCGGAAGGTCGCCTTCTCCTAGGTTGTGGCGTCTGACCCTGCAGCGAGGCCCTCGTGGGACATGACCCCGTCTGTGTTGCCGAGAGGTTCCCAAGCGCTGCTGTCCGCCGCCCTTCTCAAGGAGATCGAGTGATCAGCATCGGCAAGCTCGTTGCGTCCGATCGGGTTGCGTGGGAAGGCCTGTTCCGCGCATACATCGACTTCTATGAGCGGAGTGAGCCGGACGAGATGTACGCCCGGGCGTGGGAGGAGTTTCAGTCGGGCACCCGGCTGCACGCGTTGGGGGCGAGGGTGGATGGGAGGCTCGTCGGGATCACGCATTTCCTCACCCATGGGAGCACGTCGGCGCCGGATGCCGATGTCTGCTACCTGCAGGATCTCTTTACGGCGCCGGATGTGCGCGGCGGAGGCGTGGGGCGGGCGCTGATCGAGGCCGTGGCCGGGTGGGCGCGGGAGCGCGGGTGCGTGCGCGTCTACTGGAACACCCACGAGTCGAACAGCACGGCCCGGCGGCTCTACGACAAAGTGGCCGAGAACCGGGGGTTCATCAGGTATCAGATCGAGCTGGCGTGATCGGCGCGTTCCGGTAAGACCTCTCGGCGGGCCGCTCGATCCTGGGGGCGTGGGAACGAGGCTGCTCCGGTGGATGCTGTTTGAAACGCCGCCGTTGGGGGATCGGCCTTTGAAATGCCCGTGAACAGGGGCAAAGAGTGCCTCCAGGCGGGCGAAGCGGGGTGGCGGCGTCCAATGGATTTCCGAATCCAGGTAGCGTTCGCACTATGGCATCGCCAACTGGAACCACGGACGCACCCTTCGGCCGCATGCTGACCGCCATGGTCACGCCGTTCAACCCCGACGGCGAAGTCGATTATGTGGCTGTGCGCCGTCTTGCCACCTATCTGGTGGATGAGCAGCGGAACGACGGCTTGATCGTCAACGGGACGACCGGTGAGTCGCCCACCACCTCTGACGAGGAGAAGCAGCGCATCGTCAGCGCCGTCCTCGACGCGGTCGGCGATCGTGCGACCGTGGTGGCGGGGGCGGGCACCAACGACACTCGCCATAGTGTCGAGCTCGCGAAGCAGGCAGCGCGTGCCGGAGCGCACGGACTGCTGGTGGTGACGCCGTACTACAACAAGCCTCCGCAGGAGGGGTTGTACCAGCACTTCACCGCCGTTGCCGACGCGACTGACCTTCCCGTGATGCTCTACGACATTCCGGGGCGCAGTGGCGTGCCGATTAAGACCGAGACCCTCATCCGGCTGGCGCAACACGAGCGCATCGTGGCCGTGAAGGACGCCAAGGGCGACCTGTTCGCCGGCAGCCAGGTGATGACGGCGACCGATCTCGCCTTCTACTCCGGCGACGACCTGCTCAATCTCGCCTGGCTCTCGCTCGGCGCGGCCGGGTTCGTCAGCGTCGTCGGACACGTCGTGGGCGCCGAGCTGGCGCGCATGATCCGCCTGCACAAGAACGGCGACACCGCCCAGGCCCTCGCGGTCCACAGCCAGGTGACGCCCGTAGTGGACGGGATCATGCTGCGCGCCGGTGGCGCGATCATGGCGAAGGCGGCACTGAGCATGGTCGGCGTACCGGTGGGTTCGGTACGGCTGCCGCTCGTGGACGCCACAGAGAAGGAGATCGCCGAGCTGCGTGCTTGCCTGGTAGCCGGCGGGGTGAAGTTGACAGACACATAGGAACGGGGAGGAACCGGGAGTTTTGAGCACACGATTTGACAGTGAGGGCCAGGCATGAGCCATCCGCATCCTGAGCTTGGCCCTCCGCCGACGCTGCCCGAGGGCGGCTTGCGTATCGTCGCGCTCGGTGGATTGGGGGAGATCGGCAGGAACATGGCCGTCTTCGAATACGACGGCCGCCTGCTGATCGTCGACTGCGGGGTCTTGTTCCCCGAGCCCGACCAGCCGGGCGTCGACCTCATCCTGCCCGACTTCGACTACATCAGGGACCGGCTCGACGACGTCGAGGCCGTGGTGCTGACACACGCCCACGAAGACCACATCGGGGCGGTGCCGTACCTGCTGCGCGAGCGGCGCGACATCCCGCTCATCGGATCCAAGCTCACGCTGGCCTTCATCGAGGCCAAGCTCACCGAGCACCGGATCCAGCCCGCCAAACTCGAGGTCGTCGAGGGCCAGCGGCACACCTTCGGGCCATTCGACTGCGAATTCCTCGCAGTCAACCACTCGATCCCCGACGCGCTCGCCGTGGCGATCAGGACACCCGCGGGCATCGTCCTGCACACCGGCGACTTCCGCATGGACCAGTTGCCGAGCGACGGCCGGCTCACCGACCTCGGCGGCTTCGCCAGGCTCGGCATCGAGGGCGTCGACCTGCTGATGTCCGACTCCACCAACGCCGAGGTGCCGGGGTTCGTCACCAGCGAGCGCGAGATCGGCCCGGTCATCGACGAGGTGGTCCGCACCTCCGAGCAGCGGGTCATCGTGGCCAGCTTCGCCTCGCACGTGCACCGCATCCAGCAGGTCATGGACGCCGCCGCCAAGCACGGCCGCAAGGTCGCCCTGGTCGGCCGTTCGATGGTGCGCAACATGGGCGTCGCCCGCGACCTGGGATATCTCAAGGTGCCGCCGGAGCTGATCGTCGACTCGCGCGACATCGAGGCATGGCCGCCGCAGGACGTGGTGCTGATCTGCACCGGATCCCAGGGCGAGCCGATGGCGGCGCTGTCCAGGATGGCCAACCGCGACCATCCGATCCGCATCGCCGAGGGCGACACCGTGCTGATGGCCTCCTCGCTGGTTCCGGGGAACGAGACCGCGGTCAACAAGGTGATCAACGGGCTGACCAGGTGGGGTGCCCGGGTGGTCCACAAGGGCAACGCCAAGGTGCATGTCTCCGGCCACGCGGCCGCGGGCGAGCTCCTCTATGTCCTGAACCTGACCCGTCCCTCGAACTTCATGCCCGTGCACGGCGAATGGCGGCACCTGCGGGCCCACGCCAAGCTCGCCGCCCTCACCGGCGTCCCCGAGGACCACATCGTGATCGCCGAGGACGGCGTCGTGGTGGACCTGGTCGACGGCAGGGCGAAGATCGTCGGCGCGGTGCACGCCGGGTACGTCTACGTCGACGGCACCTCCGTGGGTGAGATCACCGATACCTCGCTGAAGGACCGCAGGATCCTCGGTGATGAGGGATTCATCTCGGTCGTGGTGGTCGTCGACTCCAACACGGGCAAGCTCACCGCGGGGCCGGAGATCCACGCGCGTGGGTCCGGCATCGACCCCATGCAGTTCGAGCAGTTCATTCCGCAGATCGAACGGGCCCTCGAGGGCAAGGCCGCGGACGGGGTGCTGGACGTGCAGGAGATCCGCCGGGTGGTCCGGCGTACGGTGGGGCGCTGGGTGAGCGACACCTATCGCCGCCGACCGATGATCATCCCTGTGGTGCTCGAGGTCTGAGGCTCCTGGCTTCCCAGCGGTACGGCAGGCGTGTCCGTCTGCCGTACCAGTGGAAGGCTGTCCGCGCGGTGACGTCCGGCTGCCGGCCGTGGTTGGGATCGGCCTCCGGCGGGGCGGCGGGGAGACGGCCGGCTGCCGGGCCAAGCGTCGGCGGCCGCCTGTCGGCCAAGAGGCGAGGGCGACTGCGGCCAGAGGCGCATTTCAGGCATCCCTGCGGCGTAGCTGCCAGGTGGCGGCCAGCAGAGGGAGCGCCGCGTAGGCGACCAGGACCGCGGCGGCCGCCGCCGGCGACAGGAGCGAGCCGTACACCGATGAGGCGTTGCCGTCGCCGGTGATCTGGCGGGGGAGCGCTCCGATCATCATCGAGCCGAGGCGTTCGCTCCAAGGCTCGGGGATGTTACCTATGATCATCGGGACGACGTAGACGAGTCCGGCCAGGATCGTGATCGCGCCGGCGGTGGAGCGCAGGAGGGCGCCCAGGCCCAGGCCGAGCAGCGCGAAGGCAGGCACGGTGAGGCTCGTGGCGGTCAGGAGCGGAAGCTTGTCCAGGAGCGAGGTGGCATACGCGCCTGAGAAACGGTCGCCGAGCACCGATCGGGAGACGAGGTAGGTGCCGAAGACCGTTGCCGCTCCGACGATCGCGCCCAGTGTGCCCACGACCGCGGCCTTGGCGGCGAGCACGGGCCAGCGGCGGGGGACGATGGTCAGGCTCGTTCTGACCAAACCGGTCGCATATTCGGAGGTCATGGCCAGCGTGCCCAAAATGCCCATGCAGAGCTGGGGCACGATCACCAAGACTTCCTCCAGCTCCGAGATCCGGGCGCTCGGGCGCTTCTCCGGGGGAGCGCTGTCGTACATGCCGGCGGCCATCACGGCGAGCGCCAACCCCAGGAGGATGGCACCCAGGCTGAGGCTGAGGATCAGATAGGTCGATCGGACAGACCGCACCTTCAGCCACTCGGAGGACACGACCGCCTTCATCGGGCCACTCCATATTGGACGCTGCCGGCGGTCAGAGCCATGTAGGCGTCCTCGAGGGATGGATAGCGCGCGGTCAGCTCGGCGACGGTGGACTCGGCGATCAGCTTGCCGCGGCCGACGATGACGATGCGCTCGGCGGTGAGGGCCATCTCGTTCATCAAGTGACTGGAGAGCAAGATCGTGCGGCCCTCGGCGGCCAGGGAGCGCATGAGGCCGCGGATCCAGCGCACCCCGTCCGGGTCAAGGCCGTTGACGGGCTCGTCGAACATCAGCACGCCGGGGTCGCCGAGCAGCGCGGCGGCGATCCCCAGGCGTTGTTTCATGCCCAGGGAGAATCCGCCCACCCGTTTACGGGCCACGCCCGCCAGACCGACCTGCTCCAGCACCTCCGCCACTCGCGCGGGGCCGATGCCGTTGGTGAGGGCGAGGCAGAGCAGGTGGTTGAAGGCGCTGCGGCCGCCGTGGACGGCGCCGGCGTCCAGGAGGGCGCCGACCTCGTGCATCGGCCTGGTGAGGGAGGTGTAGCGGCGACCGTTGACCAGCGCCTGGCCCGAGGTCGGGGCGTCGAGGCCGAGGATCAGGCGCATCGTGGTGGACTTGCCGGCGCCGTTGGGGCCGAGGAAGCCGGTTACGTGACCGGGCTCTACCTTGAAGGACAGGTCATCCACGGCCAGCGTGTCGCCGTAGCGTTTGCTCAGACGTTCGAGTTGGATCACGCGTAAAGGATGCGGTGCGGTGCGGCGCCGGCGCGTCGGACCACGGTTCGAATCTCAAGGTCAGACCGTGGGTTGACGTGGCAGACGGCGGTAGCCGCTACGGTTCAACGCGTGGACGACACCCATCCCTTCTTCGCCAGACGGCTGAGCCGCGGCCAGCTGATCCTGCTCGATCTGGTGGCGGGGCTGGTCATCGCCTTCGTGTTCTTCACGTCGGCGGCCAACGCGACGGCGCTGCCACCCTGGATGAGGATCGTCCTCCCGCTCGCGCTGGGGTTCTCGCTGGCCGCGCGGAGGCTCTGGCCGCTGCCTGTTTTCTTCTTCACACTGGTGCTCGCGATCTTCGCTGCGATGGTCGGCGCCATCGCGCTTCCTTATCTCGCGCCCGCGTACGCGCTCTATGTGGTCGCGTTGTCCGACAAGGCCGGGAGCCTGCTGCCGGCGTCGGCCATAGCGACGTTGAGCCTGGTCACCCTCACAGGGCTGGCTATGGTCGGCGGGCCGCGCCAGGGTGCTCCGGACTGGGTCGTGAACCTCGACGAGCCGCTCCTGGGAATCGCGGCGTTGGGCGGCGCCTGGACGATCGGGCGGGCCGTGCAGGAGCGGAGGGTGTACGCGGCGCGTGAGGCCGAGCGGCTGGCGGCGCAGGCGGTGACGGACGAACGGTTACGCATTGCCCGCGAGCTGCATGACGTCGTCACCCACAGCGTTGGGCTCATCGCGGTCAAGGCCGGGGTGGCCAACCACGTGATGGGGACCAGGCCTGAGGAGGCGCACGATGCCCTGCGGGTCATCGAGACGGCTAGCCGGAGTGCGCTGGTTGAGATGCGGCATCTGCTCGGCGTACTGCGGTCGCCTGTAGTACCCGATCGCGTACCGGCGCCCGGGCTCGCCGGGCTGGAAGGCTTGGTGCGGCAGGCTCGGTCGGCGGGGGTGGAGGTGCGGTTCGAGATGCGCGTCGATGATCGGGAGAGCGCTGTAGACGAAGGAAGAGGTGAGGTGGTCACCCCCGCTCGGGGTTCGGCGGGTGTGTGGTCGCCTGGTGGAGGTTCGGGGGGAGCGCGGTTACCTGATGGGGTGGAGCTGGCGGTTTATCGCATCGTGCAGGAGGCGCTCACCAATGTCGTCAAGCATGCCGCGCCCACTCGGTGCCGGGTGTCCGTTGTCGCCGATGGGAGGGACGTGCGGATCGAGGTGATCGATGACGGGCCTGGGCGGCGTGCGTCGCCTGTGGAAGGGGGCGGGCATGGGCTGGTCGGGATGCGGGAGCGGGCCATGTTGTACGGCGGGTCGTTCGAGGCAGGGAGCCTTCCTCGGCGGGGGTTTCGGGTCTTCGCGCGTTTGCCCTATGGAGAGAGTTCGTGATCCGGGTGGTCGTCGCCGATGATCAGGCGTTGCTCCGGGGAAGTTTCCGGGTGCTGGTCGACTCCGAGCCCGATCTGAGCGTGGTGGGTGAGGCTGCCACCGGGGCGGAGGCCGTGGCCGTCGCGCTGGAGGTACGGCCTGATGTGGTGCTCATGGATGTCCGGATGCCCGAAATGGATGGGATCGAGGCTACTCGGCGGCTACGGGATGTGTCTCGGGTTCTCGTCGTGACCATGTTCGACCTGGATGCGTACGTCTACGACGCGCTGCGGGCCGGGGCCAGCGGGTTCTTGCTCAAGGACACGCCGCCTGCCGACTTGCTGGCGGCCATCCGGGTGGTCGCGGGCGGGGAGGCGTTGCTGGCGCCTACGGTCACGCGCAGGTTGATCGAGCAGTTCACGCGTACGCCCGCTGTGCCACGGGTCAAGGGGCTGGACGGGGTGACCGAGCGGGAGCGTGAGGTGCTGATGTTGATCGCGCGAGGGTTGTCGAACCACGAGATAGCCGATCATCTTCAGGTCAGCCTGGCGACCGTGAAGACGCATATCACCCGGTTGCTGGCGAAGCTGGAGGCTCGGGATCGGGCGCAGCTCGTCATTGCCGCGTATGAGAGCGGGCTGGTTTCCGCCGCGGGCTGATGCGGCCAGGGCATTGGCTCGCGGCTGGTGCTCTCGGGGTCGGTCGAGGGCTTGCGGGGCGGCTGGTGTGGATAAGTTGCCTTGTGTGAGTGATGTGCGGATCGTGTATCGGAAATACGGTGGGGCGCTGCACTGGAATCATCCGGGGCGGGTGCTTGGGGAGGACGAGCACGGCGTCTGGACGGGAGTGCCTGGCGGGACGGTGGCTCGGAGAGGCGATGAGCCGCCTGTCACCTGGGAGACGGCCGCGATCATGCTGTTTCCGAGGGATGCGTGGTGGACGGCGTCGTTCAACACACCGCCGCGTCGGAGTGAGGTCTACGTCGACGTCACCACCGTTCCGGTGTGGAGCGAGGGCGAGGTGACCATGCTGGATCTCGATCTTGACGTGATACGGATGCGGGACGGGCGGCTCATCCTCGACGACGTGGACGAGTTCGCCGAGCATCAGGTCAAGCTGGGTTACCCGCCTGAGTTGATCGCGCAGGCGGAAGAGACTGCTCGGTGGCTGCTCGACGCGGTCGGGGAGAGAAAGGGGCCGTTCGGGGGTGCGCATCTGGAATGGCTCGCCATGGTGGGCTAGTCATGTTCGAAGAGCGGCTTGCCGCTGGACATGGTGCCGGCGGCATCGCGAGCGTGGTGGAGACGATCACGGGGAGAGCAGGGTGTCTGAGGTCTGAGCGGCACGACTCGAGCGTGACGGTCGCCGGCCCGCGGCGGAGGGGCACCTCGATCGCTGGTGGTGAAGACGACCTGGGAGTGGTGCGACCGTCCCCCGGCGGCCCGGGATTCCATCCCGTATCCCCCCGTGGCCCGGGATTCCATCCCGTGGTCCTCCGGTGGCCCGGGATGGAATGAGTCCTGCGGATGTGCGTGCCGCGGTCCCATCACCTCGCCGCTCAGGTGGATCGGCGGAGGGCCTCCGTGAGGGCGGTCAGGCGTTCCCGGGAGGCCAGGCCCGCGTGGTACAGGTGGAACTCCGTCGCCCCCGCCTTGGCGTACGTCCTGAGGTGGTCGGCCAGGACGGCGGCGTCCGCGGGGCGGGGTGGGAGGGCGAGGACGTAGGCGCCCACGCGCTGGTCAGGAGTGGCGAGCTCCGTCAGGCGGGTCAGGCGGGCGGCGTCCGTGGCGGGGTCACCCCAGCAGTTGGCCACCAGCACGTCCGCGCCCGGCTCGCCCGAGGGCAACGGGGCGAAGGCCCCGGCCGCCCAGGGGTCGGGGTTGGCGTGCAGGGTGATGGGGACGTCGGGGGCCGTCGTCCGGGCGACGGTGATGAGGCGTTCGCGGAGCGAGGTGGACAGGGCGACGCGGATCGTACGGATCTCGTCGGCGAGCGGACCGAGGGCGTCCTCGACGGTTCCCCGGGTGGGGGCGCCGTCCACGGCCGCGCGCACCACGTCCCCGGTGGACGCCGGGTAGCGGGGGGCGCAGGCCGCGCAGAAGCACAGGGACAGCAGGTCGGCGTCCGCCGGAGTCCAGTCCGCGCCGGAGGTCTTCTCGTGGACGCTCTGGTGCCCGAACCCCAAGGGCCCGCAGGCCTCCAGGATCAGGGCGTCCGGCTCCCCGACGGTGAGGATCTCCTGGACGAGGCGTTCGCAGTACTCGACGACGTCCTCGTGGGCCGGGCACAACGCGTACGGGTACGCGTCGCCGAAGGCGTTGCGCACGGCGAGGCCGGGGTTGGCGGAGCCCAGGTGGGAGTTGTGGGTCAGGACCGTCCAGGCGTGCACCCGCAGGCCGGCCGCCCGCAACGCGTCCCTCGCCTGGAGGTAGGCGTCCGGAGACGTCCACGTCGGCGCGGCGGGGACCAGCCGGGCCCATGAGGAGGGCCGGATGGGGAGGTAGAAGGCCGGATACGGTACGTCCAGGACGCGGTGGGAGGGATGGTACGGCGTGGCGGCGCGGGTCGAGTGGTAGCTGGCGGCCAGCGCGACCGCGTCCACGCCCAGCGAGGCTATCCGCTCCGGCGCGGAGGGGTCACCGACCACGTCCCATGGGTAGACGTAGGCGACGTTCATCGGAGCGGCCTCCCGGAGGCGTTTGTGGTGGTCGACTGGATGCCTCTTCTGGTGAAGGGGCCGGCGTACATGGTCACCAGCGCGGCCTCCCCGCCGTGAAGCCGGGCTCGAAGCGCTGCATGTACGTCGTGTCGTCCCGCGCGACGATCCCGCACTTCTCGTACTGCTCGTTCATGCGGGCCAGCGCGTCCCGGTCCAGCTCGACCCCGAGGCCGGGCCCGGAGGGGACGGGGACGGCGCCGTCGACGAAGCGCAGGCTGCCGGGCGCGACCACGTCCTGGCCGTCCTGCCACGGCGTGTGGGTGTCGCAGGCGAAGGTGAGGTTGGGGGTGGCGGCGGCGAGGTGGGTCATGGCGGCCAGGCTGATGCCGAGGTGGGAGTTGGAGTGCATGGACAGCGACAGGCCGAACGTGCCGCACAGGGTGGCGATGTGCGAGGAGCGGACGAGGCCGCCCCAATAGTGGTGGTCCAGGAGGAGCACGTCGATCGCGCGGGAGGCGATGGCGGGCGGCAGGTGTTCGGGGGTGACCACGCACATGTTCGTGGCGAGCGGCATGGGGACCGCGGCCGCCACCTCCGACATTCCGGAAATTTCCGGTGTGGGGTCCTCCAAATACTGAAGCGTGCCTTCCAGCTCCCGGCCGACGCGGATGGAGGTCTCGACGGTCCAGGCGGCGTTCGGGTCGAGGCGCAGCGGCACCCCGGGGAACGCCTCGTGCAGGGCCTTGGTGGCGGCGATCTCCTGGTCGGGTGGGAACACGCCGCCCTTGAGCTTGATCGACTTGAAGCCGTACTCCTCGATCAGGAGCGCGGCCTGCTCGACGACGCCCGCCTCGTCCAGCGCCGCGCCGAACCGGTCCGGTTCCTCGCCGGGGTGGCCGGCCCACTTGTAGAAGAGGTACGCGCTGTAGTCGACGGCGTCCCTGACCCGGCCGCCGAGGAGGTCGACGACGGGCACGCCGGCCGCCTTGCCCCGGATGTCCAGGCAGGCCACCTCGAAGGCGGCGAAGACACGGTCGACGCTCTTCTCCTTGGTGGCGACGCCGGTCAGGCCGTGCAGGTCGCTCACCGCGTCGCCGACGATCGCGTTGATCCGCGCGTACATCGTGTTCATGGCGTGCACGTCGAGTCCGATCAGGGCCTGCGCGCACTCGCGCACCTTGCCGAGGTGCTCGAGATCGCCGTACGTCTCGCCCAACCCGGTCAGGCCCTCGTCCGTGACGACCTCGACAATGGTACGGAGAGCCCATGGCTCATGGACTCCGGCGGCGTTCAGGAGAGGTGGATCGCGGAAGGCCACAGGTGTTACGCGGATCTCCCTGATGATCATATCGACCGCCGTCCATATATGTGAACAATAGCCAGATTTGTGGACAAGTTGCCAAAACTGTAAGAATCAGGCTGAAGAAGTGTCAAGACTCCGAAGGGCCATTCGATGATCTACGGACACGACCCCAGGACCGGCGCGACGGTGGGCGCCGCCCTGCCAGAGACCGACAGCGCCGGGGTCGACTTGATCGTTTCCGCTGCCGCGGCGGCCGGCACGGCCTGGCGGTCCACTCCGGCGGCCGAGCGGGCGCTCGCTCTCGAGACGGTGGCCGACGCCCTCGCCGCGCACGTGGACGAGCTGTGGCAGATCGCCGACCAGGAGACCGCGCTCGGCGAGGTGCGCCTGCGCGGTGAGGTGGCGCGCTCGGCCGGGCAGCTCAGGCTCTTCGCCCAGGTGATCAGGGACGGTGGCTATCTGGAGGCCATCATCGATCACGCCGACCCCTCCCTCACGCCGCCGCGGCCGGACGTGCGGCGCATGAAGCACCCGCTGCCCGGCGTGGTCGCCGTGTTCGCGGCGAGCAACTTCCCGTTCGCGTTCTCCGTGGCCGGGGGCGACACCGCCTCCGCGCTGGCGGCCGGCTGCCCGGTTGTCGTCAAGGCGCATCCCGGGCATCCGAACACCTCGGAGCGGGTGGCGAAGATCGTCCGGGATGCCCTGCCGTACCCCGACCTGCTGGGCCTCGTCCAGGGTATGCAGGCGGGCGTCGACCTGGTGCAGCACCCCGCCGTGGTCGCCGCCGGGTTCACCGGGTCCGTGGCAGGCGGCAAGGCGATCCAGAAGCTGATCGACGAGCGGGAGGTGCCGATCCCGTTCTTCGGCGAGCTGGGCAGCGTCAACCCCGTGGTCGTGCTGCCCTCCGCTCCGGCGGAGGGCGTGGCCGCCGGGTTCGCGGCGTCGCTGACGCTGGGGGTCGGGCAGTTCTGTACGAATCCCGGCCTCATGTTCGCGCCCGAGAGCGATGAGCTGCGCAAGGCCATCGTGGCTGCCGTCGAGGGGACCAGCGGAGGCCCCATGCTGGCCGAGCGGATCAGAGAGGGATATCTCGGGGGCGTCGAGCGGCTCGGCGAGCTGCAGCTGCTGGCCGAGGGCAAGCCGGGCGAGGGCACCTGGGCGGTCACGCCGAAGGTCTTCACCACGGACCTGGAGACGTTCGCCGAGAAGCTGCCGCACATCGGCGAGGAGTGCTTCGGTCCCGCGTCGATCGTGGTGACATATCGCGAAATTTCCGACCTGCGTCCCGTGCTCGACCGGCTCGATGGCTCGCTGACCGCCACCGTCCACGCCACCGACCCCGACGAGGCCGACGAGATCGTCGACGTGCTCGGCAGGAAGGCCGGGCGGCTGATCTGGAACGGCTGGCCCACCGGCGTGGCCGTGTGCTGGGCGATGCACCACGGCGGCCCCTGGCCGTCCGCCACCACGACGTCCACCTCGGTCGGTGCCACGGCCATCGAGCGGTGGCTGGCGCCGACGGCGTACCAGGACTGGCCCGAGGCGCTGCTGCCGGACGAGCTCAAGGACGACAACCCGCTCTCCGTTCCGCGCCGGGTGGACGGAACCTCCGTGAAGTGACGATGCGGCCGGAGGCGGCGGCGCCGCCTCCGGCCCCGCGGGTCACGCCCCGGCGATCTCCAGGCCGGTGGCGATGATCTGCTCCAGCGACGCCACGTGCTCGGGCGCCGGATCGACCAGCGGCGCCCGCACACCGCCCACGTCCAGCCCGCGCAGCCGCACCCCGGCCTTGACCAGGGAGACCGCGTAGCCGGGCACGAGGTCGCGCAGCTCCACGAGCGGCAGGTAGAACTCGGTCAGCAGCCGCTGCGTGAGCACCTCGTCCCCGCCCGTCATCGCCTTGTGGAAGGCCAGCGCGATCTCGGGCGCGAACGCGAACACCGCGCTCGAATACAGGTTCACCCCGAGCCCCCGGTACGCGGGCATGGTGAACTCGGCGGTCGGCAGCCCGTTGAAGAACGTGAACTCCTTGCCGGTCGACCGCCGCACGGTCAGGATGATCCGCTGCAGCAGGTCGAAGTCCCCGAGCCCGTCCTTGAAGCCCACCACGTTCGGCAGCTGGGCCAGCTCGGCGACGGCGGCGGGCGTGAAGCGCGCCGTCCCCCGCTGGTAGACGATGATCGGCAGCGCGACGGCCTCGGCCACCTCACGTACGTACCGCATCAGGCCGGAGGGCGGGCCGGTGACCAGGTAGGGAGGCATCAGCAGCAGGCCGTCGGCGCCCTGCGCGGCCGCCGCGCGGGCGATCGCCTTGGCGGCGGGCAGCGTGCCGCCGGCTCCCGCGAAGACGGGCACGCGCCGTTCGGTGGCGGCGACCGCGGTGGCCACGGCCCTGGTGTATTCGTCGAGATCGAGGGCGTTGAACTCACCGGTGCCGCACGCGGTGAACACTCCTCCCGCCCCAGCCGCGACCCCGTCGGCGACGTGCCGGGCGAGCACCGGCTCGTCGAGCTCGCCATCGGCCCCGAACGGGGTCACCGGAAAGAAGAGAACACCATCTAGCCGCATCAACAATCCTTTCTAGCGGATGCCCTCCCTGCGCAGAGTGGCAGCCAGCTTGCGGGTGTGTTTGATCACCGCTTCGGTGATCCTCTCGACGGCGGCGGGCGCGAGGCCCGCGGGCATGGAGCAGCTGATCGCGTCCGTGGCCGGGATCCGGTAGTCGACCGTCACGGCCACGCAGGCCACGCCGGGCGTGCCCTGCTCGCGCTCGCAGGCCCAGCCCCGGGTGCGGACTTGGTCGAGCTCGCCGGTGAGCTTGGTCAGGTCGGTGATCGAGTGCTCGGTGAGGCCGACCAGAGGTTCGGGCAGGATGGCGACGACCTCGTCGTCGGTGAGCTGGGCGAGCAGCGCCTGGCCGAGCGCGGTCACGTGGGCGGGCAGCCTCCTGCCGACCCTGGGGATCACGTGCGCGGCCTCCCGCGACTCCCTGGTCGCCAGGTAGAGCACGTGTCCGCCGTCCCTGCGGGCGAAGTGCACGGTCTGCCCGATCTCGTCCCGCAGGTCCTCCAGCGTCTCCTGCGCGAAGGGCAGCGCCGGGTCCTTGTCCAGGTACGCGGTGCCGGTCAGGAGCGCGTGCGGCCCGATTCCGAACGCCGACCTGCCCGAGTCGGTCTCGACCCAGTTGAGCTCGACCAGCGTCCGCATGAGGGCGTGCAGGCTGCTGCGCGGGAACCCGGTGCGCTGCTGGAGCTCCGACAGTGTCAGGCTGTTGTGCGACTCGGCCAGGGCTTCGAGGATGCGTACCGTCCGCTCGGCGGACTTGACCAGCTGGGGCTCCATACTCATCCCATCTCGTCTCCTGCGGCTCTCTATCACATCCAGCATATGGGATAGCGTCCAGATACATGGACATCTAGCCCTTGACCGCGCCGCTGGTGAGGCCGCGCATGAACTGGCGTTGGAAGGCCAGGAACGCGATGATCGACGGCAGCAGCGCCAGCAGCGACGCGGCGAGCAGCACGCCGATCCCGACCTCCTCGTCGGAGCGGAGCGAGCGCAGCGCGATGGGCAGCGTCCACATGTCCGACTGGGGCGCGACGATCAGCGGGAGCAGGTACTGGTCCCAGATCATCGTGAACCCGAAGACGCCGATCACGCCGAGCGCGGGCCGGCACAGCGGCACGATGATCGTGGCGAAGATCCGCAGCTCGCCCGCGCCGTCGATGCGCGCGGCCTCCTCCAGCTCGACCGGCACCTCCTTCATGAACTCGGTCATGACCAGGATCGAGAAGCCCCATGCGCCGACCGGGAGGATCATCCCGGCGTACGTGCCGATGAGGTTGAGGTGCAGCACCGGCAGGTCGGCCAGGACGAGCGAGAGGGGAATCGCGATGATCTCCTCGGGGAGCATCATCGTGGTGAGCATGAGCAGCATCACGACCGTCATGCCGCGGAACTTCTTGCGGGCCAGCGAGTACGCCGCGAAGACGCTCACCAGCATCTGCAGCAGCAGCCCGAAGCCCACGACGATGAACGAGTTGAGCAGGTAGAGATAGACGTTCTTGTCCTTGGCCTGGATGAAGTTCTCCAGCGTGAACTCGTCCGGCCACAGGGAGAACGACGTCGGGTCGAGGGTCTTGCTGAACGCGCTCATCAGCAGCCCGACCAGCGGCCCGGTGAAGACGACCACCATGAGGCCGTAGACGATGACTTTCCCGGCGACGGCCAGAGGACCCTTGCGCGACTCCAGCCCCAGAGCGCTGTCGAACCTCATGCGGCCTGCCTCCTGCGCATCAGCTGCACGACCAGAGTGAGCACGAGCGTGGCCAGGAAGAGCACGATCCCGCCCGCCGAGGCGACGCCCAGCTCGTTCTTCTGGAATCCGAGCTTGTAGATCAACGTCATCAGCACCTCGGACGAGCCGTTCGGCCCGCCGTTGGTGAGCACGTACACCTCGACGAACACGCGCAGCCCGCGGATGGCGGCCAGCGTGAACAGGATCCAGAACACCGGCCGCAGCGCCGGCAGCGTGATGTGCCGCAGCCGGTGCCACGTGGAGGCCCCGTCCACGGCCGCCGCCTCGTAGAGCGTGCGGTCCACGCCCACCAGCCCGGCCAGGAAGATCATCATGTCGTACGGGGTGCCGCGCCAGATGCTCATCAGCATGATCGACCCCAGCGAGGAATTCTCGCTGGCCAGCCAGGGCTGCGGGTCGATGCCGACCCAGCCGATGATGACGTTGAGCATCCCGCTGTCGGCCGGGTGGAACATGATCCGCCACACCTCGGCGACGGCCGCCATGGTGGTGACGACGGGCAGGAAGGCCGCCGTCCTGATGAACCACAGATACCGGGCGGGACCCTCGATGAGCAGCGCGAACCCGAGCCCCAGCACGAGCGAGCCGACCGTGGTGCCGAGCGCCAGCACGACGCTGTGCCAGATCGCCGCCGCGAACTCGTCGTCAGAGATGATCGTCTG
The DNA here is from genome assembly GCF_044465905.1 of Nonomuraea sp. NPDC049480. NCBI lineage: Bacteria > Bacillati > Actinomycetota > Actinomycetes > Streptosporangiales > Streptosporangiaceae > Nonomuraea > Nonomuraea sp. NPDC049480. The sequence continues at coordinate 19,095 of NZ_JBITMD010000027.1, forward strand.
GTAGTTCTGCGCCCCGACCCATTCGTCGCCCAGGAACGTCTGGACCTTGAAGAAGCTCTTCCACAGGCCGACGAACATCGGGATGAACTTGAAGTACAGGAACAGCAGCAGCGCGGGCGCCAGGAAGAGCCAGGCGATCAGCGGCCCCCGCCACCGCACCGACTTGGTGCGGCGGTGAGGGGACGCCGTCCGGCGCTTCGCCGGCGTGAGTGTGGACGTCATGACGCTTTCTGGCTCTGCAGTTCCTGGGTGAGCTTGGTGTTCAAGCCGTCCATCGCCGTCTTGACGTCGGCGGTGCAGTCGGCCCAGACGGCGTTGATGGCGTCGGCGGACGTCTGCCGGATCGGTGCCCAGTTCGGCACCGGCGGGGCGTAGACGGCGAAGTCGTACGACTCCTGGAACACCTTCCAGCGCGGGTCCTGCCGCTCGGCGCTCATGTCCACGGTGGTGTTGACCGGCAGGCGGACGATGGCGCCGTTGGCGTCCTTGTTCATGCCGACCCTCTGGCCCTCGGGGGAGATCGCGAATTCGGCGAACTTCTTCTGGGCGTCCTGCATCTTGGAGCCGGCCATCAGGTAGACGTTCTCACCCTCGCCGAGGGTGCCAGGGCCGCCGGACGGGCCCTTCGGGACGGGCAGGACCTCGATCTTGTCGGTGCCGACGCTCTTGACGAATCTGGCGAGCACGTACGGGCCGACCAGGTAGATGCCGCCCTGGCCCTTCTCGAACACCTCGTGTGTGACGGTCGTGTCGTTGCTGACCGCGCCGGGGTTGACGGTCTTGGTCTTGCAGAACTCGTCCTGCAGGTACTGGACGGCCTCCACGAACTTGGGGTCATTGGCGGTGGCGGCGTACTTGCCGGAGCCGGTCGCCTTGACGAAGTCGCCGCCGTTGGCGTAGATCAACGAGGAGGCGTACCAGGAGGCGTAACCGCGCTTGGTGCCGGCCGGGATGACGAACCCGGCGGTGTCCTTCTGGCCGTTGCCGTCGGGGTCCTTCTCGGTGAACGCCGTGGCCAGCTTGGTGAGGTCCTCCCAGGTCTGCGGCGGCTCCATGCCGACCTTCTCGCGCCAGTCCTTGCGGACGATCAGCGCGAACGCCTGGGCGGAGAACGGGGCGGCGTAGACCTTGCCATCGCTGCCGGTGGCGGCGGACCAGGCCCGGTCGGACAGTTTGTCGCCGCCGGCCAGGGAGGCCTTGTCCACCGGCTGGAGCCAGCCCTGCGACTGCATGTTGCCGAGCTGGGCTGTGTCGTTGATGACGATGTCGGGAAGATCCTTCTGCGCGGCCTGCTGGTTCAGCTTGGTTTCGAAGTCGTCGAAGAGCGCGACGACTTTCGACTTGATCCCGCTGGCCTTGGTAAACGCGTCGGCGAGCTTCTGCGCCGTCTTGGCGGAGTCGGAATCGGGCGCCTGCCTGATCCAGATCTCCAATGCGTTGTCGGTAGTTGATGATCCCCCGGAACCGCAGCCTGTCAGCGTTACGGCCAGGGACGCGATGATCGCGGCCCCGAGCAGACGACGTGACATCGGACCGCCTCCCGTTCACATACGTGGACATGAGTCGAAATGTTGAACTCGTGGGTGTGAACGTAACTAGAGACATAGCGCACGGTCAATATTCAAGGATGTGAATTTCTGTCAGGATCGTGTACACCATGGACCCATGCGCATTCTCATGACCGGTGCCGCGGGAAAAGTCGGCACGCTGCTCCGCCCGAGGCTCGCCCGCGAGGGCCGTACGCTGCGGCTTTCCGACCTCCACGCGGGCGAGACCGGCCCGGGTGAGGAGTGGGTGGCGGCCGACCTGGCCGACCCGGCCGCCATGGCCGAGGCGATGAAGGGCGTGGACGCGGTGCTCCACCTGGGCGGCCAGAGCCGGGAGCGGCCCTGGGCCGACATCGTGCACGCCAACATCAACGGCATGCAGGTGCTGCTGGAGGCGGCCCGCGAGGAAGGCGTCCAGCACCTCGTCCTCATGGGCAGCCACCACGCGGCCGGCTTCCACACCAGGCCGGCGGACGGCTCCGATCTGCCGGACTACGCCTTCCCGCGGCCCGACACCTTCTACGGCGTGAGCAAGGTCGTCATGGAGGCCCTGGGCAGCCTTTACCACGATCGGTTCGGCATGAACATCACCGTGGTGCGGCTCGGGACCTGCAACGAGGGCTCGTTCGACACGCGCGGGCTGGCCACCTGGATGTCACCCGACGACCTGGCCGGGCTGATCGAGGCCGCGCTGGTCGCGCCCGGGTACCACGTGGTGTGGGGAGTGTCGGACAACACGCGGCGGTGGTGGTCGCTGGAGGAGGCCAAGTCCATCGGGTACGTCTCCCGCGACGACTCCGAGTCCCAGGCGGCGGCGCTGATCGCCGAGCACGGCGAGCCCGATCTGACGGACCCGGTGCACGACCGCGCCGGCGGGGTCTTCACCCTCAAGGAACTGGGCGGCTCCTGGTAACGCGCCCACCGGCCCTTCGGCTCCTCTGTCCCGCTTGTGACGCCCGGCCGGCGGGGCCTGAACGCGTCAGGCCCCCGGCGGCGCCTGACGTGGGTAGACGCGGGTCAGCGCCGGACCGGAGCAACCGGTTGCAGGAACCTTGACGACGGGACGGGTGAACGTCAAGGTTTAGTCTGGCAACCGTTTGCAAGGGAGGACGGCGATGGCGGCGACGATCAAGGACGTGGCGCGCGCCTGCGGCGTGCACGTGTCCACAGTGTCCCGCACCTTCTCCGCGCCGCACCTGGTCAATCCTGCCACCAGGAGCCGCGTGCTCGCCGCGGCGGACGACCTCGGCTACCGCCCCAACCGGGCGGCCAGGGCCCTGACCACGGGCCGCACGTTCAACATGGGCCTGATCGTGGCCGACATCTCCAACCCGTTCTTCCCCCCGCTCATCAAAGCCGCCCAGGCGCAGGCCAGGGGCCGCGACTACCACGTGTTCGTGGCCGACACCGACGAGGACCCGCGGGTCGAGGAGGAGCTGATCAGGACGTTCACCAAACAGGTGGACGGCGTCCTGCTGTGCAGCCCCCGCCTGTCGAACCGGATGATCGAGCGCCTGGCGGAGGACGTGCCGTTCGTGGTGGTCAACCGCCGGATCAAAGGCATGCCCTCCGTCCTGATGAACGTCGCCCAGGGTGCCAAGCTCGCCCTGGAGCACCTGTCCGATCTCGGCCACCGCAGGATCGCGCTCGTGTCCGGCCCCATCGGCTCGTGGACCAGCAACGAGATGCAGGGCGTCGCCGCCGAGGCGCCGGGGCTCGACCTCGTCTTCTTCGGCCCCAACCAGCCGACCGAGGCGGGCGGCCTGTCGGTGGCCGCCGACGTCGCGGCGTGCGGGGCGACCGCCGTGCTGGCCTACAACGACCTCGTCGCGCTCGGCCTCATCGAGGGGCTGGCTGCGATGGAGATCGGGGTACCAGACCAGATAAGTGTCGTCGGGTTCGACGACATCCTGCCCGGCCGGCTCAACCGGCCCAAGCTGACCACGGTGGCCATGCCCGCCGTGGCCGCCGGCAGGATGGCCGTCGACCTGCTGCTGCAGTCGGGGGGCGAGGGCGCGACAGTGACCCTCGACACCGCCCTCATAGTCCGCGAGTCCACGGGAAGGGCCCAAAAATGATCTTCGGAACGCTGCCGTCGGGGGAGCAGGTCGAGCAGGTGGAGCTGTCTTCGGGACGGCTGCGCGCCGAGGTGCTCACCCTCGGCGCCATCGTGCGCTCGCTGGAGGTGTCGGGCCGCAACGTCGTGCTCGGACTTGACACGCTGGAGGACTACCTGACCCGCAGCCGCTACTTCGGCGCGGTCGTCGGCAGGTACGGCAACCGCATCGCGAACGGCCGCTTCACCCTCGACGGCGCCGAATACCGGCTCCCGGTCAACAACGGCCCCAACAGCCTGCACGGCGGCACCGAGGGCTTCGACGGCAAGGTCTGGACGATCGAGGCGCGCACCGGCGACTCGGTGACGCTCGGCCTCACGAGCCCCGACGGCGACCAGGGCTACCCGGGCACGCTGACCGCCACGGTCACGTACACGCTCCGCGACGACGCCCTGCGCATCGACTACACCGCCGAGACCGACGCGCCCACCGTCGTCAACCTGACCAACCACTCCTACTTCAATCTGACCGGCGGCGGCGACGTGCTGGACCACGTCGTGCGGATCGAGGCCGAGCACTACCTTCCGGTGGACGCCGACAAGATCCCGACGGGGGAGCTGGCGCCGGTCAAGGGCACGCCGTTCGACTTCACCGAGCCGCATGCCGTGGGGGAGCGGTACGACGGCGCCTACGACCACTGCTTCGTCCTCGACGGCGGCATGCGGGTGACGGCCGGCGGCCTCATCATGGACGTCACCACCACCGAGCCGGGCGTGCAGTTCTACTCGGGAAGCATGCTGGACGGGGTCGCGACGCCGTACGGGCCCTTCGCCGGGTTGTGCCTGGAGACGCAGCACTTCCCCGACTCGCCCAACCAGCCGCACTTCCCGTCCACCGTGCTGCGGCCGGGCGAGCGCCGCACCTCCACGACCACGTACACGTTCATGTCCTGATCTGGCGCACGGCGCCGGCGGCCCTGATCACCAGCAGGGCCATGTCGTCCTGCGACGGCTCGGCCGCGAACGTCTCGACCGCACGCCGCACGCGTTCGGCCACCGCGTGGGCGCTGAGCCCCGTGCAGCCGGCCAGCAGCCCGGCCAGTCCGTCGCCGTCGTCGAGCAGGCGGTCGCCGTCGCGCCGCTCGGTCACGCCGTCGGTGACGCACAGCAGCACTTCCTCCGGCGCCAGCTCGAACGTCTCGACGTAGAACCGGGCGTCGGCCTCGATGCCCAGCAGGAGTTGCGGCGTCGCCACCGTCTCGACCGTGCCGTCCGCCCGCAGCAGCAGAGGCGGCGGATGGCCGGCCGAGGCGATTGTGCACAGCGCGCCGCCCTGCTGGAGCGGGGTCAGCTCGCCGCACAGCAGGCTGAGGAACCTGCCCTCGTCCCCCTCCTCCAGCAGCGCCTGGTTGAGCCGGTCGAGGATGTCGGCCACCGTGTAGTGCTCCTTGGCGAGCAGGCGTACGGCGTGCCTGGCCAGCCCCGTGACCGCGGCCGCCTCGGGGCCGCTGCCGCACACGTCGCCCAGTGCGAAACACCAGTGGTCGGCCACCGTGAAGAGGTCGTAGAAGTCGCCGCCCACGTCCGCGCCCTCCTCGGCCGGCTCGTAGACGACCGCCGACTCCAGGCCCGGCATCGGGGCCACGCGCATCGGCAGCAGGCTGCGCTGCAGCACCCGGGACGTGGTGGCCTGGCGGGCGTACAGCATGGCCGTGTGCAGGTTGAGCGCCACCAGCCGGCACAGGTCCGCCAGCAGGTCGGCCACCTCCAGCGGCAGGGTCGGCTCGGTCCGGCCGATCACCAGGGCGCCGTGCGACCTGCCCTGCGTGAGCAGGGGGAACGACAGCACGGTCTCCGGGCCCACCGGCCACGACACCTCGTTGAGCGCGGTGCGCGGGATGGCGGGCAGCGACTTGCGCAGGTCCGCGTTGTGGCGCTCCTCGCTGTGCCACACGTGGGCGAGCCTGGTCATCCCCGCCAGGTCGGTCAGGTAGACGGCCGCCCAGGTCGCGATCTTGGGTACGACGAGCTGCGCCGTCAGCGCCGCGATCAGCTCCTCGTCATGCACGCCGGCCAGCAGCTCGCCCGCCTCCGCCAGGAACGACAGCCGCCCCCGGTGCGCCCGGTCCTGCTCGGCCAGCCGCTCCCGCTGCACGGGCACGGCCACCTGGTCGGCGATGTGCTGCAGGCTGACCGTCAGCTCCTGGTCGAAGCGCCCCGGCTGCGCGGCCGTCACCACGATGTAGCCCGTCACCTCGCCGGACACCAGCAGCGGCGCGCACGCCAGCGACCTGGCCCGCAGCTGCTCGGCCAGCTCGACGTCCTCCGCCAGCAGGTCCTCGAGCATCGTCGGCGTCTTGCGGTCGGCGCCGAACACGCCCGTGGCCAGCACCCCCACCAGCCCCGCCGTGCCGCCGGCGCCCGCCGCCACGCCGAACCTGTTGCCGTCGTCGGCCGCGAGCAGCACGTACGCGGCGTCGCCGCCGCTGGACACCTGGACGATCTGCGCGATCGTGTCGAGCAGCTCCGAGAACGGCATGTCCTGGTCGAGCAGGTCCTTGATGCGCCGGCCCGCCTCCCTGCGCATCGGCACGGGCGGCGGCGTCAGGACATAGCGGTGGTCGCCGGCCACCACCATCCAGATCGCGGACCGCTGCCCCCTGGCACGCAGGTGGGAGACGTAGACGGGCACCAGCCTGCCGTCGTGGTGCCGCATGCGCGCCTCACCCCGCCATCGGCCCAGGCCGAGCGTGTCGGCGAGGGTCAGCGCGTACGGGCCGTGGCCGCGCCAGGCGACCAGGTCCATCAGCTTCACGCCGACGACCTGCTCGGCCCGCCAGCCGAGCAGCTTCTCCGCCTCGGCGTTCCACGACCGCACGACTCCGTCGCGGTCACAGATGATCACACCGATGTGGAGCGACTCGACAGGCGCCAGGACCGGTGCCGGCAGCAGCCCGGGCGGCGCCGCCTCCTGGTGGTCGCAGCCGTCGCTGAGCTCCATGCGCACCCAGACGCGCTTGGCGGTCCTCGTGTACGTGACGCCCCACGCGTCGGCCAGCATGCCCGCCAGCGCCAGGCCACGCCCCGAGGTGCGCGCCGTGTCGTCCGGCGGGCTCTCGGCCGCCGAGATGGTCCTCGTGGGGTGGTGGTCGTCGACCTCGATCTCCAGCTTCGCCGGGGTGGCCTCGACGTCCAGGCGGCACGTCAGCTCGATGCCGGTGCCCGCGTGCACCACGGCGTTGGTGACGAGTTCGCTGGTCAGCAACACGGCGTCCTCCGCCAGATGGCTCAGCCGCCATTCGCCGAGCACCTGCCTGACGAACCTGCGGGCGTGCGCCGGAGCATGGGGGGTCCCGTCGAAGGCGGTGCTCGACACTCTGATCGTGTCCACTGTGCGTCCCAGAACATGACTCGATGTGGCAGTTCGGTCACTCTCAGAGTGGCAGACTGATGCCGTTGATACCTCCCGGTCGACAACTCTCTCCTACAGGAGGGGCTTGAGGTGCGTCTCTTCGACATCACCGCCCGATCCGGCCGCGCATGCGGCGTCCGCCGCCGGCCGGCCGGCGGACACGCCTACACCATCCAGGAGGAAACCATGCTGACCGTAGGCCGTTCCCTCCGGAGCCTGGAGGTCAGAGCGTTAACGGCGGTGATCCGGTGATGAAGACCGCCACGGTCGCGCAGCTGGACTCTCCAAACGTTCATGGATCGCTCCAATCGTCGGACCTGCGCCCGCTGCTCACGGCGCTGCAGGGGCTTCGTGACGGCAACTTCCGCCAGCGCCTCGACGTGCCGGACGATCCGGTGCTCGCCGAGCTGACGACGGTGTTCAACCAGGTCGTCGAGCGCAACGAGCACCTGACCGCCGAGCTGACCAGGGTCCGCGGCGAGGTGGCCAGGCGGGGACGGCTCGACGAGCGGCTGAGCCCCAGCCCGGGCACCGGGAGCTGGACGGTCAACGTGACCGCGGTCAACGCCCTGATCGACGCGCTGGTCATCCCCGCGGCCAACGCCACGCGGGTGCTCAACGCGGTCGCGGACGGCGACCTGTCGCAGCGCGTGGACCTGCAGGAGGACAACCGGCCGCTGCGCGGCGGGCTGCGGTTGATGGGCAAGGCCGTCAACCGCATGGTCGACCAGCTCGCGCTCTTCTCCGGCGAGGTGACCAGGGTGGCGCGGGAGGTCGGCACCGAGGGCAGGCTCGGCGGGCGGGCCAAGGTGCAGGGCATGTCGGGGAGCTGGCGCGACGTGACCGAGGCGGTCAACGCCATGGCGGCGCGGCTGACCGCCCAGGTGCGCGACATCGCGGTGGTCACCACGGCTGTGGCCAGGGGTGACCTGACCAGGCAGGTGACCGTCGAGGCCACCGGAGAGCTGCTGGAGCTCAAGCTGACCGTCAACACCATGGTCGACCAGCTGTCGGCATTCGCCAGCGAGGTGACGCGGGTGGCCCGCGAGGTCGGCACGGAGGGGCAGCTCGGTGGGCGGGCCGAAGTGAAGGGGGTGCTCGGCACCTGGAAGGACCTCACCGACAACGTCAACTTCATGGCCTCCAACCTGACCACCCAGGTGCGCTCGATCGCCCAGGTGACGACCGCGGTGGCCAACGGCGACCTGTCGAAGAAGATCATCGTCGATGCCCGGGGCGAGATCCTCCAGCTCAAGGACACGATCAACACGATGGTGGGTCAGCTGTCGGCCTTCGCCGACGAGGTGACGCGGGTGGCGCGCGAGGTGGGCACGGAGGGGCGGCTCGGCGGGCAGGCCCAGGTGCAGGGCGTGCGCGGCGTGTGGAAGGACCTCACCGACAACGTCAACTTCATGGCGTCCAACCTGACCGAGCAGGTCCGCGACATCGCCCAGGTCGCCACCGCCGTCGCCCAGGGCGACCTCAGCCGCAAGATCAGCGTGGACGTCAAAGGTGAGATGCTCCAGCTCAAGGACACCGTCAACACGATGGTGGGTCAGCTGTCGGCCTTCGCCGACGAGGTGACGCGGGTGGCGCGCGAGGTGGGCACGGAGGGGCGGCTCGGCGGGCAGGCTCAGGTGCGGGGCGTGTCCGGGGTGTGGGAAGACCTCACCGACAACGTCAACTTCATGGCGTCCAATCTCACCAGCCAGGTCCGCAGCATCGCCATGGTCACCACCGCCATCGCCAACGGCGACCTCTCCAAGAAGATCACCGTGGACGCCCGGGGCGAGATCCTCCAGCTCAAGGACACCATCAACGCCACGGTCGACAAGCTGTCGGCCTTCGCCGACGAGGTGACGCGGGTGGCGCGCGAGGTGGGCACGGAGGGGCGGCTCGGCGGGCAGGCCCAGGTGCGGGGCGTGTCCGGCGTGTGGAAGGACCTCACCGACAACGTCAACTTCATGGCGTCCAACCTCACCAGCCAGGTCCGGAACATCGCCCAGGTCGCGACGGCCGTCGCCAACGGCGACCTGTACAAGAAGATCGACGTGGACGCCCGGGGGGAGATCCTCGAGTTGAAGACCACGATCAACACCATGGTCGACACGCTGTCGTCGTTCTCCTCCGAGGTCACCCGCGTGGCCCGTGAGGTCGGCTCCGAGGGCAGGCTCGGCGGGCAGGCCGAGGTCGAGGGCGTCTACGGCACCTGGGAGCGCCTCACCAAGAACGTCAACGAGCTGGCCGGCAACCTCACCACCCAGGTACGCGCCATCGCCGAGGTGGCCAGCGCCGTCGCCCAGGGCGACCTGAGCCGCTCGATCAGCGTCGAGGCCAAGGGCGAGGTCGCCGAGCTGAAGAACAACGTCAACCTCATGGTCGCCAACCTGCGCGAGACCACCCGCGCCAAGGACTGGCTGGAGAGCAACCTGGCCCGTATCGCGGGGCTCATGCAGGGCCACCGCGACCTCGTCGAGGTGGCCGACCTCATCCTGCGCGAGCTGACGCCGCTGGTCAGCGCCCAGTACGGCGCGTTCTTCCTGGCCGACTCCGACTCGCTCGACGGCTCGCTGGCCCTCATCGCCGGCTACGGCGCCGCCCACGACGTCCTGCCCGGCCCCGGCAGCCCCGGGTCCGGGCTGATCAGGCAGGCGGCGCTGGAACGCAAGAGGATCCTGCTGGACGACGTGCCGCGCGGCTACATCAAAGTGCGCTCCGGGCTCGGCGAGGCCGCCCCGGCCAGCCTGGTGGTGCTGCCGATCGTGTTCGAGGACAAGGTGCTCGGCGTGATCGAGCTGGCCTCGTTCAGCCGGTTCAGCGACGTGCACCTGGCCTTCTTCGACCAGTTCGTGGTGACCATCGGCGTGGCGATCAACACGATCATCGCCAACGCCCGCACCGAGTCGCTGCTGTCGGAGTCGCAGCGACTGGCCCAGCAGCTCCAGGGCCGTTCCGACGAGCTGCAGCGCCAGCAGGCCGAGCTCCGCAGGTCCAACGCGGCGCTGGAGGAGAAGGCCCACCTGCTGGCCACCTCCTCCCGCTACAAGTCGGAGTTCCTGGCCAACATGTCCCACGAGCTGCGCACCCCGCTCAACAGCCTGCTCATCCTGGCCAGGCTGCTGGCCGACAACCCCGAGGGCAACCTGTCGGCGGAGGAGGTCGAGTTCGCCACCACGATCCACAACGCCGGCAGCGACCTGCTCCAGCTCATCAACGACATCCTCGACCTGTCCAAGATCGAGGCGGGGCGGATGGACGTACGCCCCGAGCGGCTGCCGCTGAGCAAGCTGCTCGACTACGTGGACGCCACGTTCCGGCCGCTCACCGTCGACCGGGGGCTGACGTTCGAGATCGAGGTACGCCCGGGCACGCCGCGCGAGCTCTACAACGACGAGCGGCGGCTCCAGCAGATCCTGCGCAACCTGCTGTCGAACGCGATCAAGTTCACCGCCGCCGGCGAGGTGCGCCTGGAGGTGTCGGTCGAGCCCGGCGACTCCGAGGTGATCGCGTTCGCCGTCAGCGACACCGGCATCGGCATCGCCGCCGACAAGCTGCCGGCCATCTTCGGCGCGTTCCAGCAGGCCGACGGCACCACGAGCCGCAAGTACGGCGGCACGGGTCTGGGCCTGTCGATCAGCAGCGAGATCGCCCGCCTGCTCGGCGGCGAGATCCACGCCGCCAGCACCCCGGGCAAGGGCAGCACGTTCACGCTGTACGTGCCCGCGAGGTGCCCGGTCCAGGCCGCTCCCGGCGAGCCCGAGCGGCAGTCGCAACCCTTGCCGCCGGGCGTCGAGGCCCGTACCGTCGCCCCGCCGCAGGAGGAGTGGCCGGGCGTGGAGAGCGACGAGCTGTGGCAGTCCGCCACCAAGCTGGGCCGGCTCAAGGACGGCCCGCTGGGCAAGGTGTTCGCGGGGCGGCGGGTGCTGATCGTGGACGACGACATCCGCAACGTCTACGCGCTGACCCACGTGCTCGGCCGCCTCGGCATGGAGATCGTCTACGCCGAGAACGGCCGCGAGGGCATCGAGGCGCTGGAGCGCGACGAGAACATCGACCTCGTGCTCATGGACGTGATGATGCCGGAGATGGACGGGTACGAAACGATCGCCGTCGTACGCCTGATGCCGCGGTTCGCGGACTTGCCGATCATCGCGCTCACCGCGAAGGCGATGCCCGGCGACCGGGAGAAGACGATCTCCTGCGGCGCCTCCGACTACGTGCCCAAGCCGGTGGACCTCGACCACCTGCTGGACGTGATGCGGCGGTGGATCGAGCAATGAACCGCCAGGTCAAGATCCTGCTCGTCGACGACAACGAGGACAGCCTGGTCGCGCTTGAGGCCATCCTCCGGCCGCTCCAGCAGCGCCTGTTCAAGGCCAGATCGGGCCAGGAGGCCATGAAGCTGATGCTGCGGCACGACTTCGCGGTCGTGCTGCTCGACGTACTCATGCCCGGCATGGACGGCTTCGAGACGGCGACCCACATCAAGCGGCTCGACCAGACCCGCGACGTGCCCATCATCTTCCTGACCGGCACCGAGCCCAGCTCCCGCGCGGCCTTCCGCGGCTATGCGGTCGGCGCGGTCGACTACCTCACCAAGCCCTTCGACCCGTGGGTGCTGAGGTCCAAGGTCGCGGTCTTCATCGAGCTGTTCCGCAAGACCGCGGTGCTGGTCGAGCAGACCGCGCTGCTCACCCAGCTCGTCCAGGACCACGAGGCGCTGTCGGACTTCGCGCTGCGGCTCGGCGCGGTCGAGTCCGGGCTCGGCGGCCTGGCCGACGCCGCCTCCGGCGACGAGGGGCTGCGGGACACGGTCAAGGGCCTGGCCGACCAGGTCGCTGCCATGCAGGCCGCCTTCGACGCGGTCTCGTCCGCGGCCATGGAGAGCCGGGGCAAGGGGTGAGGCCGGCGCGCACCGGCGGGCAGCGGGACGTCGAGTGAACCTCCGCTCAAGTGAGGGGTGTTCGGCGAGCCTACGCGCATTCTACGGTGTCTCCGACGTACCTTTGGCATCATGGCCACCCGTACGCCGAAAAGCGCACCGAAGGGGCCGGCGAAGCGGTCGACCTCGTCTCGCTCGACCCCCGTGAAGCGGACAGGAACGTCGGCGGGGCGGTCCAGGGCGAAGGGCACCGCCTCTGGCCGCAAGCCCTCGACGACCCACCAGGATCCGATCAGCTGGGTCTTCACGATGGTCGGCAAGCTGATCGTCGGGCTGTGGATGCTGTTCGCCAACGGGGTCGGCAGCATGGCCCGCGCCTTGGGCAAGAACGCCCGCGAGCTGGATCCCGCGCACCGGCGCGACGGCGTCGGCCTGACGGTGCTGGCGGGCGCGATCGTGCTGGCGTCCATGACGTGGCGCAACGCCGACGGGGCGGTCTCCGGCGTGGTCAACACGGCCGTGCACAGCGTGTTCGGGTCGCTGGCCTGGGCGCTGCCGCTGCTGCTGGGCCTGCTGGCCTGGCGTTACCTGCGCCACCCCGACCAGAACGCCGACACCGGCCGCATGGTGATCGGCTGGGCCGCGCTGCTGGTCGGCGTGCTCGGCGTGATCCACGTGGCCAACGACACGCCGTACCCGGCCGGCGAGGGCCAGGGCATGGACAAGGTGTCGGCGGCCGGGGGCATGATCGGGTTCATCGTGTCGGCGCCGCCGATGAGCATCCTGCCGCCGTGGATCACGATCCCGCTGCTGCTGCTCCTGTCCGGGTTCGGCGTGCTGGTGATCACCGCGACCCCGGTGCACCGGATCCCCGAGCGGCTGGGCGAGCTCAAGCACATGCTGTTCGAGCGGCACTCCGAGCCGGGGCCGCGCGGGCCGGGCAAGAAGCGGGTCAGGGCCAAGAAGCCTGAGACCGGCGAGGGCGGCGACACGGTCAAGCCCTATGACACGCCGGTCCTGGCGGAGAAGGACGACAAGCGCGCCGACCACTCTCCGGAGATCGTGCCCGGGCTGACCGACGAAGAGGTGCCTCCCGCGGTCGATCTCGAGCGCAAGCCCGAGCCGCCGCAGCCGACGCCCGCGCCGCGCAAGGTCGAGCAGCTGGTGCTGTCGCCGCAGGCGGGTCCTTACAGCCTGCCGGACCTGCAGTTCCTCAAGCCGGGCTCCCCTCCCAAGCCGCAGACCAAGGCCAACACCACCGTGGTCAACGCGCTGACCAGCGTGCTGGAGCAGTTCACCATCGACGCGCAGGTGATCGGGTTCACCCGCGGGCCGACCGTGACGCGCTACGAGATCGAGCTCGGCCCGGCCGTGAAGGTCGAGAAGGTCACGGCGCTCACCAAGAACATCGCGTACGCCGTCAAGTCCGCCGATGTCCGGATTTTGTCCCCCATCCCGGGTAAGTCGGCTATCGGGGTCGAGATCCCGAACGCCGACAAGGACCTGGTGGCGCTCGGCGACGTGCTGCGCTCCCAGGTGGCGCAGGCCGACCACCACCCGATGATCGTCGGCCTGGGCAAGGACGTCGAGGGCCGCACCATCGTCGCGAACCTCGCCAAGATGCCCCACCTGCTCATCGCGGGCGCCACCGGCGCCGGCAAGTCGGTCTGCGTCAACGGGCTGATCACCAGCATCCTCATGCGGGCCACGCCGGACGAGGTGCGCATGGTGCTGGTGGACCCCAAGCGGGTCGAGCTCAGCGTGTACGAGGGCATCCCCCATCTCATCACCCCGATCATCACCAACCCGAAGAAGGCCGCCGAGGCCCTCGAATGGGTCGTGGGCGAGATGGACCGGCGCTACGACGACCTGGCGGCGTCGGGGTTCCGGCACGTGGACGAGTTCAACAAGGCCGTGCGGGCGGGCAAGCTCGTGCCGCCGCCCGGCAGCGAGCGGGTCTACCAGCCGTACCCGTACCTGCTGGTGATCGTGGACGAGCTGGCCGACCTCATGATGGTGGCGCCGCGCGACGTCGAGGACTCGATCGTGCGGATCACCCAGCTGGCCCGCGCGGCCGGCATCCACCTGGTGATCGCCACCCAGCGGCCGTCCGTGGACGTGGTCACCGGCCTGATCAAGGCGAACGTGCCGTCCAGGCTGGCGTTCGCCGTGTCGTCGCTCACCGACTCGCGGGTCATCCTCGACCAGCCGGGCGCCGACAAGCTGGTCGGCCAGGGTGACGCCCTGTTCCTGCCGATGGGGGCGAGCAAGCCCATCCGCATCCAGAACGCGTTCGTCTCGGAGAAGGAGATCGCCGAGATCGTCGCGTACTGCAAGGAGCAGATGCAGGCCGAATACCGCGAGGACGTCGCGGCGGCGCCGGTCAAGCGGGAGATCGACGAGGACATCGGCGACGACCTCGACCTGCTGATCCAGGCCGCCGAGCTGATCGTGACCACCCAGTTCGGCTCGACCTCGATGCTGCAGCGCAAGCTGCGGGTCGGCTTCGCCAAGGCCGGGCGGCTCATGGACCTTCTGGAGAGCCGCAACGTGGTCGGCCCCAGCGAGGGATCCAAGGCCCGCGAGGTGCTCGTGAAGCCCGACGACCTCGCGGGTTTGCTGGCCGACCTGCGTGGCGAATGACCCCAATGCATGCCTGCGCGGCGGTAACTGGTTGAATATGAACCACTACGCAACGTCGTGGTGGAGAGTCCAGGCGCCATCGGGGAGGCGTTCGCCGTGCAGGAGCAGAGCATCGGAGCCATGCTGGCCGGAGCAAGGCAGTCGGCCGGGTTGACAGTCGCGCAGGTCAGCGCGGCTACCAGGATCCGCGAGACGATCATCCATGGCATGGAGCAGGACGACTACGGCCAGTGTGGCGGCCAGTTCTACGCCAGAGGACATATCAAGGCCGTGGCCAAGGCCGTGGGACTCGATCCCGAGGCCACCGTGCACCAGTTCGACCAGGAGCACGGCGGGGCGCCGCGGCCGGTGCGGGCCGCGGCCGTGTTCCAGGCCGACAAGAAGATCAACGTACCGGAGCGGCGGGGGCCGAACTGGACGATGGCGCTCGGGGTGGCGCTGGCGATCGTCGTGGTCTTCGGCATGATGCGGGTGCTGGGAGGCGCCGGCGATCACGTGCAGACGGCCGGCGTGCGGCAGGCCTCGGCCCGGCCGAGCGTCCCGCCCAACACGCCCATCACCGAGACGCCCGGGGCGGCGCCGTCGCGGAGCGCGTCCAAGGAGATGGTGACGGTGCGGATCAGGGCCAAGCGGTCGTCGTACGTGCATGTGCATGACGGCGACGGGCGCCGGCTGTTCTCGGGGACGCTGCAAGCGGGCAAGACGTCGACGTGGCGTGTCCCGGGGAAGGTCAACCTGCTGCTCAGCGACGCCGGTGCGGTGTCCGTGCAGGTCAACGGCAAGAGGGTGAGGGGTCTCGGAGGTCGCGGAGAAGTGGTGCGGCGCTCTTTCGAGGCGCCGAAACCTCCGGCGCGGCAGCGGTCGCGGTAGCGGAAGGCATCATGCGCGCGGGGTCCGTGCATCAGGTGGTGGCCAACTCCCGATACCGTAGTGTTCACCATGTCATCCCGCCGAACCGCATCGCTGATCACTTTGGGCTGCGCGCGCAACGAGGTCGACTCCGAGGAGCTGGCCGCGCGACTCGAGGCTGCCGGTTGGCAGCTGGGTGACGACGACCCCGATGTCGTCGTCGTCAACACGTGTGGCTTCATCGACTCGGCCAAGAAGGACTCCATCGACACGCTCCTGGCCGCCGCCGACTCCGGTGTGAAAGTGGTCGCCGCGGGCTGCATGGCCGAGCGCTACGGCAACGAACTGGCCGAGGCCCTGCCGGAGGCCAGCGCCGTCATCTCCTTCGACGACTACGCCGAGATCGGTGAGCGCCTCGACGACGTGCTCGCCGACCGCCCGCTCAAGCCCCACACGCCACGCGACCGCCGCACGTTGCTACCCATCTCGCCGGTGGACCGTGCCAGCGCCCCCAAAACGCACATCCCGGGCCACGGCGACCTGCCGGACGGGGTGGCGCCCGTCAGCGGGCCGCGCGTGCTGCGCAAGCGGCTCGACGAGAGCCCCGTGGCCTCGCTCAAGCTGGCCTCGGGCTGTGACCGGCGCTGCTCGTTCTGCGCGATCCCGGCCTTCCGCGGCTCCTACGTCTCGCGCACGCCGGACGAGCTGCTGGCCGAGGCCGACTGGCTGGCGCACCGGGGCGTGCGCGAGCTGGTCCTCGTCAGCGAGAACTCCACGTCGTACGGCAAGGACCTGGGCGACCTGCGGGCCCTGGAGAAGCTGCTGCCGCAGCTCGCCGCGGTGGACGGCATCGAGCGGGTGCGGGTCAGCTACCTGCAGCCGGCCGAGCTGCGTCCTGGGCTGATCGACGTCATCACCGGCACCGAGGGCGTGGCCCCCTACTTCGACCTGTCCTTCCAGCACGCCAGCAACACCGTGCTGCGCAGGATGCGCCGCTTCGGCGACCCCGAGCGCTTCCTGGGGCTGCTGGAGACCGTGCGCGAGCGCGCCCCGGAGGCGGGCGTGCGCTCCAACTTCATCGTGGGCTTCCCGGGCGAGACCGAGGAGGAGTTCGGCGAGCTGGTGGGCTTCCTGGAGGCGGCCAGGCTCGACGTCATCGGTGTGTTCGGCTACTCCGACGAGGACGGCACCGAGGCGGCCGGCCTGCCGGGCAAGCTCGGCCAGGACGTCGTCGACGAGCGCGTGCGCACACTCACCGCGCTGGCGGAGGAGCTGACCGCCCAGCGGGCGGAGGAGCGCATCGGCACCGAGGTCGACGTGCTGATCGACGACGACCTGGGCGACGGCGGCTACGAGGGCCGGGCCGCCCACCAGGGGCCCGAGGTCGACGGCTCGGTCACGGTGCAGGGCATCGGCCTGGTCAGAGGGCAGATCGTGCGCGCGGTCGCGGTCGACGCCGAAGGGGTCGATCTGATCGCGCGTATCAAGGCCGGTCCATGAAGAAGGACGAGCGCCGGGTGGTGAGCCTGTGGAACATCGCCAACATCCTCACGGTCCTCCGGTTGGCGCTCGTCCCTTTCTTCGTCGTCTGCCTCCTCCTGCCGGGCACCGGGTGGCGCGTGACCGCGCTGGCGGTGTTCGCGGTGGCCTCGATCACCGACCACCTCGACGGCGAGCTGGCCAGGCGGTACGGCCTGATCACCGATTTCGGCAAGATCGCGGACCCGATCGCGGACAAGGCGCTCACCGGCGCGGCGCTGGTGTGCCTGTCGATCCTGGGCGAGCTGCCGTGGTGGGTCACGGTGCTGATCCTCGGCCGGGAGGTGGGCATCACGGCGCTGCGGTTCGTGCTGCTGCGGCACGCGGTCATCCCGGCCAGCTACGGCGGCAAGGTCAAGACCGTGCTGCAGATCGTCGCGATCGTCCTCTACCTCCTGCCCTTCGTGCCCGACGTGGTGCGGTGGGTGGCGATGGGGGCCGCGCTGATCATCACCGTCGGCACGGGCGTCGACTACGTGATCCGGGCGCTGAGGCTGCGTAAGGTAGCCGAGCAGGCGCGTGGGGAGTGATCGATGGCGGATGTGGCCGAGGTTCTGTCCATGCTGGTGCGGGGGTCCGCCACGGTGGCGGTGGCCGAGTCGCTGACCGGAGGGCTCATCGGTGCGGCGTTCACGTCGGTCTCCGGGTCCTCCAAGGCGTTCCGGGGCGGGGTGATCTCGTACGCCACCGATGTCAAGCGGGAGCTGCTGGGCGTGCCGGGGGAGTTGCTGCGGCGGGAGGGGGCCGTGCACCCGGAGGTGGCCGCGGCCATGGCGACGGGGGTCGCGCGGCTGTGCGGGGCCACGTACGGCCTGGCCGCGACCGGAGTGGCCGGGCCGGAGCCGCAGGACGGCAAGCCCGTGGGCACTGTCCATATTGCCGTTTCCGGGCCGGATGGGAAGATTTGGGCGCGGGAATTGACCCTAGATGGGTCGCGTGAACGTATCAGGGTAGAGACGGTGGACGAGGCCGTTGATCTCCTGGCAGGTGTGCTGAAGGCGAACATAGGGGAACATTCCCGGTGATTACCGTGTTACGTCCCGAGCGAACATGCCTTGCACGGTCTGACGCGGTGTCGGTGGATACGGGTACGGTGGAGCTGTGAGTGAGGTCCGTGAGCCAACTGCAAGCACCGAGCGCCCGGCAGGCGGGCCTGATAAGTCGCGCAATGAGGCACGAGCGGCGGTCCAGGGGCGGGGACGCCCAGTGATGACGGCGAGGAGTATGTACGAAGGTAAGAAGACCAAAGTGCGGCACGAACCGATCGCGCGGGGCGTGGTGAAGACAACCGCGCCGGGGAGGGAGCGACAGATGATTCTGCTGCGTCAGCTGCTCGGGGATGTGCTGAGGCGGTTGCGGGTGCGGCAGGGACGCACACTTCGTGAGGTGTCCACGCTTGCCCGGGTTTCCCTCGGTTACCTTTCCGAGGTGGAGCGTGGCCAGAAGGAGGCCTCGTCCGAGTTGCTCGCGTCGATTTGCGGCGCGCTCGGAGTGCCGCTTTCGCAGGTGTTGCGTGAGGTGTCCGACCAGTTCGCGCTGGCGGAGCTCCAGGCTGCTCCTGTGCTTGCCGATGTTCCGGAGCACGAGCGCCTGCCCCTTGCCGAGACGGTTCCCGGGTCGATCTCCGACTCCGTGTTCCCTGAAGTCAAGGACATGGTGGCTGCCTAACGCGGCTGGCAGCCGGGACACCACAGGATCAGCCGTTCCTGTGGCCGCGCCCCCATCTCCCCACGGCTGATGCGGGTGCCGCAACGGCGACAGGGCCTCCCCGCCCTGCCGTAGATCCACGTCTGGTTCGCCGGGCGGCGATCACCTGTGGTCACCGTGCCCGCATGTGCTTTGTTGGCTCCCAGGAGCCGCTGCGCCAATGACACGAGCCCGTTGAGATCCTCGATCTCCCCGACCTTCTTCCACGGCCAGATCCCCCGCAGGAACAGGGTCTCGGCGCGATAGATCGTGCCGATCCCCGCCAGGTTGCGCTGATCGAGCAGCGCTTCCCCGATGGTCCTGCCGGGCGCCCCTCGCAGCCTGCGCACGGCCTCGTCCGGGTCCCAGTCCGGCCCCAGCAGATCCGGCCCCAGATGGCCGACCAGCCGTGCCTCCTCGCCCGTCCGGACGAGATCCACCATTCCCAGCTTGACCCCCATAGCCGTCCACTGCTGGTTGGCCAGGATCAGCCTCACCTGATCGCCGGGTGGGGTGCGGGCGGTCGGCGCCATGATCCGCCAGCTGCCGTCCATCCGCAGGTGGGTGTGGACGGTCAGGTCGCCCTCGACGCGCGTGAGCAGGTGCTTGCCCCGGGAGAGCGTGGTGAGGACCGCGCGACCGGTCAGGTCAGCGGTGGCGTACCTGGGGACGCGGAAGTCCGATCTGGTCAGCACGTGACCGTCCAGCGCGGACCGCAGTCGCGTGGCCGTGCGGTAGACGGCATCCCCCTCAGGCATCCCTCCAGTCTAGGAAGGCCTGCGGCCCTGCCGTTCGGCGCGTGACCTTTCCCGCACCAGGCGCGAGGCCGCGTTGCGCGCGCGAGCTGTGACTGGCGGCGGCGTTGGCGGAATGCCGGTGACTCCGGGGACGCGTCGCGAAAGAGGGCGTTCCGGCGGCGGACAAAGCGATGCATTCTGACGGTGGGGATGACGATAATGATGATCGGGAGTGGGACTGGCGGAGGCTGACGGCACATGTCGGAGATCACGGATTTACGCGCGGGTGACCCGGTCGAGGTCGCGGACCACCGGTTGACAGGGCGGCTGGGCGCCGGTGTGTTCCTCGGGCGGTCGCCGTCCAACGAGCCGGTCGTGGTCCGGCTGCTCCCCGTGGAACTGGAGCCGGAGCCGTTCCTGGAGGCGATGGAGCCGCTGCGGGGGCTTTCCGCGGTGAGCACCGCGCAGATCCTGGCGACGGGAGTGCTGGACGGGCAGGCGTACGTCATCACCGAATACGTCGAGGGCCCCACGTTGAAAGAGACCGGGGGGACGCTGGGCGGCGTGGGCCTCTACCGGCTGGCGGCCGGCACGATCACCGCGCTGGTCGCGATCCACCAGGCGGGATTCGTCCACGGGGACATCCGGCCCGGCAACGTGGTGCTCGGCCCCGATGGGCCCCGGGTCCTCGACCTCGGCCTGGAGCAGGCCCTGGCGGGTGCCGCGATCTCCACCCGCAAGGTCGCCGTCCCCGCTTTCACCGCGCCCGAACGCCTGCGCGGCGCCCCGGCGGAGCCGCCCGCGGACGTGTTCTCCTGGGCGGCGACCATGGTGTTCGCCGTGAGCGGGGCCTCCCCGTTCGAGGCCGGCTCGATGGGCGCCACCGTGGACCGCATCGTCAAGGGCGAGCCGACCCTGCCGGACCTGGGAGAGTTGCACGACCTGCTCACCGCGTGCCTGGCCAAGGACCCGGACGCACGGCCGGCCGCGAGCGAGGTGCTGCTGCGGCTGGTCGGGCAGACGGCGTTCCTGACTGGACGGGTCGCGCCCGAGGCGGTGCCGCGGGCGACCCCGCCGCCCAGAGGGCCGAACCTGGTGTCGCTGGCAGCCGCGTTCGCCGTGGGGGCGCTCGTCTCGGGCGCGGGCGTCTACGCCGTGCTCGACGCCCGCACGCCGCCCAGGACCGCGGCGGCCGCCACCACCCCCACGCCGGCCCTCAGCACGCCACTCACGATCACCCCTTCGACGACCGTCGCACCGAAGGAGAAGGTGGCGCCGAAGGCGGCGAGCACGCTCCCGCTGCCGTCGATCGGCGCCACCTTCTACGAGCACCCGGACGACCACGTGCGGCTGTCGGCGTACCTGGAGGTAACCGGCAAATACACCGGCTACGTACGCGACCGGGCCGGCGCCTTCAAGGCCGTGAGCACGACCGAGGAGCCCGTGGTCTCGCCCGGCGGCGACTGGGTGGTGCTCAACCCGTGGATCAAGTTCCAGAGCTCCGACATGGACTTCGTCAAGCTCACCAGGCTCTCCACCGGCGAGAGCTTCACCGTCACCACGGTCAAGAAGCCGCTGCGCACCATGAATCCGATCTGGTCGAGAGACGGCACCAAGCTGCTCCTGTCCGCCGTCGACATGACGAAGAAGCCCTACACGACCGGGGACTTCGTGCTCATCGACGTGCAGACCAGAAAGGCCACGCACGTGAGGACCGAGTACCAGGACGACGCCAGTCTCATCTTCACCTTCACGCCCGACGGCACGATCGCCAGGGGGTTCTTCGGCGGTCAGCGCAGAGGGATCGACTACTACAACACCTCCGGTCAGGTGATCAAGAGCATGCACTGGGTGGGGATGCCTCGTAGCGGTGACTGGTTCTCGCCGTCGGGGAAGCAGTTTGTCACCGTCTGCCCGAAGAGCACGAAGGAGTTCTGCGTCTGGGACACCCGGACGGGGGCCAGGCGCGCGACGGTGCCCCGCCCGACGGATGAGAGCCACCTGCTCGGCTGGTTCAACGAGAACCATCTCCTCGTGCGCGAGCCGGGGAAGAAGAAGGGCACCGAGCACATCAACATCATCGACTTCGTCGGTGTGACCGAGCGGGTGCTCGCGGACGTCACCCCGCTCAAAGGCCAGTTCCAGTTCGCCGCGGCGCCGCGATGATGAGGCCGCTGCTGGCGGGCGACCCGCCCCAGGTGAACGGGCACCGCGTCCTGGGACGGCTCGGCGAGGGCGGACAAGGGGTGGTCTACCTCGGGGAGGCGCCGGGCGGTCGGCAGGTCGCGATCAAGATACTCGGCGCGGGGCTGGATGATCCCGAGGCGCGGGTGCGGTTCCGGCAGGAGATCGAGTTCGCGCGGCGGGTCAAGGCGTTCTGCACGGCGCAGGTGCTGGCCAGCGGGGAGCTCGGCGGGACCCCGTACGTGGTGAGCGAGTTCGTCGACGGGCCCTCGCTGGCGGAGGTGATCCGGGAGCGGGGCGGGCTGCGCGGGCCGGAGCTGCGCAGACTCGCGATCGGGACGCTGACCGCGCTGGCGGCCATTCACCGGGCGGGCGTGGTGCACCGGGACTTCAAGCCCGGCAACGTGCTGCTCAGCAGGGACGGGCCGCGGGTGATCGACTTCGGGATCTCGCGGGCGCTGGAGCAGTCCGAGCTGGCCGGGGAGTTCCTCGTCGGGACGCCGCCGTACATGGCGCCTGAGCAGTTCGCCGGACAGCAGGCCGGTCCGGCGGCCGACCTGTTCGCGTGGGCCTCGACCATGGTGTGCGCGGCGACGGGCAGTCCGCCGTTCGGGACCGGCGACCTGCCTGCTCTGATCAACCGGATCATGCACGGCGAGCCGCGCATCGGCGATCTCGACGGCGAGCTGCGGGATCTGGTGGTGCGGTGCCTGGCCAAGGACCCGGCGGCGCGGCCGGCGGCCACGGAGGCGCTCCTCACGCTGCTCGGGCATCCAGTGCCGGAGCAGCGACTGCTGGCCGAGGGGCAGCAGTCCGCGGCGCCGCCGGGCCGGGGACTGCCCGTGCAGGCGGAGCCCGGTCAAGGACCGACGGCACCGGGTCCGTCGCCGCAGGAGCCTTCTGGGCCCGCGGGGCGGCGACGGTGGCTGCTCTGGGCCGGTGCGCTGGTGACGGCCGCGGCGGTCACCGTGGCCGTCCTGGTCGCCAGGCCCACCGCCGCCCCCTCGCTCACCCCGACCCCGACCCCGGCGCCGATGCCGCCGGTTCCCCGGCAGGGGCCGATGGCACTCACCTCGACGTCGGAGCTGGAGATTCCCAACACGAAGATCACACTGTACGAAAACCCGGCCGACCCCGTCTGGGTCTCCTCCTACCACGACAAGCGCAAGGCCGCAGACGGCTCATCGTACGTACGCGACCCCGCCACAGGGGCGTTCGCGTTCTTCGGCGGCCTGCAGGAGCCGATCGTCTCGCCGGGCGGTGGCTATGTGGCTTCGCTGCCGGGCACCAGGTTCACCCGCACGGACTACGAGACCATCGTGCTCCGCGATCGTGTCACCGGGCGGGACGGGGAGATCAGGACGGTCGACAGGCCGGACACATTGTTTTTGCCGACCTGGTCACGGGACGGGCGGCGGCTTCTTCTCACCGTCTCCGACATGAGCCGCAAGCCGATCCCGGCCGTGGGGTTCATGATCCTGGACCCGGCCACCAGGTCCTTCACGGTAGGCAAGACAGAGGACGCCGGGAACGGTACGTACGAGTGGGGCACCGGCGACACCGTCCTGCACGCTGCGGCGAACGACGTGATCCGGGTGCTCGATCTCAAGGGCCGGCTCGTGAGAACCCTCCGCGGCTTGGGGGAGCTGCTGCCCGGGGGCGCGGTGCAGACGTCGCTGGGGACAGTGATCACCACGATCTGTCCTAATAGATCGGGATATGTATGCTTCTGGAATGAAGCAACCGGCGGCACGGCAGGTGACGTGCGGCTGCCCAAGGGGGCTCGCTTCCGCGGCTGGTTCGACGACAAGCACCTCATGGTCACGGTGCCCGACGGCAAGGACATCAAGGTGGTCATGATGGACACGAGCGGGCGGTCCGTCCGCACGCTCGCCGAAGGGCCTGCGGCCGAGATCAACGGCGTCGTGCTCTGGTTCACGCGGAGGTGAGCCTGACCGGCGGGCAGGAGGCGGTCCTGAGGGCTCGGCTCAGTCCCAGGCGGCGGGGTCGGCGGCGAGCTGGCGGACACGCTCGGGCAGGGCTCCGGAAGCGACCTGCTCCAGCGTGACCTCCTCCAGGATGGCGCGCTCGGTCGCCCGCAACGCGATCCACACCTGCTGCAACGACTCCGCGGGCCCCCGGTAGCCGACGTGCTCGGGCCGCTCGCCACGCACGTTGGCCAGCGGGCCGTCCACGGCCCTGATCACGTCCGCGAGTGAGATGTCGGCCGCGGGCCTGGCCAGCACGTAACCCCCCTCGGGCCCCCGCTGGCCGCGCACCAGGCCGGCGCGGCGCATCTGGAGCAGGATGTTCTCCAGGTATTTGGGCGGCATGTCCTGTTCCTTGGCGAGCTCGCCCACGGTGGTCGGGCCCGCCCCCGCGGCGGCGAGTTCGGCGGCGGCTCGGAGGGCGTAGTCGACACGAGCGGAAAGGCGCATGTTCTCGATTATCCCTCCTGGTGAACATGGTATGTGCGCCGGTCCGCCCGGTTCAGGGGGGTTCGAGTGCGTCAGGCGACCGTGGCCTCGATGAGATCGTCCACCACCTCGGCCAGGTCGTTGCCCCGGGCGTGGACCCTGCGCTGGCGCATCGCCCCCGAGCCCATGCGCAGCAGCCGGTCCAGGCCCTCCTGGACGAAGGCCAGGTCACCGGCCTCGGCCAGCGCAGGGCGTACGTGCTCGAGAAGGCGGCCCGCCATCACCGGCGCGGGCACGAGCGTGCCGTCCCGCACGTCCAGGCAGTCGCCCAGCAGCCCGTCGCGGGCCGCGCGCCAGTAGGCGGCGCGAAGCACCTCGGAGGACACGGGCAGCCCGCGGTCGCCTCGCCGGACCGCGGCCAGCGCGGTCACCACCAGTGCCCGGACGAGGCCGATCAGGGTGAGGCTGTCGCTCACGTCGAGCGGCACGTCGGCGGCCCTGATCTCGACGGTGGGCAGGCTGGGCGACGGGCGGGTGTCCCAGTAGACCGTCTTCGGGTCGAGCAGCGCGCCCGACTCTCCGAGGGCGCGCACGGCCAGCTCGTAGTCGTCGTACGACGGGAAGTACGGAGGCGCGCCCGCGACCGGCCACCGCCCCCAGGTGATCACCCGCCACGACGCGTACCCGGTGTCGCGGCCGGCGAAGAACGGCGAGTTGGCGGACAGCGCGATCAGCGTCGGCAGCCAGAGCCGTACGTGGTTGCCGACGTAGACGGCGTGCTCCCGGTCGGGCACGTCCACGTGCACGTGCAGCGCGCAGATGGTGATCTCGTCCTGCAGCGCGCGGTAGAGCACCCGGCCCTGCAGGTAACGGGGCACGTCGGTGAGCGGCGGCGAGGCGACGTCCCCCAGCACGGGGATGCCGCTCGCGGCGACCGCCAGCCCGCACGCGCGCGCCGCGTTCGCCACCTCCTTGCGCACGGCGCGCAGCTGCGAGCCCAGCTCGCTCAGGTCGGCGGAGGGCGGCGTGCGGGCCTCCACCTGGAATCTGGTGATCTCGTGCACCACGTCGGCCACGCCCTTCATGGCGGCCAGGACATCGGCCGCTCGGGGAGCCACGTGGCGGGTGCGGGGATCGACGACGAGGTATTCCTCTTCGATCCCGATCAGCGGAACCATGCCTGCACCTCGCTGGGGGAGTCCACAAGTGCTCCGCAAGAGGTTGTGCCCATGCCACAGCTTGTGGAAAACCTTTGCAACAAAGGGTTGTCAGGCGGGAAACCCTACGGGGCCGTACAGGGCGTGGGGGGAGCCGGTGGACATGGCCCAGTAGCGGTCGCCGTACGACCAGTGCCACCACTCGGTGGGGTAGTTGACGAGGCCGGTGGATTCCAGGGCGGCGGCGAGGAGCTTGCGGTGGGCGCGGGCGTCGGCGGAGATGTTCGGGGCGGCCGTGTAGCAGGCGCCCTCGCTCTGCTCCGGATTGTCGTTGACCTCGGTGCCCATGTCGTACTCGATGCCGTCGGGGTCGCACAGGGTCAGGTCGACGGCGGCCCCGGCGGTGTGCGGGGCCACGCTCACCGGCGATACGTACCGGCTCGCCGCGACATGCGCTTCGTCGAAGGACATGTCCGGGTTCGCGGCCAGCAACTCATCGCGATATTGGGTGAAATAGAGGGACTGCGTGGCGACGGGGCGGTAGCCCTCCACGATCAGCAGGTGAAAGCCCTCGGGCAGCAGCCGTTCGGCCTTCTCCAGCCGTTCGAGCAGCCCGGAGCGCAGGTGGGCATATGCGCCGGCGGGATCGGCCAGCCGGTGGTCCACCCGCAGCCGCCCGCGGACCTCGGCCAGAGGCTCGCCGCATTCCCGCACCGGGATCGCGGCCACCCGGGGGTCCGAGATGAGCACGACGTCGTTCGAGGACTGCCACATGGGCAGAAATTCTCACACAGTGTCGGAGAAAACCTGCTCCCGGGCTTGCTCCAGCGCCGCCACCAGCGCGCCTCGCAGCACCGGGTTGCCCGCCACCTTGGTCGTGACCACGGTGGGCCGGCTCGGGCACACGCGGGCCACGGCCTCCTGCACCTTGGCGGCCAGCCGTTCGCCACCCGCCCGGCCGACGTCGCCGCTGAGCACGATCAGCCCGGGGTCGAGCACGACCGTCACCGCCGCCGCGCCCACGGCCAGCCGCGCCGCCACGGCGTCCAGATAGCCCTCACCGCCGTTGCGGACCAGGTCGGGCACCGTGACGCCCTGGACGTCGTGCTCGCGGGCCAGGCCGCGCAGCGCGATATGGCCCACGAGGCGCTGGAAGGAGCCCGACTGCGGCTCGGAGACGTTGGTGGGCAGCGGCTCGCCCGGGACCGGAAGCCAGCCGATCTCGCCCGCGCCTCCGCTGATGCCTCGGTGCAGCCTGCCGCCCAGCATGACGCCGAGGCCCTGGCCGACGCCCGCCCAGATGACCACGAAGTCGTCGTGGCCGACGGCGGCGCCGTAGCTGTGCTCGGCGAGCGCGACCAGGTTGACGTCGTTCTCGATGGTGACGGAGGGGCCGAGGGTCTCGCGGAGGCTGGCCAGCACGCCGACGTGCCAGGCCGGCAGGTCGTACGAGAAGCGCACGTCGCCGCTGCCGGGGTCCACCACGCCTCGCGTGCCGATGACGAACGAGCGCAGGCGCGACAGGTCGATGTCGGCCGCCTCGCAGGCGCGGCGCACGGCCGCGTGGACGGCCTTGACCGGGTCGCCGCCGGTGGAGGGGTTGAGGGTGATCTCGACGACGATTCTGCCTGTGATGTCCGCCACACCGACCCGGAGGCTGTCGGGCAGCACCTCCAGGCCGGCGACGTACGCGCTGGAGGGAACCACGGCGTACAAGGCGGCGTGCGGACCCCTGCTGGCGGCCCGCTCGCCGGCGACCTCGACGAGCCCTCTCTCCTCCAGGCGGGCAAGCAGCTGACCTGCGGTTACCTTGGAGAGCCCGGTTCGTTCCCCCAGTTCGGCCCGGGTCAGCGGCCCGTCCACGAGGAGGAGTTCGAGTGCCGCGCGATCGTTCAGCCGCCGCAGCAGCCTGGGGACTCCCGGGCTTCGACTCATTCACGCACCCCTCTCGTCACG
The DNA here is from genome assembly GCF_044465905.1 of Nonomuraea sp. NPDC049480. Classification (NCBI taxonomy): domain Bacteria; kingdom Bacillati; phylum Actinomycetota; class Actinomycetes; order Streptosporangiales; family Streptosporangiaceae; genus Nonomuraea; species Nonomuraea sp. NPDC049480. The sequence continues at coordinate 46,160 of NZ_JBITMD010000027.1, forward strand.
AATCCCTAACGGGCGTTTCTTTTAAGAAAGTTTCTTGTTAGTTTAGCACCATCGTTCGGCATTGACGATCAGCCTGGTGCGGACCGTAGGCCAGCACCCGGGAAGGGAGAACCCTGTGAGGATCGCGAAGATCACAGCCACTACGGTCACCACGGCCGCCCTGGCCCTGGGCCTGGCCGCTTGTGGCTCCAGCGAAGCGCCCTCGTCCTCGCCCAGCGCGGCCGCCCCCGCCAGCGGCCCCAAGTACGCCGGCAAGACCCTCAGCGTGTGGCGCCTCGGTGACAGCAACCCGGCCGCGGCCAAGTACATGGACGAGCTCAACGCCGAGTTCAAGAAGCAGACCGGCGCTGAGGTCAAGCTCGAGTGGATCCCGTGGCCGCAGGTGGCCGACAAGTTCGCCGCCGCGGCCACCGGCACCGGCCCGGACGTCACCGAGATCGGCAACGACCAGGTGCCCATGTGGCAGAGCCAGGACGCGCTGACCCCGATCACCGACATCGCCCGCGAGGGCGACCGGTCGCAGATCCCCGAGAACCTCTACGGCTACGAGACCGTGGACGGCGAGATCTACGCCGTGCCGTGGGGCGCCGGCGCCCGCGCGGTGCTCTACCGCAAGGACTGGTTCGAGGATCTCAAGATCGAGGTCCCGAAGACCTGGGACGAGCTCGTCGCCGCCGCCAAGAAGGTCCAGAAGGAGAAGGGCGCCGGAGTGGACGGCTTCGCCTTCAACGGCGGCGCCGACGCCAACCACCTGCTGGCCGCGTTCGCCTGGTCCGAGGGCGGCGAGTACGCCGTCAAGGAAGGCGACAAGTGGGTCGGCAAGCTGACCGAGCCCGGCTTCGCCAAGGGCTTCGAGACCTACACCGGCCTGGTCAGCAGCGGACTGTCCAGCAAGGCGAACCTGACGCTCAACACCACGGACATCCGCAAGCGCTTCGCCAACAACAAGGTCGCGATGTACCTCACCGCGGGCTGGGACCTGCCCGGCATCGAAGAGGACTCCAAGGGCAAGCTGAAGGGCGACAAGCTCGCCTTCTTCCCGCTGCCCGCCAAGAGCGGCGGCGTGGCCCCGTCCTTCTTCGGCGGCAACGACATTGCGTTGTGGGGCGGCACCAAGGAGGCCGACCTCGGCAAGGAGTACATCAAGCTCGCCACCAGCAAGACCTGGGCCGACCGCTACGCCAAGGAGGGCGGCCTGCTCCCGATCTACCCGGACACCCTGGCCGCGCTGAACGAGGACCCGGCACAGGGCGCCTTCGCCCAGGCGTTCGCCAAGGCCAGGGCCTTCCCCGCGGACCCCAACTGGTCCGAGGCCGACGCGACCAAGGCCGTGCTGCAGAACGCCGCCCGGGCCGTCATCGAGGGCAAGAAGGACACCACCACGGCCCTCGCCGACGCCAACAAGGAACTCGAAGAGATCCTGAACCAGTGACGATGGCGGACACCACAACGGTCGCCCGGGGCGGGGGTTCCTCCCCCGTCCCGGGGCGCCGGCCGAACAAGGACGCCGGGCGCGTGCGGGCCAGCGGGATGCCGGTCTGGGCCATCCCTTACGTCCTGCTCGTCCCCGGCCTGCTGGTCATCGCGGGACTGCTGCTGTACCCGATGTACCAGCTGGGCGTCATGGCCTTCCAGAAGGTCGGCCTGGCCCAGGTCAGGGGGACCAGGCCCGCCGAGTGGGTCGGGCTGGGGAACTTCGAGAAGATCCTCGGCAACGACATCTTCTGGTCGGCCCTGCGCAACACCGTGGCGTTCGCCTTCGTCGCCGTCAGCCTCACGCTGATCGTCGGCACCGCGGTGGGCGTGCTGCTGCACCGGCTCGGCAGGAAGATGTCGCTGTTCGTGGTCATCGGCTGCATGTTCGCCTGGGCCGTGCCGCCCGTGGCGCAGGGCGTCATCTGGCGCTCCCTCTTCGACGCCGAGTCCGGCATCGTCAACTGGGCGCTGAACCTGCTGCCCGACTGGCTGGCCGCTCCGCCGTCCGGCCAGTCGAGCTGGACGGGCACGCCGTGGCTCAACGACACCCTTCCCCTCTACACCGCGCTGGTCGTGTGCGTGGTGTGGGCCGGGTTCCCGTTCATCGCGGTCTCGGTCCTGGCCGGGCTCAAGGGCATCCCCGCCGAGTTGTACGAGGCGGCCAGGGTGGACGGCTCCGGGCCGTGGCGCACGTTCACGAAGATCACCCTGCCGATGCTCAAGCCCGTCTTCGCCGTCCTGACGGTCCTGTCGATCATCTGGGACTTCAAGGTGTTCAGCCAGCTCTACGTGCTGATGAACGGCCCCACGAATCGCGACGGCTTCAACCTGTCCATGTACGCCGTCGCCGAGGCGTTCAAGCCCCCGCAGAAGCTGGGCACCGGCGCGGCGATCTCCGTCGTCCTGACGATCATCCTGCTCGTCATCACCGTCGTGTACGTCAGGCAGATCGTGAAGCAGGAGGAGATGTGACCCCGCTCGCACGCAAGAGGCTCGGCAAGATCCTCCTGAACACGGCCGGCGTCCTGGTCTTCCTCTACGCCGTCTTCCCCGTCTACTGGATGGTCTCCACCGGTTTCAAGGAGAACGACCAGATCTTCACCACGGAGTTCATCCCGTTCCCCACGCACTTCACCTTCGACCACTTCGCGCGGGTGCTGACCGAGGGCGTCGCGAACAACTCCATCTGGCTCTACATGCGCAACAGCGCGATCGTGGCGCTCGGCACCGTGCTCATCGGCTCGGCCTTCGCCCTGCTGTCGGCCACCGCCATCGCCCGCTTCCGGTTCAAGGGCCGCAGCACCTTCCTGGTCGTGCTGCTGATCGTGCAGATGCTGCCGTCGGAGGGCCTGCTCATCCCGCTGTACATGATGGTCAAGCGGGTGGGGCTCGGCGACCAGCTCATCGGGCTGATCGTCACCCAGGTCGCGCTGACCCTGCCGTTCGGCGTGTGGATGTTGCGGACATTCGTCGCCGCGGTGCCCAAGTCGCTGGAGGAGGCGGCCTGGATCGACGGCGCGGGGCGCATGACGACCTTCTGGAAGGTGCTCTTCCCGCTGGTCGCGCCCGGTCTGGTGGCCACGAGCATCTTCTCGTTCATCACCGCGTGGAACGACCTGGTTTTCGCCCTCTACCTGATGTCGGGGTCCGAGGGGTACACGATGCCGGTCGCCCTGCAGTACTTCTTCGGCCAGAAGGGCGTCGACTGGGGCGCGATCATGGCCGGCTCCACCTTGATGACGATTCCGGTCGTCGTCTTCTTCCTTCTCGTGCAACGCCGCATGGTCTCCGGCCTGGTCGCCGGGGCCGTGAAGGGCTGACCAACCACGAAATTTCGTACGGCACGCCAGTGCCGTACTCGATCCTGCCTGAAAACTTATGAGGAGCCATGGGTCAGAGTGATCGGGGGCTGCGCCGTCTTGCGGCCGGCACGCTGCTCGTCGCCTTCGAGGGCACCACGGCGCCCGCATGGGTGCTGCGCGAGCTGGAGCACGGCCTGGGCGGCGTCACGCTCTTCGGGTTCAACGTGGCCGATCCCGGCCAGGTGAGCGAGCTGACCACCGCGCTGCGGGGAGCCGGTGAGCCGGTCATCTCGCTGGACGAGGAGGGCGGCGACGTCACGCGGCTGGCGTACCACGTCGGCAGCCCGTACCCGGGCAACGCGGCGCTGGGCGCGGTGGACGACGTCGAGCTGACCCGCCGGGTCTACCGGGCCATCGCCGCCGAGCTGGCCAACTGCGGCATCAACCTGGACATGGCGCCGAGCGCGGACGTCAACACCGAGGCCGACAACCCGGTGATCGGCACCAGGTCGTTCGGCGCGGACGCGGACCTGGTCGCCAGGCACACGGTGGCGGCCGTTCAGGGCCTGCAGTCGGTACGGGTGGCCGCCTGCGTCAAGCACTTCCCCGGCCACGGCGCCACCCGCGTGGACTCCCACCTGGCGATCCCGGTCGTGGACGTCGACCTGGACGTGCTGCGGGAGCGGGAGCTGGTGCCGTTCCGCGCGGCGATCGACGCGGGGGCCAAGTCGGTGATGACCGCGCACGTGGCGGTGCCGGCGCTGACGGGCGACACCCCGGCCACCCTGTCCGGCGCCGCGCTGACCGGGCTGCTGAAGGGCGAGCTCGGCTTCGACGGCGTGGTCGTCACCGACGCGCTGGACATGCACGCGATCACCAAGAGCGTCGGCCTGGCCGGAGGCGCGGTGCTGAGCCTGGCGGCCGGGTCCGACCTGCTGTGCCTGGGGCCCATTCCCGCCTACGACGACATCCAGGCCATCATCGCGGAGATCGTCTCCGCGGTGCGCGAGGGACGGCTGCCGCTGGAGCGGCTGGAGGAGGCGGCGGCGCGGGTCGCGGCGCTGCGGGAGTGGTCCGGCGGGGCGCGAGAGGTCCCCGCCGATCGGGACGTGGTCGGGCTGCACGCCGCGCGCCGCGCCGTACGGCTGACCGGCGCGACCGTGCCCCTGGTCGAGCCGCTGGTGGTCGAGGTGGACACCCCGCCGACGATCGCCGTGGGGGACGTGCCGTGGGGCGTGGGCCCGTGGCTGCCGGACGCGGAGATCGTGCGCGTCGAGCCGGCGGCCGCCGACGTGCCCGGACTGCTGGCCAAGGCCGCGAACCGGTCCCTCGTCGTCGTGATGAAGGACGCCCACCGCCACCGGGCGAGCCAGGAGATGGTGTCCGCGCTGGTGGCGGCCCGCCCGGACGCGACCGTGATCGAGATGGGGCTGCCCGTGTGGCGGCCCGCCAGCGCCGTCTACATCGCCACGTACGGCGCCGCCCGCGCCAACGCCCAGGCGGCGGTGGAACTGCTGACCGCCTAAGGGGCGAGGAGCTCCTCGCGGGCCTGGTCCAGGGCGGCGAGTACGGCGCCGCGCAGCACCGGGTTGGCGTCGGTCACCGTCGTGGTGACGACCTGGGGACGCACCGGGGAGATCCGGGCCACGGCCTCCTCCACCCGGGACGCGAGGGCGGCGCCGCCGGCCTGGCCGACCTCGCCGGCCAGCACCACCAGGCCGGGGTCCAGGATCACGCACACCGCGGCCACGCCCAGGGCGAGCCGGTTGGCGACCTCGTCCAGCAGCGGCTCGCCCTCGGCGCCCGCGGCCACCGCGACCTGCACGCACTCGCCCGCGCCGCCGGCCGCGAAGCCGTACCCCTGGGCCAGCTCGGACACCGCCTCGGCGCTGACCAGCGACTGCAGGCCGCCCGCCAGGGACGGCAGCCGCCCCGGCGAGGTGCGGATGTCCTCAGGCAGCGGCACGCCGGGCACCGGCAGGTAGCCGATCTCTCCCGCGCTGCCCGAACGCCCCCGGTGCAGCTTGCCGCCGAGCATGACCGCCAGGCCGAGGCCGCGGCTGGACCACAGCAGCACGAAGTCGTCGATCCCCGTGGCGGCGCCGTCGGCGCGCTCGGCGATGGCGGCGAGGTTGACGTCGTTCTCGATCGTCACCTCGCGGCGCAGGTCGCCGGCCAGGGCCTCGTGGATGCCCTCGTGCCAGCCGGGCAGGTCGAAGGAGAAGCGCACGTCGCCGCTGCGCGGATCGACCACGCCGGGGGTGCCGATCACGACGCCGCGCAGCTTGCCGAGGCTGACCTTGGCGCTGCGGCAGGCCTTGACGATCGCCTCGTGCACCGCGGAGACCGGGTCCTCGTGGCCGTGGGGGTCGACGGTGACCTCGGCGATCGTGTGGCCGTGGATGTCGGCGACGGCGGAGGAGATCAGCTCGGGACCGACCTCGAGGCCGGCGACGTACGCGCTGGAGGCGATCACGGAGTAGAGCGCCGCGTTGGGCCCGCGCCCGCCGGCCTGCGTGCCCACCACCTCCACCAGGCCGCGCTCCTCCAGCCTGGACAGCGTCTGCGAAGCCGTGACCTTGGACAGGCCGGTCAGCTCGCCGATCTGGCCGCGAGTCATGGGGCCGGTGGCCAGCAGTAGCTCCAGCGCGGCCCGGTCATTGATCTCCCGGAGAAGTCTGGGCACACCAGGGCGTCGCTCCACGCTGAATCCCAACCGTTGATTTGAACGACCGTGAATCGAAAAGGTTGTTGGAAGTTTAGCGCTCCCATCCGGGCGTGATGTCGCAGGTGAACACGAGAACGCCGGGGCCGTCGTGCGGGAACATGCCGAGCACGGCCGGCAGGTCCGTCATCGGCCGACGGCGTAACCCTGCATGCCCCTCGGATTGGCCGCGGCCTTGAGGAAACCGCCGTCACGGGCCACGGCGCTCAGCCGGCCCAGCGCCCACGGGTCCTGGACCTCGACCTCGTGCCCGCGCCGCCGCAACTCCGCGACCACTCCGGGCTCCACGCGGTCCTCGACGCGCAGGACGCCGGGGCGGGAGTCGCGAGGGAAGAACGAGCTGGGGAAGTGCTCGGAGTGGAACATGGGGGCGTCGATGGCCTCCTGCAGGTTGAGCCCTCCGTGTACGACGGCGAGGAAGAAGTTCAGGCTCCACTGGTCCTGCTGGTCGCCGCCGGGGGTGCCGAACGCCAGCCACGGCCGGCCGTCCCTGAGCGCGAACGACGGCGACAACGTGGTACGCGGCCGCGCCCCGGGCCGCAGTGAGGCGGGCAGTCCTTCCTGCAGCCAGAACATCTGGGCCCGCGTACCCAGGCAGAAGCCGAGGCCGGGGATGGTCGGGGAGCTCTGCAGCCAGCCGCCGCTGGGCGTCGCGGACACCATGTTGCCCCAGCGGTCCACGACGTCGATGTGGCAGGTGTCGCCACGCACCGTCCCGTCGGAGGAGACCACCTGATCGGCGGTCTCAACACCGATCGTCGGCTCACCGACGCCCTGGGGCGAGCGCGCTCCCGAGACGCCGGGCGCGCTGCCGGCCGTACCGGGCGGGGGGAAGCCGGGCAGCCGGGGTGCGCGCCCGCCGGGGGCGCCCGGCCGCAGCTCCAGGCTGGCCTCGGTGCCGACCAGCCGCCGCCGCTCGGTGTTGTACGCCGCGCTCAGCAGGTCGGACACGGGCACGTCGGTGTCGCCGTACCAGGCCTCGCGGTCGGCGAAGGCCAGCTTGGCGACCTCGGTCACCGTGTGCACGTAGTCGGCGCCGAGATAGCCCATCGCGTCCAGGTCGAACCCGTCGAGCAGGGCGAGCTGCTGCAGGAACACCGGCCCCTGCCCCCAGGGCCCGGTCTTGCACACGGTGTGCCCGCGGTAGTCGAAGGTGACCGGCTCCTCGACCGAGGCGGACCAGCCCGCCAGGTCGTCGCCGGTGAGCAGCCCGCCGTGCACCTCGCCGGAGCTGTCCCGCCAGGCCGTCTTGGTGCTGAACTCGGCGATCGCCTCCGCGACGAAGCCCTCGTACCAGGCCTCGCGGGCGGCGGCGAGCTGCCCCTCGCGGCTGGTGGAGGCGGACTCGGCCTCGGCGACCAGCCGCCGGTAGGTGGCGGCCAACACGGGGTTGGCCAGCTTCGACCCGGGCGCGGGCACGTGCCCGCCGGGCAGCCAGGTCGCCGCCGACGTCGGCCAGTCCTCGGTGAACAATCCTTCCACCGACTCGATCGTGGCCGAGATGCGCTCCAGCACCGGAATGCCGTGCTCGGCGTAGTGGATCGCGGGCGCCAGCACGTCGGCCAGCCGCCAGGTGCCCCAGCGCTCCAGCATGAGCATCCACCCGCCGAACGCCCCCGGCACGGTCGCCGCCAGCAGCCCGGTGCCGGGCACGATGTCCAGGCCGAGCTCGGCGTACCGCTCGATGGTGGCCGCGGCGGGCGCCACGCCCTGCCCGCACACCACGGACACCCGCTGCTCGGCCTCGCTCCACAGCAGGATCGGCACCTCGCCGCCGGGACCGTTCAGGTGCGGCTCGGCGACCTGCAGCACGAACCCGGCGGCCACCGCCGCGTCGAAGGCGTTCCCGCCGCGTTCCAGCACGCCCATGCCGGCGGCCGAGGCCAGCCAGTGCGTGCTCGCGACCATGCCGAAGTCACCCGTCAGCTCGGGCCTGGTGGTGAACAAGATGTCTCCTTTATCGGTCGCGTCCAGAATGCGGTCCGCTGTTACAAGATGGCACGCCGCGAGGTGGCCGTCCCCGGTGAGGGGTGGCTCGTCGGTGCGGCAGGCGTCGTACGCCGGCGGGCACCGCGTGTGGAACCGGCACCCCGGCGGCGGATCGACCGGGCTCGGCACCGTCGCCGCCCAGCACGATCCTGCGCCGCTCGCGCTGCCGTACAGGGTCGGGGACCGGGATGGTGGTTCCCCGCCGGGCGGACCGCCGTCAGGGTGCGTGCCGGTTCCACTTCGTGCGACCGCCGCTGCCGCAGCGCACCGGCAGGCCGGTCGCCACGTCACTTTGCTGGTGCGCTCCTGCGCTCTCTACCGCCTCAGTAGGTTCAGCTCCCAACTCTGACGTCCCCCAGCGGCGGACCGCGCCGAGCGTCAGTTCAGCCATATCCGGGTCATCGCATACGGCGCGTTCAGCTATTCCTGTCGGGATGCCAGTCGGCCTCGGTCGCCTCCCTGCCGGCCTCCCACATGCGGTCGAACTCCGCCTTGAAGTGCTCGAACCAGAAGTGATCACGATGGGGCGTGAGGGTGAAGACCGGATCGCGGCCCGCCGCGCTGTGCGTGCCCAGCTCGACGTGGACGACGCCGTCGTCATCGTCGGCATCCAGCAGGACCAGCCCGAACGCGGGCACGAACGGCAGGAACCGCACCTCGACGGACCCCTTCAGGTCTCGCAGGAGGTAGAGCGTGGACATGACCCGGTGCTTGAAGACGTCGGAGTGATCGGGGATCGTGCTCCTGCGCGCGGCCTCCTCCGGTACCGCGCCCTGCGGATCGATCACCAGCACCTTGACCGATGCCCCGCGCCCCAGGCCTTTCCGGAGATCGTCGACGTGGGCGCGGATCGTACGGCTCAGCGTCACCCCGGCGAAGCGGATGTCGTCGGCCCGCGCGACGCGCTCGTCGAGGCCCGTCTTCACGGTGGTCAGGAAGGCGTCGCCCGTGAGCTTCTCCTGGACCAGGCGATTGAGGGCGGTCACCTGCGCCTCGAGGCCGGCGACCTGGTGTCTGGGGCCGAGCGCGTTCACGGCGACCAGAGCGAGCGTGGCCAGCGTCGCCGCGGTCACGACCTGGGTGTTGACGACGTTGAAGACGCCGAGCACACCCACGACCAGGGCGATGAGCGCCGTCAGGTAGATCTCGAGATTCTTGCCGGTGCTGAGGTCCGCGCGTAAGCGCTCCAGGAGCCGCATGCGCTCATCTTCGTCTGCTCCCGACGAGTGGTGAAAGTCGTTCGGCCGATGCTCGCTCCTTCCCGGCGGTCAGGCGCGTAGCCGGAGGCCGCGCGGGGTCGGATGGAAACCGGCCGCCTCCAGGGCCGCCGCCAGCGGGGATTCGGCGATCGACGCGCCGTCGGCCCGCTCCACGGTCAGCTTGCCGAGGGCTCCGTCACGTACCGCGAGGGCCAGTGCGTCCACGGCCGGCTGCAACAGCTCGTCGTCGGCGAACGACAGCAGCGTCTTGCCGCCCCGCTCGACGTAGAGCGCCAGATGGCCGTCGGCGAGCACGACCAGTGCTCCGGCCTTCCTGCCCGGTTTGTGGCCGACGTCGCCGGGGCGCTGGGGCCAGGGGAGCGCGGCGCCGTACGGGCTGGCCGGATCGGCGGCGGCCAGCACCACAGCCCGAGGCCCGGCCCCACCACCCCTTCTCGGCCCCTGCGCGAGAAGGGGGTCAGGTCCTGCCGCCGGGCGCTCGCCGCCGCCCGTCGGGGCGATGCCGGGGGCCATGGCGCGCATCCGGTCCACCGCTCCCGGCAGCGCGAACTGCGCACCTCCGAGCCCTTCGACGAAGTAGCCCCGGCGGCACCGGCCGCTCTCCTCGTATGCCCGCAAGACCTGGTAGACGGGTGTGAACCCGCCGGGGAGCCGCTCCGACGTCACCGACCCCCGGGTCACCACCCCATGCCGTTCCAGCAGGACCTCGGCCTGGGCCTGAGCACGCTGGGTGGCGTCGGCGGCCGGCGAAGGCAGCAGCCACCAGCGGCCGGCGACGGTCGGGGGCCCGCTCCTGGTCGGCAGCACCGCCCGCCGCCGTCGCGTCGTCGGGGGCCGATGCGCCGGGCGGCCGGTTCCGAGCGTTGCCCGCAGCGGCGCCAGCGTGTCGCCGGACACCCGTCCCGACCACACCAGGTCCCACAGCGCCGAGACCAGCGTCTGGTCGTCCAGCGAGCCGAGCCGGTCGGAGATCCCCCTGAAGAACAGCGCGCCGCCGCCTTCCAGCAGCTCCAGCACGCGTTCGTGCACCGGCGTCATCGTGATCTCGGCGGGCTCGGGCAGCAGCAGCGGCGCCGTGTCGGCGAAGTAGAGCGACACCCACCCGTCGCCGCCGGGCAGCGACCCCTGCCCCACCCACATCACCTCGCCGGACGAGGTCAGCTCGTCGAGCAGCGCGGGATGGTAGCCCGGCACCCGCGAGGGAAGCACGAGGGTCTCCAGCGCGGACGCCGGCACAGCCGCCCCCTGGAGTTGCTCGATGGAGCGGACCAGGGAATCCATGGCCCGCGCCGCCCCGCCACGCTCGCCCGCGGACGGACCGGCCCCGGTGATGCCGTGCCAGGCGGGCAGGAACACGGCCAGCGTCTCCGGCGCGACCGGCTCGACCTCCTTCCGCAGCCGGGCCAGCGACCTGCGGCGCAGCATCCGCAGCACCCCGGCGTCGCACCACTCCTCGCCCCGCCCGCCTGGCCGGAACTCCCCGCTGACGACCCGCCCGGAAGCGGCCAGCCGCCGCAGGGTGTCCGTCACCACGGCCACGCCGAGTCCGAACCGGGTGGCGGCGGTGCCGGCGTGGAAGGGACCGCGCGTGCGGGCGTGCCGCGCCACCAGGTCGGCCAGCGGATCGGCCACCGGCTCCAGGAACACGTGCGGCAGCCCCACCGGCAGCGGCGCTCCCAGGGCGTCACGCATCCGCGCCGCGTCCTCGATCGCCGCCCACTGCTCCTCGCCCGCGATGCGCACCCTGATGGCCCGCCGCGTCCGCTCCAGCTCCTCCAGCCAGGCCGGGTCGCCGCCGCGTACGCTCACGTCGAGCGCAGGCAGCGGCCCGTGCGAGCGCAGCAGGTCCGCGAGGTCCTCCAGGTCGCGCAGCGGCCGGTCGAGTCTTGCCAGCTCCCGCTCGCTGTCGGCGATCACGTCCGGGTCCAGCAGCTCGCGCAGGTCGGCCTGGCCGAGCAACTCGGCCAGCAGCGCGGTGTCCAGCGCCAGGGCCTGCGCGCGCCGCTCGGCCAGCGGCGCGTCGCCTTCGTACATGAACGCGCCCACGTAGTGGAACAGCAGCGACGCCGCGAACGGCGAGGCCTGTGAGGTCTCCACCTCCACCACCCGCACCCGGCGCGCGGCGATGTCCCGCATGAGCCGCACCAGCCCCGGCACGTCGAAGACGTCCTGCAGACACTCGCGCATCGTCTCCAGCACGATCGGGAACGACGCGTACTGCGAGGCCACGCCCAGCAGGTGGGCGGCCCGCTGCCGCTGCTGCCACAGCGGGCTGCGCCGGCCCGGGACGCGGCGCGGCAGCAGCAGCGCCCGCCCCGCGCACTCCCTGAACCGGGAGGCGAACATGGCCGACCCGCCCAGCTCCTCGGTGACGATCTGCTCGATCTCCTCGGCGTCGAACGCGGCCACATCGCTGGGCGGCTCGGCCAGCGTGTCGGGGATGCGCAGCACGATGCCGTCGTCGGAGTGCACGGCCTGCACGTCGACGCCGTAGCGCTCACGCAGCCGCCGGTTGATCGCCAGCGCCCACGGGGCGTGCACCCGCGCGCCGTAGGGGGAGTGGATCACCACCCGCCAGTCGCCGAGCTCGTCGTGGAAACGCTCGACGAGCAGCGTGCGGTCGTCGGGGACGTAGCCGGTGGCCTGGCGCTGTTCCTCGAGGTAGGCCAGCAGGTTGCCCGCGGCGTATTCGTCCAGCCCGGCGGCCTTGATCCGCTCCGTCGAGCCCTCCTTGGCCTGCTCGCGCAGGAACGTCCCGATCGCCCGGCCCAGCTCGGCGGGGCGGCCCGGCGTGTCACCGTGCCAGAACGGCAGCTTGCCCGGCTGCCCCGGCGCGGGCGAGACGAGCACCCGGTCGGCGGTGATGTCCTCGATCCGCCACGATGTCGCGCCCAGCACGAAGACGTCGCCCACGCGCGACTCGTAGACCATCTCCTCGTCCAGCTCGCCCACCCGGGAGGCGCGCTCGCCCACCAGGAACACGCCGAACAGGCCTCGGTCGGGGATCGTGCCGCCGTTGGTCACGGCCAGCCGCTGCGCGCCCGGCCGCCCCTGGAGGATGCCGGTGACGCGGTCCCACACGATGCGTGGCCGCAGCTCGGCGAACTCCTCGCTCGGGTAGCGCCCGGCCAGCATGTCGAGCGTGGCCTCCAGCGCGGTGCGCGGCAGCGTGGCATAGGGGGCGGCGCGCTTGACCACCGACTCCAGCTCGTCGACCGTCCACTCGTCCAGCGCCGTCATCGCCACGATCTGCTGGGCCAGCACGTCGAGCGGATTGCGCGGATAGCGCAGCTCCTCGATCTCGCCGCTCTTCATCCGCTCGGCAACCACGGCGGTCTGCACCAGGTCGCCCCGGTATTTGGGGAAGATCACGCCTCTGGACACCGCGCCGACCTGGTGTCCTGCCCGGCCGATGCGCTGCAGCCCGCTGGCCACGCTCGGCGGTGCCTCCACGCACGCGACCAGGTCGACCGCGCCCATGTCGATGCCCAGCTCCAGGCTGGAGGTGGCGACCACGGCGGGCAGCCGGCCCGATTTGAGGGCCTCCTCGATCTGCGCCCGCTCCTCCTTGGAGACCGACCCGTGGTGGGCGCGGACGATCTCCGTCACGACGCCCTTGCTCGATCCGGCCTGCGCCATCATCTCGGCGGGCGTCCGTTTGGGCGGCTCCCCGGCCGCGGACGGCTCCGTCTCCCAGATCGACAGGTCGACGGCCCCCTGGGAGCGGTCGTAGGCCAGCTCGTTGAGCCGCGTGCACAGCCGCTCGGCCAGCCTCCTGGAGTTGGCGAACACGATGGTCGAACTGTGCTCCCCGATCAGGTCGAACAGCCGCTCCTCGACATGCGGCCAGATCGACCGCCTGGCGGGCTCCTCGCCCTCCGGCGCCTGGCCGTCCATCTCGGTCATGTCCTCGACGGGGACCACGACCTCGACCTCGATCCGCTTCTCCGACGGAGGCTGCACGACCGTGGCGGGCCTGCTGCCGCCCAGGAACGCCGCCACCTCGCTCACCGGCCGCACGGTGGCCGACAGCCCGATCCGCTGCGCCGGCCGCTCCAGCAGCGCGTCCAGCCGCTCCAGGCTGAGCGCGAGGTGCGCGCCGCGCTTGGTGGCCGCGACCGCGTGCACCTCGTCCACGATCACCGTCTCGACCCCGCGCAGCGCGTCCCGCGCCTGGCTGGTGAGCAGCAGGAACAGCGACTCCGGCGTCGTGATCAGGATGTCGGACGGCTTGGCCGCGAACCGCCTGCGGTCCTCGGCGGGCGTGTCACCGGAGCGGATCGCCACCGAGATCTCCGGCACGGGCAGCCCGAGCCGCCGCGCCGTCTGCTTGAGCCCGGCCAGCGGCGCGCGCAGGTTGCGCTCCACGTCCACGGCCAGCGCCTTGAGCGGGGACACGTAGAGCACGCGTGTCCCCTTGCGCGCGGCCGGCTCTTCGGGCGGCGCCGCCGCCAGCCGGTCGAGGGACCACAGGAACGCCGCCAGCGTCTTGCCCGAGCCGGTGGGCGCGACGACCAGGGCGTTGTCGCCACGCGAGATCGACTCCCAGGCCCCCTCCTGGGCGGCCGTGGGCGCTTGGAAGGCTCCAGTGAACCATTGCCTGGTCATCTGGCTGAACTGGTCTAGGGAGCTCACCAGCACATAGTGCCTCGCGCCACCGACAGAAAACGCATTGGCACCGCACCACGCGATTGAGGCGGAGCCGTGGCGGACATACAGCCACCGTGACCATTGATTATGCGGCCATCGAAGCCCGCCGTGCGGAAATAAGGCAGCGCTACGTGTTACCGCGTCGTCCTTCGAGCAGCGCCCGCGGCCTCCACCACATCGCGTTGCTCTCGTCCGATGTGGAGCGCACCATCGCGTTCTACCAGGACCTCCTGGAGTTCCCGCTCACCGAGATCATCGAGAACCGCGACTATCAGGGCTCGAACCACTTCTTCTTCGACATAGGCAACGGCAACCTGCTCGCGTTCTTCGACTTCCCCGGGCTCGACCTGGGCCCGTACCAGGAAGTGCTCGGCGGTCTGCATCACATCGCGATCTCCGTCGACCCCGCCACCTGGGAGAGGTTGCGCGGGAAGCTGGAGATGGCCGGCGTGCCGCACCAGATAGAGAGCGGCGCCTCCATTTACTTCAAGGACCCCGACGGCGCCCGGCTGGAGCTGCTCGCCGACCATCTCGGTGAGATGTACGGCGCGCGGGTGTTGTGACCTAGCGTCGCGAGGCCCGCCGCGTGCGCGGCCTGCCCGCACGGGGCTCCTGCCTGATGCCGGCGTGCCGTTCTGATCGCTCCGACTTCTCCTTCTGTACGGCGAGCCGCAGCGTCAGCAGTAACTTGCGGCGCCTGGCCCTGTTGGCCTTCGTTCTGGCTGACTTCGGGGGTGAGGACTTGGGGGTCTTTGCCATGCGCATGTCTTACCCACGCCTCATGCGCTTCCATACTTGATTCCATGCGGTTGACGGAGTTCTGGAGACGGATGAACGCTCACTTCGGTGAGACGTACGCCGAGTCGTGGGCTCGCGACTACGTGATCGCGCCGCTCGGCGGGCGTACGGTCATGCAGGCGCTGGCCGACGGCGAGAGCGTCAAGACCGTCTGGCGGGCCGTCTGCCAGGTGGAGGACGTCTCACCCAGGCTGCGCTGAGCCGAGGGTCTCCCGGAGCGCGCCGGCCGTGCGCCGCAGGTCGTCCGCGCGACCCTGCCCTCCGGGCGACCACAGGAAGAGCCACCCGCTGCTCGACGGGGTGGCGAAGACGATCGTCTGGTGGCCCGTACGCGGGTGCCACACCCACAACACCGGATCGTCGCCGCCGATCATGCGGCTCACCAGCCCCTGATCGGGCAACAGCTCGGCGAGCGCCTCCAGATGGGCGCGCCGTTCCCCGGTGTAGCCGCTCGCCACGTGCCGCCTCCCAGTGTTGCCCCTGCACTGAGTCTCCCCAGCTCACCGCCCATGACAACACACGGTCGCCAACCCGTGTGAACGCGACCGCGGAGGTCGTGCGGGGGCCGTCGGGCGGCTAAGGGGCTGTGGGCTCTGTGCTAGGGCGGCGGACTGCGGGACGTCGCTCCACCGGCGTGCTCACAGGGCCGTGACATCAGCCCATGGGATGCGCATCCGGGCGAAGCCGAAGGTCGGGGCGTACGGCTTGAAGAACTCGTGCGTGGGCAGGCCGCCGATGCGAAAGCCGAAACCGCTCTCGAACCAGCCGGGGAACGCGCCGGCCAGGCCCGGACCTGACGGGGCCTGGCCGGCGGAGCCGAGCGTCACCTTCCCGACCGTCACCGGATGCAGGCCCTCACCGGGCGGGACGTCGATCCCGGCGGCGGTGAAGGCCGAGCGGGGGAGCGGGGGAGCGGGGGAGCGGTGAACCCGATGTCGCCGCCGCCCGTGTGGACGACGAGGAAGAGCACACGGGCGCGCTGTGCCGCGCGTGGTGACCGTGGAGCTCATGATCCATGCCACCTGCGATCCGGCCGTGCGCGAACAGCTCATCGCCCTGGTGTTCCCGCCTGGCGGCGGCACGGAGCGCCATCCGCCGGCGCCTCCAGGCGGCGGGCCGGCCGAGCTGTCGTACGAGCGGGCCGACGCGATATCGAAGTCGCCGGACATCGGCATGGGCCTGCTCGCCCTGCTCGCCCCGAGCGGTGTCCCCCTGAACCGTTCCCGGTGGCCCTGCGCCTGCTCGGCCCACCGAGGCCGCCGATTTACGGTTACCCGTGTTCCCGCGTGTTCCTGCTGTGATCGAACAGTCGTTCGGCTACGATGGGGCTACGCCGGGGCCACGTCTTCCCCGACACCCGGAAAAATGTCGGTGGCAGGCCGTAGCTTTCACTCGACTGATCGGACCACAACCCTCCAGGGGGAGTTCCATGG
The DNA here is from genome assembly GCF_044465905.1 of Nonomuraea sp. NPDC049480. Taxonomy (NCBI): domain Bacteria; kingdom Bacillati; phylum Actinomycetota; class Actinomycetes; order Streptosporangiales; family Streptosporangiaceae; genus Nonomuraea; species Nonomuraea sp. NPDC049480. Next base: position 62,253 of record NZ_JBITMD010000027.1, read on the forward strand.
CAATCAACGACCGCGAGAAGGCCCTCGAGACCGCGCTCGCTCAGATCGAGCGGCAGTTCGGCAAGGGCTCAGTGATGCGCCTGGGCGACGACGCCCGAGCTCCCATCGAGGTGGTCCCCACCGGCTCGATCTCCCTTGACGTCGCACTCGGCATCGGCGGCCTGCCGCGCGGCCGCATCGTCGAGATCTACGGCCCCGAGTCCTCGGGTAAGACCACGGTCGCCCTGCACGCGGTGGCCAACGCGCAGCGGGCCGGGGGCATCGCGGCGTTCATCGACGCCGAGCACGCCCTCGATCCCGAATACGCCAAGAAGCTCGGGGTGGACACCGACGCCCTGCTGGTCTCCCAGCCCGACACGGGCGAGCAGGCGCTCGAGATCGCCGACATGCTGATCAGGTCCGGCGCCGTGGACATCATCGTCATCGACTCGGTGGCCGCGCTCGTGCCCAAGGCCGAGATCGAGGGCGAGATGGGCGACAGCCACGTCGGCCTGCAGGCCCGCCTCATGTCCCAGGCCCTGCGTAAGGTCGCCGGCGCCCTCAGCACCACCGGCACCACCGCGATCTTCATCAACCAGCTCCGCGAGAAGATCGGCGTCATGTTCGGCAGTCCCGAGACCACGACCGGCGGCAAGGCGCTCAAGTTCTACGCTTCGGTCCGGCTGGACATCCGCCGCATCGAGACGCTCAAGGACGGCACGGAGGCGGTCGGCAACCGCACCAGGGTCAAGGTCGTGAAGAACAAGATGGCCCCGCCCTTCCGCGTCGCCGACTTCGACATCCTCTACGGCGTGGGCATCTCCCGCGAGGGCGGCCTCATCGACATGGGCGTCGAGCATGGCTTCGTCCGCAAGTCCGGAGCTTGGTACACATACGAGGGCGACCAGCTCGGCCAAGGCAAGGAAAACGCCCGCAACTTCCTGAAGAACCACCCCGACATGGCCAACGAGATCGAGAAGAAGATCAAGGACAAGCTGGGCGTGGGCCCGCGCCTCGACGCTCCGGCCGAGCCCGCCGCCGCTCCGGCCCCGGCCGCCGCACCCTCGGGCCGCGGCTCGAAGTCCACCCCCAAGCCTGGTGACGTCTGATCAGTTCGCTCATGAGTGACACGAACCGGCCGCAGGCGCCCCGCCTCTGGGGCGCCTGGCCTCGCGGGCGGCCTGGGTCCTACTCCGGACGGCGCGGGTCCCGCGCTGGAGGGCCGACCTGTGGGTGACTCGTCGGACCGCACCTGGCCGCACGGCCGCGACCTGGCCCGCTCGGCGTCGGACGGCTGGCCGTCGGTGGACGAATGGCGCGAACAACGCATCCACCTGCGTGCAGCAACAGACGAAGGCCGGCCACCCACCATCCCCGCCCCATCCACGGAGTCCGGCAGCATCCCGAACACTGGGGAGGGGGACTCGCCGACCTCAGCCGACCAGCACGTCGACGTCGCGAACAGCCGATCGGACGTCATTCGGCACGCCGCCGAGGAGGCGGATGCCGGGCGTCTCGCCGACGGGCGGGCGGATGCCGGGGAGCACGCAGAAGCACGCGCGCACACTCAGCAGCGCGCGGACGATCAAGCGGAGACCCGGCGGGATACGGCCGGGCACGCAGACGTCCGGTGGGACACGCACGAACAGGCAGTCACCGGAAGGGACGCGGACGAGCATTCGGCCGCCTCCGGTCAGCCTGACGCCCACACCCCTTCGGGAGAGCAGCTCACCGCCGATGGGCGTTCGCAGGGCCGGCAAGCCGACCCCAGCAGCTCATCCGTTGGGCGGCGCTCCGGAGACAGCGCTCGCGCCGGTGTCCAGGCCTCCGCCGGTGAAGGTGGCTACGGTGGTGACGGGTGGCACTCCGAGGTGCTGGCCGGCAGCAGCTGGTTCGCGGACGAGGAGCCGGACGCCAGTAGGAAACGACCGGGCCGAAAACGCCGCTCCGGCGATCGTCCCGGCGAGCATTCCGGTGACGGATCCGGTGGGTGGACAGAAAGCAGCTCCCATGAGTTGGCGGGAACGAGCCAGCAGTTCGGAGAGGGGCAACAGGCAGAGAGTGGCCAGCAGGCCGAGAGTGGTCGGCAGGCATGGAAGAGCTCACGGTCGGGGCAGGGACCACGGGCTGGGAAGGGCCGGCGAGGCGGGAAGAGCCGACGGGGTGGCGGCCGGCTGCCCGAGGGGCCGGATGCCGACAGCCCTGCTGGTGCCGGTCCCGAGGCCGACCCGGAGTCGGTGGCCCGGGCCATCTGCCTCCGCCTTCTCACGATGGCGCCCAAGACGCGCGCCCAGCTCGCCGAGGCCCTCCGGAAACGGGACGTTCCGGAGGAGGCCTCCGAGGCGGTCCTCAGCCGGTTCTCCGAGCTCGGTCTGATCAACGACGAGGCGTTCGCGGAGGCCTGGGTCGACTCCCGGCACCACGGTCGTGGCCTGGCCAAACGTGCGCTGGCGGCGGAGTTGCGCCACCGGGGCGTGGACAACGACACGGTCAAGGAAGCAGTGGAGCGCCTGGACCCGGACCAGGAGGCGGAGACGGCCCGGCGGCTGGTGGATCGCAAGCTTGCCGCCACCCGATCCCTGGACCCGCAAATCCGCACCCGCCGCCTCGCGGGCATGCTCGCCCGCAAGGGCTACTCCTCCGGCCTGGCCTACCGCGTCATCCGCGAGGCTCTGGAACAGGAGGGCATCGACCTGGAAGACGATTTCCCCTAACCGTCCGCCCTCGTCGGAAGAGCTCGCGCAGGGTCACGCTGCCGCCGCGGCCTTCGCCGCCGTCACGACCGATCCGGCCCCAGCGGCGAGACGCTTTCGTGAGCCATCACGGAATCAGCACTGAGGCCTCTCCTGCTGGACCATGACGGCAGCGGCCGATCGGCTGGCGTCTCGTGCCTGCCGGCCCCGAGAGCGGAACTTCGCGTCGCGTTCGCCCTCCCGCCGCGGGCGCGAGAGCTGGCGCTCGGATTGCCTTGCCTTGTCCATGCACCGGATGATCGTCTCAGTCGGCCGTAGTGCCTGGTCGGATCGGGTCCCACGGTTCGGTAGGGCTGGCAATTCCGACATTAATGGGGGATATTAGGCCGAATGTGGAGATGCAGGCCTGTAAGACACGCTTGATGACGCGTTTGCTTGCTCGTGACCAGTTCGACGCATAACCTCGACGGCAGTGAGGAGTTACTCCGCGCAGCGCGGATTGCCATACCGGTGAACGACGGACGAACGAGCTTGGTTGATCGAGGCGGGCGAGGTGTCGGCTTTACCAGTCGACGCCCGGTCAGTCTTGGCCTGAGATCGATCCTGGCGCCGAACGGGCTAAGCGTCGCGCGTTTGTGACCCCTCCCATTGTCTGGGTCCGCGTTATGAGGTGTTGACGACGCGAGGAGGGCGGGGCGCACATGGGGCCGCTGGTCGTGGTGCTGATGGTGGCGGTGCTCGTGCTCGCGTTCGGGATGATCGTCGCACTTCTCGTCGTCATCCGCCGCACCTCCGGCATCCCGCTGAAGGGGACGGCCAAACCGAGCCCCGAGCAGCTGCAGGCCGTGAACGAGGAGCTCGAGCAGGCGCGTGAGGAGGCGCGGGAGATCCGCCACAAGGCGGAGGCCGACGCCGAGGAGATCCTGCGCAGGTCCGAGGCGGCGGCCGAGAGCGCCACGCAGATGCGGCAAGAGGTCGAGCAGGAGAGCCGGATGCTCAAGTCCGAGCTCAAGGAGCTGCGCGCCGACCTGGAGCGCAGGGAGGCCCGGCTGGCCGACCGGGAGCAGCGGCTGGACGAGGAGGCCAGGCGGCAGTCCGAGCGGGACAGGAAGCTGGCCGAGACCGAGATCGAGCTGGCGGACCGGCGCGAGGAGCTGCTCCAGGTCGAGGAGCAGCGGCGGGTCATCCTGGAACGGGTGGCCGGGCTGACCGCTGATCAGGCCAAGTCCGAGCTGGTCAAGGAGATCGAGAACCAGGCCAAGCGCGAGGCCGCGCTGATCGTCAGGGAGATCGAGGGGGACGCCCGCAAGGAGGGCGAGAAGCGGGCCACCAAGATCGTGACGCTGGCCGTGCAACGGGTGGCGGCGGAGCAGACGGCGGAGTCGGTCGTCAGCGTGCTGCACCTGCCGGGCGACGAGATGAAGGGCCGGATCATCGGGCGTGAGGGGCGGAACATCCGGGCCTTCGAATCCACGACCGGTGTCAATCTGATCATCGACGACACGCCCGAGGCGGTGCTGCTGTCGTGCTTCGACCCGGTCAGGCGGGAGACGGCACGGCTCACGCTGGAGAAGCTGGTGCTGGACGGGCGCATCCATCCGCAGCGGATCGAGGAGGCGCACGACCGCAGCCGCCAGGAGGTGCAGGACCTGTGCGCGCGGGCCGGTGAGGACGCCCTGGTCGAGCTGGGGATCACCGACATGCATCCGGAGCTGACGCTGCTGCTCGGGCAGCTGCGCTACCGCACCTCGTACGGGCAGAACGTCCTGAAGCACCTCATCGAGTCCGCGCACATCGCCGGCATCATGGCCGCCGAGCTGAAGATGAACCAGCCGCTCATGAAGCGCTGCGCGCTGCTCCACGACATCGGCAAGGCACTCACGCACGAGGTCGAGGGCAGCCACGCGCTGATCGGGGCGGAGATCGCCCGCCGGTACGGCGAGGAGGAGGACGTGGTGCACGCCATCGAGGCGCACCACAACGAGGTCGAGGTCCGCACCGTCGAGGCGGTCCTCACACAGGCCGCCGACGCGATCAGCGGCAGCCGGCCAGGCGCCCGCCGCGAGTCCTTGGAGGCGTACGTCAAGCGGCTGGAGCGGCTGGAGGAGATCGCGCAGTCGTACGAGGGCGTGGAGAAGGTGTTCGCCATGCAGGCCGGGCGGGAGATCCGGGTCATGGTGAAGCCGGACGCGATCGACGACATCCAGGCCCAGGTGATCGCCCGGGACGTGGCCAAGCAGGTGGAGGAGGAGCTGACCTACCCCGGCCAGATCCGGATCACGGTGGTCCGGGAGTCCAGGGCCACCGAGTTCGCCCGCTAGGCGAAGATCTGCTGGTAGAAGGCCAGCTCGGCGGCCAGAGCGGCGGTGCGGGTCTCGGCGCGGCGGAAGCCGTGCGCCTCGCCCTCGAACGCCAGGTACGTACACGGCACCCCGCGTTCGGACAGCGCGTCGGCGAAGGCCTCGGACTGCTCGGGAGGCACCACGGGATCGTCGAGCCCCTGCAGGAGCAGCATGGGGCACGTGATGCCGCCGGCCAGGGCGAGGGGCTCGCGATCCGCGTACACCCGCGAGTCGCCCACAAGCCACTCCACGTAACGCGATTCGAAGTCGTGGGTGTGGGCGACGAGCGGCGCGAGGGCGCTGACGCCGTAGTACGACACACCGGCCGCGAACACGCCGGACCGGCAGCAGGCCGCCATCACGGTCCAGCCGCCCGCGCTGCCGCCGCGCACCGCGATCCTGGCGGGGTCGGCCAGCCCCTCGGCGGCCAGCCATTCGGCGGCGGCGATCGTGTCGGCCACGTCCACCAGGCCCCACTGTCCTTTCAGCCGCTCGCGGTAGGCCCTTCCGTAGCCGGTGGAGCCGCCGTAGTTGACGTCGAGCACGCCGATGCCACGTGAGGTCAGAAACGCCTTCTCCAGGTCGAGCGCGGTGCCGGAGTGTGCGGTCGGCCCGCCGTGCACGAAGATCACGTACGGGGGGACGCCGCCTTCGACGGCCGGGCCGTACGGAGGATAGAGGAAGGCGTGGACCTCCTCACGGGCGGGCACCCGCACCGCTCGCGGAACGGGCAGGTAGGCCGGGTCGGGCAGCCGGCCGACGTCCTGCCTGAGGGGGCCCGCCGTGCCCGACGCCGTGTCCACGGTGACGATCGACCGGGGAGTCGTGGCGGCGTACCCGACCCCGGTCACCGAGGCGCCGTCGGCGGCCAGCGCGCCGTCCCACCCGCTGTAGGGCACGTCGAGGTCGGCCAGCGTGCCCGACGCCGGGTCGAGCACGCCGAGCCGCAGGTCGCCGCGCCCGTGCAGGACCGCCAGCCGGCCGTCGCCGAGCACCGCGTACGGGCGCCCGCCGAGCTGCCACGGCGGTGGCGCGAACTCCTCCTCGGCCGGGTGGAGCGCCCGCGCGCCGTCGCCGTGCAGGCCGACCTCGTAGAGGTTCCACCAGCCCGAGCGGTCGGAGATCAGGTAGAGGCGGGAGTCGTCGCGCCACGCAGGGGCGAGCACGGACTCGGCCGGGCCGCCCTTCACCGTCCACGAGCCGCCGCTCCCGAGCGGGGTGACGCGCAGCTCGGTACCGTTCCACGGCATGCTCGGGTGGTTCCAGCAGACATAGGCGAGATGCCGCCCGTCGGGGGACACGGTGGGGGAGGCATAGAAGTCGCACCCGGTGGCCCATTCGCGGATCTCGCCGCTCTCCAACGGGATCGACACGATCGCCCGGGTGACCTTGCCGTCCTCGGCGTGCCGCTCGCGTACGCACCACACCTGGCCGTCGTGGACGAGCAGATCGGCGTAGCGGCATCCCTCCGGAGTGAGGGGTTTCGGCTCGCCGTTATCCCCGAGCACGTACAGGCGCTGGTCCTTGAGGTTGGCGAAGACCACCTCGCCCGCGGGGGTCACGGTGTACGGCCGCCCGCCGTACTCGTGGACCCGCGTGCGCGCGTTCCACGGTGCCGGCAGCAGCTCACGGTACGTGCCGTCGGCGGCGCGGCACATGATTGTGGTACGTCCGCCTTCGTCCGGACGGTCCTCGGTCCACCACACCCGGCCGCCGTGGGCTGTCGGCCAGGCGGGGCGCACGCCCGAACCGGCCACGTCTCTGGTCGAAATGGGGGAGGGCCAGAAAGGCATACCCGCATCCTGCCGGAAGATCGGCGAGAGTGCGGGCGGTCCCCGGAGATCAGGGGCAGCCTTCGGGACGCGGCAGCGACGCGGGCAGCTCCAGCCCCGTCCTGCCGAACCACTTGTGCAGGTTCTCGGTGCTCACGGCGTCGAGCCGGCCGTCGGCGAGTTTGCCCACGCAGTCGGAGTGGTTGTCGGCCGGCACCAGTTCCACCGGCGGGTCCAGTTCACCGTCCGGCGGCGGGCCGACGATGCGCCGGTACGAGCTCGACCCCTTGGCCGGGCTCACCATCGTGGCCGCCCCGTGAGCGTCGCCCCCAGCATGGTCACGAGTTTGTGCGCCGGCGCAACGCCCGAGACTGGTCCGCCGGGTGCTCGAACCGAGATGTCGGGCTTTCTTGACGATCTACGGGTGCACAGGCGGCGGGCTGGGCGCCCGCCGCCCGGTCACTCTCCGGTATCGGATATGGCCGCCCCGGTAATGGCGCCGCCCATGCCGGCCGCCAGCGCCATGGAACCCGCGCCGGGTGGCACGACGGGCCCCGCGCTGGTCTTACGGCTGCGCCTGCTGCGCCGCTCCAGCCAGGTGGCCAGGTAGCTCAGTGCCATGTTGAGCAGCACGTAGATGATGCCGATGACGATCGCCGCCGGGATCAGCGAGCCGAAGAAGACGGCGGGCAGGATCTTGAAGCCGGTGTTGAGCAGGTCGACGTAGGCGATGATGTAGCCGAGCGCGGTGTCCTTCAGCAGCACCACGAGCTGGCTGACGATCGCCGGCATCATCGCCGTGACGGCCTGCGGCAGCAGCACCAGCCGCATGACCTGGTTCTTGCGCATGCCCACCGCGTACGCGGCTTCGGACTGCCCCCTCGGCACCGCGTTGACGCCGGCCCTGACGACCTCCGCCAGCACCGAGCCGTTGTAGAGGGTCAGGCCCAGGACCACGGCCATGAACGAGTAGTCGCCACCGCCCATCACCGTGGGCGCCACGTAGAAGATGAAGAAGATCAGCAGCAGCAGCGGGATGGCCCGGAAGACCTCGATCACCACGCCGGCCGGGATCCGGATCCACTTGTGGTCGGAGAGCCGCGCAAGGCCGAAGACCGCAGCGAAGACCAGCGCCAGCACCGAGGCCACCGCCGCGGCCCGCAGCGTCCCGCTCAGCCCGGGGATGATGTAGGTCTCCCACGTGGACCACTGCAGGAACGGCTGCCAGATCTTGCCTTCCCACTGGCCCTTGGCGTCGAAGCCGGCCCAGATGCCATACAACGCGCCGGCCACCAGGACGACGCCGACCACCGTGAGGAGGCCGTTGCGCACCCGTGCGCGCGGGCCGGGGGTGTCGAACAGGACGGATGTGCTCATCGGGTCACCGCCAGCCGTCGTGCCAGCCAGCCGGCGAAGAAGCCGACAGGCATGGTCAGCGCCATGAACGCCACGACGATGCCCAAGAAGATCGGGATCGACGCGCCGGTCGTGTCGAACGTCTCCTTCATCTCGGCCGCCGCGTCGGCGAGGAACCCGCCGGCGGTGGCCACTGTGGTGTTCTTGATCATGGCGATCATCACGCTGCCCAGCGGCGCGATGACGGCGCGGAACGCCTGCGGCAGGATGATCATGGTCAGTGACTGCATGAACGTCAGCCCGATCGCCCTGGCCGCTTCCGCCTGCCCGAGCGGCACCGTGTTCATGCCGGAACGCAGCGCCTCGCACACGAACGCCGCGGTGTAGGCCGACAGCCCCATCGCGACGAGCCAGAAGGAGTTCGTCAGCGGCGTCTCGGAGAAGACCAGGCCGAGCTGGTCGCTCAGGCCCAGCGCCGAGAACGCCAGCACCAGCGTCAGCGGGGTGTTGCGCACCACGTTGACGTAGACCGTGCCGGCCGCGCGCAGCACCGGCGTCGGAGAGACCCGCATCGCCACCAGGATCGTGCCGAGGATCAGGGAGGCCACCGCGGCTACGAGCGAGAGCTTGACGTTCTCCAGGAAACCCAGCGCGAGATTGGGGGCGTACTTGATTAGTTCGTCCATCGTGCTCCACCACATAGAGCGGCGGCGACCGGGTTTCCGGTCGCCGCCTCTGGCGTGATCAGCTGCAGCCCTCGGCCGGCGGGGCCTCCGTGGACACCTTCAGGCCCTGAATGCCGCCGAACCACTTGTCCAGCAGCTGCTTCATGGTGCCGTTGTCCCACAGCTTCTTCACCGCCGTGTTGACGGCCTCACAGGTCTTGGTGTCGCCCTTCTTCAGGCCGATGCCGTACTTCTCGTCCGTGAAGCCCTGGCCGAGCACCTTGAAGTTGCCGCCGGCCTGCTTGGCGAAGCCCGCCAGGATCAGGTCGTCGGTGGTGACGGCGTCGAGGTTGCTGCCGTTGAGCTTCTGCACGCACTCGGAGTAGTTGGCCGCGTCGACGGTCGTCGCGTCGATGTCGAGCTCGCCGTCCGGCGGCGGGTCGGTGATCCGCTTGTAGGAGTTGGAGCCCGCGGCCTTGCAGATCTTCTTGCCCTTGAGGTCCTGCGGGGAGTTGATCGAGGTGTCGTCCTTGCGGACCATGACGTCCTGGTGCGCGAGGACGTACGGGCCACCGAAGGTGACCTTGGCCTTGCGCTCCTCGGTGATGGAGTAGGTGGCGAAGACGATGTCGACCGTGCCGTTCTGGAGGAACGGCTCGCGGTTGGACGAGGCCGACTCCTTCCAGGTGATGTTCACGTCCTTGCCGCCGGCCAGCTCCTTGACGATGGCCTTGGCCACGTCCACGTCAAAGCCCTCGGGCTCGTTGCCCGCCTTCAGGCCCAAGCTCGGCTGGTCCCACTTGGTGCCGATGACGACTTCGTTGGCTCCCGCGATCTTGTCCACCACGGTGGAGTAGCTCCCGCCACCGCCACCGCCACCGCCGCCGCAAGCGGTCAGACCGGCGGCCAGAGCCGCTATCGAGAGCACCGCTCCCATTCGACGCATGTGCATGTGTACCTGCCTCAATAGTCAGTGCGTGAGGATCTTCGAAAGGAAGTCACGCGCCCGGTCGGTCTGCGCGTTGGTGAAGAACTCGTCAGGCGTGTTCTCCTCCACGATCTGCCCGTCTGCCATGAAGACCACCCGATTGGCGGCCCTGCGGGCGAACCCCATCTCGTGCGTGACGACCATCATGGTCATCCCGTCACGCGCCAGTCCGATCATGACGTCGAGCACCTCCTGCACCATCTCGGGGTCCAGTGCCGAGGTCGGCTCGTCGAACAGGATCATCTTCGGGTCCATGGCCAGCGCCCTGGCGATCGCGACCCGCTGCTGCTGGCCGCCGGAGAGCTGGGCCGGGTATTTGTCCGCCTGCGCGGCGATGCCCACCCGCTCCAGCAGCTCCATCGCCCGCTTGTTGGCGGCGTCCTTCGCGACGCCGCGCACCTTGGTCGGACCCAGGGTGACGTTCTCCCTGATGGTCTTGTGGGCGAACAAGTTGAACGACTGGAAGACCATGCCGACTTCGGAACGGAGCCGGGCCAGCGCCTTGCCCTCCGCGGGCAGCACCTGGCCGTCAAATATGATCTTCCCGTCGTTGATCGTCTCCAACCTGTTGATCGCGCGGCACAGCGTCGACTTTCCGCCGCCTGATGGGCCGATGACGACCAGGACCTCGCCACGAGAGACGGTCAAGTTGATGTTCTTCAGGACGTGCAGCGTCCCGAAGTGCTTGTTGACGTTCTCCAACTGAACCAGTGGAGTGGCGTCGCCGTTCTCCGTCATGGAACGAAACGGTAGAGGGCATTAAGACGCTGGTCACTAACCGAGCGGTACCGATCCGATCACATCCGGCCATCAAGCAGGCATTTTAGATCGGTGACGGCCTTCGCAAGCCGGACAACGACTACCCTTGAACATGCCATGACTGTGACCCAGGACGGCGCCCGCACGTACGAAGTGCGCACATATGGGTGCCAGATGAACGTGCACGACTCCGAACGGCTGTCCGGCCTGCTGGAGGACGCCGGCTACGTGCCCACGCCCGACGGCGAGACGGCCGATGTCGTCGTGTTCAACACGTGCGCCGTGCGGGAGAACGCCGACAACCGCCTCTACGGCAACCTCGGACACCTCCGGCCCGCGAAGACGCGCAATCCGCGCATGCAGATCGCGGTGGGCGGCTGCCTGGCGCAGAAGGACCAGGGCGAGATCGTCCGCAAGGCGCCGTGGGTGGACGTGGTGTTCGGCACGCACAACATCGGCTCGCTGCCGGTGCTGCTGGAGCGCGCCCGCATCGAGGGCGAGGCGCAGGTCGAGCTGAAGGAGTCCCTGGAGGTCTTCCCCTCGACGCTGCCCACCAAGCGCGAGTCGGCCTACGCCGCCTGGGTGTCCGTCTCGGTCGGTTGCAACAACACGTGCACCTTCTGCATCGTGCCGTCGCTGCGCGGCAAGGAGAAGGATCGCAGGCCTGGCGATATCTTGGCCGAAGTCCAGACATTGGTGGATCAAGGCGTCCTGGAGGTCACGCTCCTGGGCCAGAACGTCAACACGTACGGCGTGGAGTTCGGCGACCGGCTGGCCTTCGGCAAGTTGCTACGCGCCTGCGGCGACGTCGAGGGCCTGGAGCGGGTGCGCTTCACCTCGCCGCACCCGGCCGCATTCACCGACGACGTGATCGCCGCCATGGCCGAGACGCCCAACGTCATGCACCAGCTCCACATGCCGCTGCAGTCGGGATCTTCCCGCGTCCTGAAGGCGATGCGGCGCTCGTACCGCGCCGAGCGCTACCTCGGCATCATCGAGCGCGTCCGCGCCGCCATGCCGGACGCGGCCATCTCGACCGACATCATCGTCGGCTTCCCGGGGGAGACCGAGGAGGACTTCCAGGCCACGCTCGACGTGGTCCGGCAGAGCCGCTTCGCCAACGCCTTCACCTTCCAGTACTCCATCCGCCCCGGCACCCCGGCGGCCACCATGCCGGACCAGGTGCCCAAGGAGGTCGTCCAGGAGCGCTACGAGCGCCTGGTCGCCCTGCAGGAGGAGATCTCCTGGGAGGAGAACAAGAAGCAGGTCGGGCGGACGCTCGAGGTGCTGGTGGCCGAGGGGGAGGGGCGCAAGGACGACGCCACCCGGCGGCTCTCGGGACGGGCGGCGGACAATCGGCTCGTGCACTTCGCGGTGGGTTCCGAGGTGCCCCGGCCCGGTGACATGGTGACGGTCGAGGTGACGTACGCGGCCCCCCACCACCTGGTGGCGGACGGGGCCGTGCGCTCGCTCCGGCGGACCAGGGCCGGCGACGCCTGGGAGGCCCGCCAGGCCGGGCCGCCGTCGCCGGGCGTCCTGCTGGGCATGCCGACGATCGGCCGCCCGGCTCCTATGGCCGCTGCGCCGACGGGATCCTGCTCGGCCCACTAAGCGCCCGCTCGAAACGTCAGCAGTCCGAGAGGATCGTCTCCATCGCGTCCTTCTCCGCCGAGGTGACCCAGAGCTCGTACTTCGCCTTGACGTCGACCTGCCGGGCGATGTACGTGCACCGGTACGACTTGCGCGGCGGAAGCCAGGTCGCCGCGTCGGAGTCGCTCTTCTGGTTGTTCAGCGGGCCGTCCACAGCCATGAGGTTCAGGGGGTCGTTGGCGAACTCCTTGCGCTTGGTCTCCGACCACCGCTGCGCGCCCTTCTGCCAGGCGTCCGAGAGCGGGATCAGGTGGTCGATCTGGACGTCCATGCTGGTGTCCTGGCCGCGCTTGAAGTCGATCGTCTTGCCGCTGTAGGGATCCTTCAGCGTGCCGCTCAGCACGATGCAGTCGTGCGTGCCCGACTTGAACTTCTCGTTCGTCAGGTCCCGCTTGAGGATGTCGTTGCGGGTGTCGCAGCCGTTGCGGTCCACGTCCGCCCAGGCCGGGCCGAACTCGTCACGGTCGAAGCCCGTCCTCGGCGCCCGGCCCTTGACGGCGAGCTTGGCGAGCTTCTTGCGGGCGTCCGAGACCGACGCCGAGTCGGGCTTGGACGTCTCGGGGCTCGTCAACTGCGCCTCCAAGCCGCCGCAGCCGGTCAATACCGCCATCGTGGCCAGACCGGCCATCAACGCTCGAACGCGCACGTGTGCCCCCAGACTTTCAGTTTCGTAAAGTCTAGGTATAGCAAGTGCCCGTAAATGGTCTTATAACGCCTCCGGGTCGTCGATCAGCCACTTTGTCAGGTCGAGCAGCCGCCGCCACAGCCCCGGCACACCGCTCGGCGCCGGCCACCTGCCCCTCGACGCCCCACGGACTCGGCCCAGCCCTGCCCGCGGTGCGGAGCTACGCAACGGCCGTAGAGCGCGGCGCCTTGGAACAAGACTTGCGGCTCCTGACGTCATACTCTGATTGCGGATCATGACATGCCGGGAAGAGGTGATATGGCACAGCGGCGCTTACTGGAAGGGCTTGGGGTCACCGTCGCCGAGGAGACGGCGTACCGGGCCCTGCTCAGGCACGGTCCCGCGACCCTGAGCGAGCTGGCCGCCGAGACCGGCTCGTCGGCCGCCGCCATCCGTCGCATGCTGCCCCGGCTGGAGGACCTCGGCCTGATCTCGCGGGTGGCGGGCAGGCCGCTGCGGGTGGTCGCGACCCCGCCCAACATCGCCATCGACATCCTCGTCGCGCGCCGCCAGGAGGAGCTCACGCACAGCCGCGCCGCCGCCGCGCTGCTGGCCACCGAGGTCGCCGAGCGCAGCGGGCCGCAGCCGGAGGAGGTGCTGGAGGTCGTGAGCGGGCGCGACGCCGTGGCCCGCCGCTACCTCCAGCTCGAACGCAACGCCACCCGGGAGATGCTGGTGCTGGTGCATCCGCCGTACGCGGTGGACATCAGCGACGACCAGGAGAACCGGCAGCGGGCCGCCCGCAGGGGAGCCCCCGTCACCCGCGGCATCTACAGTCCGCAGGCCTTCGAGTACCCCGGCATGCTGGCCCACACGCGCCGCGCCATCGCCGACGGCGAGCAGGCCAGGCTCGGCCAGGTGCCGGTCAAACTGGCCGTCGCCGACGCCCGGACCGCCATCCTGCCGCTGGTCTCCGACGAGGACCGGGCCGTGGAGAGCGCCCTCGTTGTGCACCCGTCGGCGCTGCTGGACGCCCTCGTGGGGCTGTTCGAGACGCTGTGGCGGGCCGCCGTGCCGCTGAGTCTGTCCACGGAGGGTCTCAAGGAGGAGCCGCATGCCCCGGACGCCGAGGTCCTGGCCCTGCTGGCGGCCGGCATGAAGGACGACGCCATCGCCAGGCAGCTGGGGTTGAGCCCGCGTACGGTGCAGCGCCGCGTCCAGGTGCTGTGCGAACGCCTGGGCGCCAGGACCCGCTTCCACGCCGGCTTCCTGGCCGCCGGCCAGGACATGCTGCCCAGGTAGCCCCTGGCGACGTACGATGACGCGTCGCTCGCGTGAAGATTGGGCCTCGTCATGCCCGGCAGTAGTCAGCCGAATGACCTACCACGATGACTCCGCCCACACGTTCGAAACCCTCTGCTGGGTCAGGTGATGAGGATCCCGCCATCCACTGGCAGCGTAACTCCGGTGATGTACGAGGCCGCGTCGCTCGCCAGGAACACCGCGGCGGCCACCAGTTCAGACGGATCCCCTGGCCGCCCCGTCACCACCCGCGACTCCACCATCCGTTCCAGGTAGCCGGGTGCGTACTGCTCGGTCATCTCCGAGGCGAAGAACCCCGGCTCCAGGCAGTTGACCCTGATCCCGCGCCGCCCGGTCCACTGCTGGGCCAGGTCCCGCGTCAGCCCGATCACCGCGGCCTTGGACGCGCTGTAGGCGGCCTGCGGCAGCCCGGCCGTGGTCTCGCCGAGCACGCTGCCGATGTTCACGATCGACGAGCCCGGCCGCATCACCCGGGCACAGGCCTGCGCCATCCAGTACGTCCCGTGCAGGTTGACGTCGATGACCTGCCGGAACTCCTCGGGCGTCTCGCGCAGCGCGGGCACGGCGGTGCCGATCCCGGCATTGTTGATCAGCACGTCGACGTGGCCCATGCTCTCGACGGCCGCGGCGACGAGAGCGTCGCAGTCCTCCGGCCGCACCACGTCCGTCGGCACGGCCAGGCACCGGCGGCCGGTCTCCTCGACCAGCCGCCGCGTCTCCTCCAGCCGGTCAGCCCGCCGCGCGCCGATCACGACATCGGCGCCCGCCTCGGCCAGGCCGCGGGCGAACGCCACCCCCAGCCCCGACGAGGCTCCGGTGACGATCGCCACCTTCCCGTCCAGGCGAAAGCGCTCCAGCACGTCAGACCTCGCCCTTCCCGCCGAACCGAAAGCGCCCCAGCCCCAGCCCGGCATTCCGCCGAAACCGAAAGCGCCCCAGCCCCGGCATTCCGCCGGGACCGGAGCGCCCCTCCACGCCCGAGCCCTCTAGAGTCCGTATTCCTTCACGATGCGCTCGTGCCGCTCGACCTCGACGTCGATCTCGCGCGCCAGGTCCAGCCAGGCCAGCGGATGCACCCACCGCTCGGTGGCGTCGTCGAGCAGCGCGTCCACCTCCTCCGGCGACACGTCCGGCGGCACCGCGACCCAGCCGAACACGCCCGGCAGCGGCTCACCGCTGGTCGGGTGGGTGATCTTGTAGTTCTCGTCGCTGTAGACCCACATCGGCCAGCCGCGCTCGGCCATGACCTCGGTGAACTCCGCCCAGTCCTCCTCGCTCGGCGCGACGCCGTCGAAGAAGTAGCTGGTGTAGCCGCCGGGCCGCAGGATGCTTACGGCGGCGAACGGCGGCACGAAGTTCTGCTGCTCCTCGGGGTCGTCCGGGACGGGCTCCAGCAGCTGCGGGTCGAACACGACCAGGTCGCCGGCGTTGTAGTCCATGCCGCGCGGCTGCGGCAGGGCCAGCCTGGCGGTGGCGGGTCCGGTGCGGATGGACAGCACCTGGCGCTGGCCACCGTCGGGCGCGGGGAGGATGACCCTGATGAGGCCCATCTCCTCCTCGATCGGTCCCTCCTTGGACTTGATCGGCATGCCGATCTTGGCCGCGCCCTTGCGCACGGTGTCCCAGTCCTCCGCCGAGGTGGCCATGACGATCATGCGCCAGACGTCCTCGTCGGTGAGCTCGTCCATCACCTCGAGCAGCACCTGGGCGGCCTTGGCGTTCTGGTCGAGCTGCTGGGCGGCGCCGGCCGCCAGGCGGCGTGCCTCGATGCCGGCCCCGGCCGCCACGGCGTGCTCGGCGGCGTCCAGCGCCTCCGCCCACCGCTCCCTGGCGCTGTGCAGGCGGGCGAGCGCGATCTGCTGCTCGCCGTGCGGCAGCAGCGCGGCCATCTGCTCCAGCCGCTCGTCCTGGCGGGCCTCGATGAGCAGCGTGGTCAGATAGGCCACGTCGTCGGAGTCGGCCTCGCCGATCTTCCCGGAGTCGACGAGCAGCTTCCAGTAGATGTCGGCGCCGGTGGCGGGGTAGCCGAGGAAGCCGAGCGTGGTGGTGTGGCGGCGGGTGGCCTCGAGGTCCTCGCCGGACAGCGGGGCCAGCCAGCCGACCCACTTCTCCGGGTCGGCGTTGAAGCCGTCGGCCGCGTCGAACCGGCCGACCCGGTCCTCGGGCGCCCCCGGGGCCTCGGGCTCGGTGGCGGCGTCGGCGGCGGCCCGCAGAGCGGCGATGCGCTCGGGCAGGCCCTCCGTGTCGCGCAGCTCGGCGGTGCCGGACTCGGCGAGGTCAGCCAGCAGCCTGGCCTGCCAGACGCCCAGCCGGGCGACGGCCAGGTCGCCCGCGATCAGCGCGAGCTCGACGCGGGCGCGGTAGCCGCCCATCATGCCGAAGTAGTCGATCCACTGGCGCAGCACGCGGCCGAGCTGCCAGGTGTTGGTGATCTGCGAGGAGCCGGCCAGCCGGCTGACCGCCCGTGACCACTCCACGAAGACACGCGGGTGCTCGCCGACCACGTCGAGGTCGGGCAGCGCGTCGACGGCCTCGGCGTCGCGGCCCAGCTCGGCCAGGATCAGCGCCCGGCGCACGCCGTCGCGGTGCTCCTTGGCCACCGGGTCGTCCGGCTGGAACTCGGCGGCCGCCTGCAGCGCCGTGAGCGCGTCCTCGGGGCGGCCGGCGGCCAGCAGCGCGCGGGCGCTCTCGGCGCCCAGCTCCCAGCTGGCCTCGCGCCCGGCCACGCGCAGCCGCTCGACGGCGGACTCGGCGTAGGTCACGGCCTCGCCCGGCTTGCCCGCGTCGACGAGCGCGGCGACGTATTGGGTCGCGAGCCCGGCGAAGGCGGGCTTCTCCGGGCTCATGCCCTCGATGTAGGCCGCCAGCGTCTCCAGGCGCTCGCTCGCGTATCCGGGGCCGTCGGCGTTGGCCCACGCGAGGGCCAGCGCCTCGACCGCCGCCGGGACCGACGGGCACTCGCGCACGTCTTCGCGCTGGGCGAACGCCAGGAGCTGCTGGGCGTCCTCGACGGCGACCGCGCCCTGCGCCCGGTCGCCGACGCGGCCGATCAGGTGCCAGTAGCGGGCGTAGAACTCGAGCCAGGGCAGCTCCAGGGCCTCGGCCTGCTGCGCGATGGCCGGGGCCATGACGTCGAGCTGCGGGTATCGGCCCTCGTAGGCCTGTGCGGGAAGGTCTCCCAGCGCCATGGCGAGGCCAACGTTGCCCGCCTCGGAAAGCTGCTGCTGGGTTTCGCCGACCCAGGCCCAGATGTCCACGTCCATGGGCAGCCAGTCTGCCAGGTCAACGAGCGTGCCCAAAACGCAGAAGCTCCATCAGCACGTCCGATTCACCGTCGTCGAGGACCGAAAACATCGGCGCCATGAGATCGTCGGTCCTCTCCTCGACCTCCGCGCGGCGCGCCACGATCGCCGGTGAGGGCGTCGCGTACGGCTCCGGCCAGGTGAAGAACTTGGCGATCATCTCGCCCGAGACGTGCCCGAACGGGGTCGCGTCGTGGTCGGCGGCGAGCGTGGCCTCCAGCGGGTGCAGCCCGGCGGCGATCACGGCGTTGGCGTGCAGGCCGCCGCGCAGCTCGCGGAGGCAGTGCATGAGCTGGGTGGCCCGGGCGGGCGGGTCGTCGGGCAGCGGCACGGCGCGCCAGCCGGCGAACAGCGGGGCGCCGGTGGACGGGGCGCGTTCGACGACGCGCTGGAGGAGCTCGGCGATCCTGGCGCAGCCGTCGTAGCCGCCGAGCTTGCGCCTGCCCCAGGCCCGGCACGCCTCGGCGTAGAGCTCGACGGCCTGCTCGACGGGGAGCTTGCGGCCGCCGTTCCAGCTCTCCTCGACGTGCTCGAGCGGGAAGAAGACGGCGATCGAGGCGACCACGTCGGCGTCGCACTCGCCGAGCACGCCGCAGCGGCCCCTGAAGTAGAGCTCACGGGCGCCGAGTCCGTGCGCGTCGCAGACGGCCTTGGCCTCTCTGGAGGTCATGAATCCGCCGCCGAACTGCCCGATCGGTGCTTTGACCTGGGCTGCGGTGGTGCGTGGGTCTGCCATGTCCACCCCTCAGTTCGTGAAGTAGACCCAACATCCCTCAGGAGAACATCATTCTGCAAGCATCAGGTCGCCACTGGCCACGATGACGGCAGGACCGGAAAGGTAGCTCGTGTCCTCATCGAGGATGACGGTCAGCGTGCCGCCGGGCACCTCGACGGTCCAGGTGCCGGTGGTGTCGCCGGACAGGGCCGCGGCCGCGACGGCCGTGGCCACCGCCCCCGTGCCGCACGAGCGGGTCTCGCCGGAGCCGCGCTCGAAGACGCGCATGACCACGCGGGTGGTGCCGACCGGGTTGAACAACTCGATGTTGACCCCGGCCGGGAAGACGCCGGTGTCGAAGCCGGGCTGGTGGGTGAGGTCCACCTGGACGACGGGGTCGCCGATGGCGCACGCCAGATGCGGGTTGCCCATGTCCACATGGACGCCGGTGTATTCGTGGGTGCCGACGGTGGCCACGCTCTCGCCGTGCACGACGGGCTTGCCCATGTCGGCGGTGATGTCGCCGGACGGCTCCACGTGGATCCTGCGTACGCCGCCCCGCGTGGCCAGCGCGAACCCGGCCGGATCCGCCAGCCCGGCGTCGATCAGGTAGCGGGCGAACACGCGCACACCGTTGCCGCACATCTCGGCCATGCTGCCGTCGGCATTGCGGTAGTCCATGAACCATTCGGCGGCGGACGCCTGATCGCTCACCTCGGGGCACTGCTTCGTGCGAACCGCCCGGAGCACGCCGTCGGCGCCGATGCCGGCCCTCCTGTCGCAGATCTTGGCGACGAGGGCGGCCGAGACGTCGATCTCGCCGTCGGGATCGGGGAGGATGACGAAATCGTTCTCGGTGCCGTGCCCCTTGAGAAAGCGCATTCTAAAAGTTTATGCGCATGAGTGTTCGGCGATTCGAGCGAGGGACCGTTCGAGAAGATCCGGCGCGTCGTACGGCAGCCAGCACACGCGCGGATCGCGGCGGAACCACGACTCCTGGCGGCGGGCGAACCGCCTGGTCGCCCTGATCGTCTCCGCGATCGCCTGCTCCTCGCTCCACTCGCCCGCCAGGAAGCGGATGACCTGGGCGTACCCGAGTGCGCGGCTCGCCGTGCGGCCCTCGGCCAGCCCGCGCGCGAGCAGGGTCCGCACCTCGTCGACCAGGCCGGCCTGCCACATGCGCTCCACCCGGAGCGAGATCCGCTCGTCCAGCTCCGGCCTGGGCACGTCGAGGCCGATCTGGACGCTCGGGTAGACGGCGTCGTAGGACGGCATGGTCGCCGAGAACGGGCGGCCCGAGTGTTCGATCACCTCCAGCGCGCGCACGATGCGGCGGCCGTTGCCGGGCAGGATGGCCGCCGCGGCCGCCGGGTCCTGCTCGCGCAGCCGCTCGTACAGCGGGCCGGGGCCGAGCTCGGCCAGTTCCGCCTCCAGCCGCGCCCGGATGTCCGGATCGGTGCCGGGGAACTCCAGGTCGTCGAGCGCCGCCCGCACGTACAGGCCGCTCCCGCCGACCAGTACGGGCACCTCGACCGCGTCGATGACCTTCCTGGCCAGCCGCTGGTATTCGGCCACGCTGGCGGTGACCGTGACGTCCCAGACGTCCAGCAGGTGATGGGGGACCCCGCGCATCTCGCCGGGGGTCAGTTTGGCCGTGCCGATGTCCATCCCGCGGTAGAGCTGCATGGAGTCGGCGTTGACGCACTCGCCTCCGAGGCGGAGCGCGATCTCCACGGCGAGATCGGATTTGCCGGCCGCGGTGGGGCCGACGACGGCGATGACAGGCTGCTGGCGCACACCCACAAGTGTGCTAGAGGTCCAGCAGTGTCGGTTGCAGGTAACCCTCATGGGTCAGCAGCCACCGCTTGGTCTCCACGCCCTCGCCGCCGCTGAACCCGCCCAGGCCGGTGCCGGCGATCACCCGGTGACAGGGCACGAGAATCGGGATCGGGTTGGAACCCATGATCGAGCCGATGCCCCTGGCCGGCACCTTCGAGCCGCTGAGCGCGGCCAGCTCGCCGTAGGTGACGGCGGTGCCGTACGGGACCTTGTGCAGGGTCTGCAGGACCTGGAGCCGCGCGCCGGACATGAGCCGCCAGTCGACCGGGGTCTCGAACGTACGCAGATCACCGGCGAAATAAGCGTTCAGCTCCGCGACCACGAAGGCCGTACGATCCGAATCATGGACTTCAGCGAGCCCGAGCCGGTCGGCCAGCCGCGCGCGGGAGCCCCAGCCCGACGCGACGAGACCGGCCTCGGTGACCGCCAGCACGAACGTCCCCACCGGCGTCGGCACCTCGGCGAAGGCTACGGTGTTCATGATGTCCTCACGTGAGCTCGTGGTGCTGGGCACCTCCAGCGCGGTCCCTACCCGACACCGTAACCACAACGGCTACCTTCTGCGCTGGGACGGTCAAGGCTTCCTTTTCGACCCGGGTGAGGGCACGCAGCGGCAAATGGTGCACGCCGGGCTGAGCGCCAACGACGTGCACTGGATGTGCCTGACGCACTTCCACGGTGACCACTGCCTGGGCGTGCCGGGCGTCATCCAGCGCATCGCCCGCGACAAGGTCAGGCACCCGGTGCGGGCGGTGTTCCCCGCCTCCGGCGAGACGTACTGGCGCCGGCTCCGCCACGCCGCCGCCTTCGCCGACACGCCGGTCATCAGCGAGCACCCCGTCTCCGGCGACCTGGCCGGCGTCGGCCCGCTCATCGCGCGCCGCCTGTCCCACCCCGTCGAGTCGTACGGTTACCGCATCCAGGAGCCGACCGGCCGTCGCATGCTGCCCGAGAAGCTGGCCGCCCACGGCATCCGCGGCCCGGAGGTCGGCGAGCTGCAGCGCACCGGCGCCGTGCGCGGCGTCACCCTCGACGAGTGCAGCGTCCCCAAACCAGGACAGAGCGTGGCGTTCGTCATGGACACCCGGCTCTGCGACACCGTCTTCGAGCTCGCCTCGGGGGTGGACCTGCTGATCATCGAGGCCACCTTCCTGTCGTCGGAGAGCGCGCTGGCCAAGGAATACGGGCACCTGACGGCGTTCGAGGCCGGGCTTGTGGCGGCGGACGCGGGGGTGCGCAGGCTGGTGCTCACGCACTTCTCCGAACGGTACGGGTTCGATGACGAGCCCGCTTTCGTGGCGGAGGTGCGGCGGAGCTTCGACGGCGAGGTCGTGCTCGCCCGCGACCTGATGAAGATCCCCGTGCCGAAGCGGCGAACGGTCAGGCCCGAGAGCGGTAGCTTTGCGTGACCAGCGAGGGCCGAGTGAGCGCGACCATTCACCACAGGAGCGGCGAACGGTCAGGCCCGAGAGCGGTAGCTTTGCGTGACCAGCGAGGGCCGAGTGAGCGCGACCATTCAACACAGGAGCGTCAGGTCCACAGCCCGGCGAAATAGCCGACGCCGTAGGGGGCCGCCCGCATCAGCAGGCGGCCCTGGTACGCCCCGGTCCCGGCGGCGCCGGCCAGCACCTGCAGGGCGGCCCGCCCGCCGGCCCACAGCCGGTCCGCCTCCGCGGGGCCCAGCCCGGCCAGGGCGGCGGTGTCGGCGGCGGCGAGGGCGTGCGCGATCAGGTCGTCGTACGGCTGCGCGGCGGCGTCGTACCTGCCGGGGGCCCTGGGCGTGAGGCAGGCGGAGCCGTCGGCCATGACCAGCAGCGCCACCCGCTCCCCGGCCTCCGCCAGCTTGACACCGACCGAGCGGCACTCGTCGGGCGTGGCGTCGAAGGCCACGGACTGGAGGGCGTCGGGGACGCGGTCGCCGAGGAGGCGGCGGCCGACGGTCAGGGAGAGCGGCAGCACCGGCTCGCCGAGGCCGGCCGTGACGTCCATGCCCCACGGGCGCAGGGTGCCGGCCGCGTCGCCGCCGTACGTAGCCGTGGACTCGGCCCCGCCCACCACGATCAGGGCGTCGGGGCCGCTCGCGAGCAGCCCGGCGATCGCCGTCTGGCAGGCGGAACGCAGGTCGGGCAGCTCGGTCACGATCAGCGGGGTATGCGGGCAGACGGCCGCGGCGGCAAGCACGAGCGCAAGCGTACGTGGCCCCGCCGTCAGTACGGGCTGTGCCCCTTCCTGACCTTCGCGAACAGGCCCTGGGCGTAGGCGTGGGCCGCCTGCTGCAGGCCGCCGCCGAAGCTGATCCTGGCCACACCCAGCTGGGCCAGCCGCCCGAGCGACGGCGTGCCCGGCCTGAAGAGGATGTTGACCGGTCCTTCCAGCTCCGCCGCCAGAGCCTGGATCTCGGCCTCGTCGCCGAGCCCGATCGGGTACACGCAGTCGGCCCCCGCCTCCAGGTACCGCCGCCCGCGCTCGACCGCCTCCTGCCTGGACGTGCGGCCGTGGAGGTAGACGTCGACGCGCGCGTTGATCACCAGGTCCTGTCCGGCGGCCGCCCGCACCTCGGCCAGGAACTCCGCCTGGGCTCCCGGGTCCACCAGCTCGCCGGTGGCCGGATCGGTGTCCTCCAGATTGCACCCGGCCGCGCCGGTCGCGGCGAGCCGCTCGGCCAGCTCGGCGGGTTTGAGCCCGTAGCCGCGCTCGACGTCGGCGGTGACGGGCACGCTCACGGCCCTGACGATGCGGGCGACGGCGGCCAGCATCTCGCCGGCGGGTGTGCCCTCGCCGTCCTCGTACCCGAGCACCCGCGAGACGCCGGCGCTGCCGGTGGCCACCACGGGGAAGCCTGCGTCCTGCACGGCCCGCGCGGAGGCGGCGTCCCAGACGTTGGGCAGGACCAGAGGGCTGCCGGGCACGTGCAGCGCCCGCAGCACGGACACCTTGTCAGTCGTCGTCATGCCACGACCCTAAGAAGCGGAGTGGCCCTTGCCGAAGGTCCAGTACGGCCTATTAACGGCAAGCCACTTCACCCGGCTCGGCCGCCGGCGCCGGGGCACTCGTCAGGGACCCGCCGGGCGCTTGCGTGGCACTGTCCTCGGGCGCTTTCCCCGGCGCGCCGGCTTCCGGGTGGTCAGCAGCCGCTCG
Organism: Nonomuraea sp. NPDC049480; assembly: GCF_044465905.1. Taxonomy (NCBI): domain Bacteria; kingdom Bacillati; phylum Actinomycetota; class Actinomycetes; order Streptosporangiales; family Streptosporangiaceae; genus Nonomuraea; species Nonomuraea sp. NPDC049480. Next base: position 85,399 of record NZ_JBITMD010000027.1, read on the forward strand.
CGGCGCACTGGCCGGAGACCTCGCCCGCGGGGCCGTCCGCCGGACTGTCGCCCTCCGGTGCCTGGGGCTGCTCGGTGGGGGAGGACGTCGCGGGCGTCTTGCCGTTGCCGGTCTGGGCCGTGCCGCGCGAAGAATCGGTCCCCGTGGCGAGGTCGGAGCCTGTGGCGGGGTCGGAGCCCGTCGAGCCCGAGTCGGCGGGGTCGCCGTCAGCGCCCGTGTCGGTGGAGGTGTCGCCCACGTTGCCGTCGTCGGGCAGGCCGTTCTCGGGGGCGTCGGTGGTGACGTCGCCCACGGTGGCGTCGTCGTCCTGCGAGGTCTCGTCGCCGCCGGCGCTCTGGGAGGGCGCGGGCCGGCCGCCCTGCTGCGTGGCGGGGTCAGAGGGGTTCGCCGCCAGGAGGTAGCCGGCGCCGCCCGCCGCGAGAACGGCGACGAGCACCCCCGCGGCGATGGCGAGGGTCTTCTTGTTCTTCGGCGGTTTGTCGCTCCGCCCGGTGTTCCTCTCGGCCACGCGGACATCCCCGGGGCCGGAGAGGACCTCGTGACGATCCGGCTCGGTCGGATCTTGCATGGTGCTACAGCTCCCTGCGGTCGTATCGGGGAAAGCTCGCCGGCTTCCGCGGGTGATGGACCACACTAGCCGCAACAGACGAATGCTCGCACACCAATCACAAAGGAATCACGACATGTCCCCTCTTAGATCAGTTTCCGCAGGTGGTCGGGGGCGCCTCACATCCGTGGCCGGAGCAGGCGGGGTGCTCGTCACCGCGGTACTCGGAATATTCCTTGCGTTTACTCGAGCCACCCCGGAATTCGATGAGGAAAGGGAGCTTTCCGTAAGATCGAATTCACCGTCGGCTACTTCGCCGCTCTCCCCGATGGCATTGATCACCAATCATGGAACGTTCCATGACTGGATCCAGTCCGTGCCTCCTCAAGGCGTAGCGGTCCCGTCGCCCACCCCGGGACCCGTGATGTCGCCGGTCGCGTCGCGGACGTCCCCGCCCCGGCCCGAGTCCCAGCCCAAGTCCCACCCCAAGTCCCGATCCCGGCCCCACCCCCGGCCGCGGCGGTCAGAGGCTCCCCGCCGCGTGGGATCGCCCACCCCGCAGCCACCTCCCCGGCAACGACCGGGCCCGGAGCGCCGCCCCCCATCCCTGCCGGCCGGCGTCACTGACCCCTGCGCCACCTTCCACGACTTCCGCCGGGAGCCCTGCTACAGCTTCCTGCACCGCCTCATGAGATGACGGGGAAGCGGCTTTCCCGCTCGACCGCCGCGACAACAATCCGCCTCGGCGACGCCGAGGCGCTGCCGGACAGATGGCCGGACGACGAGCAGGCCCGCCACCCGATGAGGGCGGCGGGCCCGGCAACCGGATCAGTCGTCGTCATCATCACCGTCCGACTGCTTCGCCTGGTGCTCGAGGACCTTGCCGGTGGCCGCGTCGACGTCCACCTCGTACAGCCGGGATCCCTTGGTCAGCTCGAGCTCCCACGCGTCCGGCCGCGTCCCGCGCCGGTCGTAGTCCAGCTCGCTGACCCAGGACCCGGGCACCGCCTTGTGCGCGATCTCGATGGCCTTCTCGGCCGTGACCTTCGGGGCGGTGGTGGCGGCGAGGGCCGCGACGCTCCCGCCCGTGACCAGCACGACGACTCCGGTACCGACAACGATGAGCTTCTTCGTGATTCGCATGACCCCACGAAATCGCGATCTTCGATAACCGCGCGCTAAGCGGCCGTTAAGAGCACTTCAACGCGTGCGCCGCCCTCCGGAGGCGACGAAACGGTCAGCCGGCCGCCGGACGACTCGGCCGTACGCCGGGCGATGTCGAGCCCGAGCCCGGTCGAGCCGCCCCCGCTGTTCCCGCGCTCCAGCAGCGCCGGATCGAACCCCGGCCCGGCGTCCTCGACCGCCAGCAGCGCCCCGGAGGGATGCGGCGCGAGCCGTACGGACATCGCGGCCCCTTCGGGCGTGTGCGCGAAGACGTTGCCCAGCAGCGCGTCCACGCACGCCGCCAGCTCGTCGGCCCCCACGGCCACCGGCAGCGCGCCGTCCGGCAGGGAGACCGTCACCTCCCGCCCCTGGTCCTCGGCCAGCACCGACCAGAACCGCACGCGCTCGCGCACCACCGCGGCGGCGTCGCACGACGCGCGCCCGGCCGTACGCCGCCGCGCCTCCGTGATGACCGTGCTCACCGCCCGCTCCAGTGCGTCCACCCGGGCCTGCACCCGCGACGCCTCCTCCGGGTCGCGCAGCGACTCGGCGTCCAGCCGGAGCCCCGTCAGCGGGGTACGCAGCCGGTGCGACAGATCGGCCACCGACTCCCGCTCGGCCGCCAGCAGCTCGTCGATCCGCCCGGCCAGATGATTGAGCGCGAGCGCCACCGAACGCACCTCGGGAGGCCCGCCAGGCTCCGCCCGCGCCGTCAGATCGCCTCCGGCCAGCCGGTGCGAGACCCGCGCCAGCCCGTCCACCGGTCGCGTCACGGCCAGCGCCAGCCGGTCGGCCAGCACGATCCCCAGCACGACCAGCACGAGCCCGAGCACGGTCAGCGCCGCCCATGCCTCGCGCACGCCCCGCGTCAGCTCGGCGTCCGGCACGAACACCCTGATCACGGCCGTGCCCTCGGGCGACTGCGCCGAGACCAGCACCTCCCTGCCCTCGGCCGCGGAGGCGGTCACGCTGCGTCCCGTCGCGGCCAGGCGCACCGCGTCCGATCGAGCGGCCGGCGCGCCCACCGTACGCCCGTCGGGCAGGAACACCGTCACCGGCCGCGACACCTGCTCCACCGCCAGCGCCAGATCGGGCGTGCCGACCGCGACCGCCACGGACTCGGCCGCGGCCGTGGCCCGGCTCATCGCGCCGTTCTCGGCCACGGCCCTGATCAGCAACGCCATCGGCACCAGCAACGCGATCAGCACCAGTGACGTCGTCGCCGCCACCAGCAGCGCCAGCCACCGCCTCATGACGCCCCCGCGGAAAAGACCACGCGCCGCCTCATGACGGCTCGACCAGTTTGACCCCGACGCCGCGCACCGTGTGCAGGTAGCGGGGCTCGGCGGCGGTCTCGCCGAGCTTCCTGCGCAGCCACGACAGATGCACGTCCACCGTCTTGTCCGCGCCCCCGTACGGCAGTTGCCACACCTCGGTCAGCAGCTCCCGTTTCGTCACCACCTCGCCCGGCCGGGCGGCGAGATAGTGCAGCACGTCGAACTCGCGCGGCGTCAGATCCAGCGCCGCGCCGTCCAGCGTGGCGGTACGCGCCCGCGGATCCACCCGCAGCGCCCCCACCGCCAGCGGCTCCGGCGCCGTCCCGCCCGACCGCCGCAGCACGGCTCTGACCCGGGCGTCCAGCTGCGCCGCGCTGTACGGCTTGACCACGTAGTCGTCGGCCCCCGCGTCCAGCACGGGCACCATCTCGGCGTCCCCGTCACGCGCGGTCGCCACGATGACCGGCACCTGGCTGACCGCGCGCAACATCCGCAGCAGCTCCACCCCGTCGAGGTCGGGCAGCCCCAGGTCGAGCACGATCAGGTCAGGCCGGTCCTGCACGGCCAGCCGCAGCCCGTCCAGCGCGGTGGGGGAGGAGGAGACCGCATGGCCCAGGTCCCGCAGCCCCCGGCTGAGCGCCGTGCGGATCGCCACGTCGTCCTCGATGAGCAGGATGTCCGCCATATACATGAACGTAGACCTTCGGTGACCATACCTTGGGCCGCCTTAGCGTCTCGTTAACCCCGCCTTAGCACGACATGGGGAAAGCTGGGGCGATGAAGAGATTCGTGCTGGCCTGGGCCGCCACCGCCGTCGCCGCGACCGGAGCGTCCGTTGCGGTGCTCGGCCTGGTCGGCACCGGCGTCACCGGAACCTCCACCCGCGTGCTCAGCCAGGAGGACGTCCAGGCGGCCCTGTCCACCGCCACCGCGCGCCCCGTCGCCGCAGCGTCCGGCGCGCCCGCGCAGGCCCAGCAGGGCAAGCTGATCCGCAGCCCCGGCGGCACCGTGATCGCCTCCTGCGCGGGCGACGAGGTCACGCTGCGCTCGTGGAGCCCGGCCCAGGGCTACTCCGTGGACGACGTCGAGCCGGGCCCGTCCGACGAGGTCACGGTCGAGTTCGAGCCGCAGGAGGGCGATGACGTCGAGCTGACGATCACCTGCACGGGCGGACAGCCCGTCGCGGGGTGACGATCGCGGCGCTCACGCCTCCGCGCTCAGCGCCGCCTTCGTCAGCTCGGCCTGCCGCCTGATCTGCCCCATGATGATCGGGTTGACGCCCTTGGCCTCGAACAGGGTGACCATCTTGTCCATCACCGCGTTCGCCCGCGCCAGGTCACCCTGCCTGGCCTGGGCCCTGGCCAGCCGGCGCAGCACCATGTTGAGGGTGATGTTGTCGATCGTGGCCTCCTGCGCGACCCGGGTGAGGTGCTCGATGCCCTGCTTGGGATCCGGCGGGCGGATCCGCAGCCGCTTGCCCGTGGTCAGCGCCTTGAACTCGCGCTCGGCGTTCAGCCCCTTCACCATGCGGGCGTACGTTGCCAGGCGGTGGTCGCCGTACCTGTCGATCACCTCGTCCAGCGCCAGGTTGCCCGACCGCAGCGCCGGCGAGTCCGAGCCGAGCAGCGAGAACAGCTTGCCCTGCTCCTCGCCCAGCATCAGCTCGGCCACCTGGTGGTCGTCGTGGCTGACCGGGAAGCGCACCCTGACCAGGCAGGCGGGGGAGACGATGCGGGAGCCGTCGGCGGCGATGTACTGGGCGCGGACCTGGTATTCGCCGGGCTGCTGGAAGTAGTGGCCGTCGCGGCCGTGCCCGATGTACGCGCTGCGGTACATCGCCGGGTTGCCCTCGTCCAGCCGGATGTCCGGCGAGGTGTCCACGCAGTGCCGCATCATCGGCCGGTACAGCACGGTCCTGCCGCCCGGCTGCGTGATCGACACCTGCGTGAACTCGGTGTCGGGATGCAGGTGGCCGTGGGTGACGCGGGGCTCGCCGGCGCAGGAGAGCTTGAGCTCGACCACGACCGGCTCACCCAGCTCGAACGACTCCTTGGCGCGCAGCTCCAGCCGCAGCCCCGAGTGGTCCTCGACCGGCTGCTCGAAGGGCGCGATCTCGGCCGCGCCGGTGCCGAACGCGTTCGCGCCCATGGCGACGTCGCGGAAGAAGCCGTGACGCAGGTGCACCAGCTCCGGATCCGTGAATTGGAAGGGGAAGGCCGCCCAATAGCCCTGTTCCCCACCGGGGCGGTAGTTCTGTACGTAGTTCATCCAGGACAGATCCCCGAAGCCGCCCTCGGGCCCGAGGGGTTGTGGCGGGTTGGCGAGGTTCTTCTGCCAGGAGTGGAGCAGGTTGAAGGCGTGCCCTAACTCGTGCACATACGTCCGTAGCTGCGCGCGTTGCGCCTGCGGCGAGTCCCCCTTGATCGCGTCGTAGAAGACCGCCGCCCCCTGCCGCTGGTGGGCGTCGTTGTAGTCGAACATGATGCCCCGATAGCCGCCCGTGTGCTTGCTGGCCACCAGCAGCCATAACCGCCAGGCCGGCGCATCCCCGAACATGCTGAATTGCTGCGACATCGCGTGGTGCAGCTCGGCGTCGTTCCATGCCAGGTCGGCCCCCGACCCGTCCACCGGGATCACCCCCGGCTGCGCCAGGGTCAGCTCGATGCCCGCCTCCGCGTAGGCGGCGCCCACGCTCAGCTCCCTGGCGGGCGACCCGCTCGGGCCGGGCAGCGTGCCCGTGCCGTACGACACGAACGGCACCGTGCCCGTCACCGAGTCCTGCTCCAGCAGCACCCGCCGGAAGTACGGCGAGGAGAACGACAGCCCGTACGTACGCCCCGCCAGCGCCGCCGTCCCCGACCCATCGGTGATCGTGACGCTCACGTCCTTGTCAGGCGTGTCGAACGTGAACACCCCGCGTCCGTCGATACGGGCTTCGGCGCCCTCGGCGTGCACGGCGGGGGAGTTCACCACGAACGAGCCGACGTACGAGATCGTCGCACCCGCCACGGCGAACAGGTCGCCGCTCACCCGCCCGGTGGGCCTGGTCCCGTCGACGTCGACGCGGAGCGCCAGCCGCGAGTCGCCGTCCTGCCCCTCGTACAACCCGCTGATCATGGCAGCTCCTGGGGGAATCGTCAGGGATTACATCGTCCCCCGCCGGGAGCCCCTGTCAACGAGATCCGCGAACTTGGAGCGCCGCCAGCAGCTCCTCCGACGCCCGGGTGATCTCCTCGACCGCCCGGTCGAAGGCCTCGGCGTTGTGCGGGGCCGGCGCCCGGAACCCGGAGATCTTCCTGACGTACTGGAGCGCCGCCGCCCGCACGTCCTCCGGGGTCACACTCTCGGTGAACGGCGGCCGCAGGGTCTTGATGCTTCTACACATGCCCCAAAGGTAATAGCCGATCGGCCGGCTCGCCTCCTCGATCATGCGAGGCCCGGCCGCCGACGGGACCGTCGCGCCGTTGCTCAGCGCGACGTCATGGCCGAGGGCTGAGTTCGTTGCCGAAGTCCAGGGCGATCTTGCGCAGGCCCTCCGCCAGTTCGTCGCGGCCGTGCCCGTCGATGCGTTCGGCAGGCCCCGACACCGACATCGCGGCCACCACCCGCCCGCCGTCCCACACGGGCACGGCCAGGCAGTGCACGCCGAGCTCCTCCTCGCCGAGGTCCATGGCGTACCCGCGGGACCTGACCAGGTCGAGCTCGGCGAGCATGGCATTGACGTCGGTGATCGTGTTCGGGGTGCGGCGCGGCATGCCGGTCCGCTCGAACACGGTGACGGCGTCGGCGGCCTGCCGGTCGGCCAGCAGTACCTTGCCCACGGCCGTGCTGTGCGGCAACACCCGCCGGCCGACCTCGGCGAACATCCGCAGCCGGCGCGGCGAGGGCACCTGCGCCACGTAGACGACGAAGTCCCCTTCGAGCACGGCCAGGTTCGCGGTCTCGCCTGACAGCTCGACCATCTTCGCCAGGTACGGCTGGGCCCACACGCCGACCATGCTCTCCGCGATGCCGCCGAGGCGGACCAGGCCGCCGCCCAGGGCGTAGCGCCGGTCGGACTCCTGACGCACGTACCCGCGCGACAGGAGGGTCTGCAGCAGCCGGTGGATGGTGCCGTACGGCAGCCCGGTCCTGGCCGCGATCTCCGACAAGCCGGCCTGGCCACCGTGCTCTGCCAGCGCTTCCAGCACGTCGAGAGCCCGCTCGACCGACTGGACACTCACGGGCCCTCCTTCGCCGGTCCTGTGAGCACGCCGCCGCGTCCAACGGTCCGCTCGCTTCGCTCCCTCACAAGCTCACCCCGCGCAGCGAGGCGTCCAGCACCTCGGCGGTGTGCGCGACCCTGATCTCCGCGCCGGCCCGCCGCATGGCGGCGGCGATCTGCATGGTGCAGCCCGGGTTGGCGGACACCAGCAGCTCCGCGCCCGTCGTGCGCACCGCGCCGGCCTTCCTGTCGCCCAGGTCGCGGGCGGCCCGCGGCTGGAAGATGTTGTACGTCCCCGCCGAGCCGCAGCAGATCGCCGACTCGGGGATCTCCCGCAGCTCCAGGTTCGGGATGCCGCTCAGCAGCTCGCGCGGCTCTGCGCGCACGCCCTGGGCGTGGGCCAGGTGGCAGGCGTCGTGGTAGGCGACGGTCAGCGGCAGCGGGTGCCGCTTGGCCACGGGTCCCAGCTCGACCAGGAACTCCGACAGGTCACGCACCTTGAACCCCGGCTCGCGCCCCAGCAACTCGGCGTACTCCTTCATGGAGGAGCCGCAGCCGGCCGCGTTCACCACGACGGTGTCGACCCCGGCCCGCTCGAACGTCCTGACCGTGCGCCGCGCCAGCCTCCTGGCCTGATCGCCGCGCCCGGAGTGCACGCTGAGCGCGCCGCAGCAGCCCTGCCCGGGCGGGATGATCACGTCGCAGCCCTCCAGCGCGAGCACCCGCGCGGTGGCGGCGTTCACCTGGGGGAAGAACTCGCGTTGCACGCAGCCGGTGAGCATGCCGACCACGGCCCGGCGCTCTCCCCTTGCCCGGACCACGCGCGGCAGCGGCTGCCGCCGCTCCACGCGGGGCGCGAGCCCGGCCATGGCGCCGAGGCTCGGGTTGACGCGGGTGAGGAACGCCGCCATCCGCGCGGCCAGCCCCAGCGTCGGCCGGAGCAGCCGCAGCCGGCGCGGGTAGGGGAACAGGCTGAACACGATGCCGCGCACAGCCCGCTCCTGCGGCTCGCGCACGTGCTCCCGCTCCACCTCGACCCTGGTCTGCTCGATCAGCCGGTCGTACTTGACGCCCGACGGGCAGGCGGTCACACACGCCATGCACCCCAGGCAGGCGTCGAAGTGCCCCGCCATCTCCGGCGTGATCGGCGTGCCCTCGACGTGCTGGCTCATCAGGTGGATGCGCCCGCGCGGCGAGTCCATCTCCTCGCCCCACAACACGTAAGTCGGGCACGTCGGCAGACAGAACCCGCAATGCACACAGTCGTTGATCAGCTTCGGATCCATGTCAGTCAGATCCCTCCCACGAATCGGCCGGGAGACATCCTGCGCCCGGGATCGAACTGCTCCTTGACCCGGCGCATCAGCGGCAGCCCGCTGATCTGCCCCCACCGGTCGACGCTCGCGTACGGCGCGGCCAGCACGTTCACGCGCCCGCCGGCCGCCTCAACCTGCCTCCGCAGCCGGGTCACGGTCTCGGCCAGCTCCTGCTCCCCGGTCGCGCCCCACGACCCCAGCAGCACCCGCCCGGACAACACCGATCCCCGAAGCGCCAGCCCGGTCCCGGCCGCCGCGTCCAGCACCGCCCCCGTGCCGGTGGCCGGGAACCGCACCTCCACCAGCACCTCGTCCCCCGAGATCAGCCCCCACCACGGCGGCGCGGCGTCGGTCACGGAGCCCGTGCCGACCAGCGTGCGCAGCTCCTCGGCCCGAGCCTCCGCGGCCGCGCCCTCGACCAGGACGGCCAGGGTCAGCGGCCCGCCCGGATCCGGCCAGTCCACCTCGGCGGCGCTCGGCTCGGCCTGCGAGGCCGCCAGCGCCGCGGCGACCGCCGCCACCTCGCCGCGGCCGACCTCGGCCGTGATCCAGCGGCGGCCGGCGGGCAGCGGATGGAGGCGGAACGTGGCCTCCGCGATGACGCCGAGCGTGCCGTACGAGCCGGTGAAGAGCTTGCCGAGGTCGTAGCCGGCGACGTTCTTGACGACCTTGCCGCCCGAGCGCGCGATCGTCCCGTCGGGCAGCACGACCGTGATGCCGATGAGCAGGTCGCGAGCGGTGCCGTAGCGGAACGCGCGCGGGCCCGCGGTCGCGGTGGCCAGCGTGCCGCCGACCGTCGTGTCCTCGGCGAACGGCACGTCGAGCACCAGCTCCTGCCCCTTCTGCGCGAGCGCGGCCGCCAGCGCGTCCATCGTCACCCCGGCCTGCGCGCGCACCACGAGATCGCCGGCCGCGTGCTCCAGGATCTCGTTCAGGCAGCACATGTCGAGCAGCACGTCACACCGCTCGGGCGGGCTGCCCCAGTGCAGCTTCGTACCGCCGCCGGCCGGGACCACCACCAGGTCCCGCTCGGCGCAGTCCCGCAGCACGGCCGCGATCTCCTCGACCGTCTCGGGCAGCGCCACCCAGCGCGGGCGCACGCCGCCGACGGCGTCGTCCGCGTCCGCCTCCCTGACCGTCACCCCCGCGATCAAAATTGCTCTGCCCTCCCGGACTCCACCAGCGGATGAACACCCTTCCGCACGCCCGGCACCTCGCCGCACAGCCGCGGGGTGGGGAACACCTTGCCCGGGTTCGACAGTCCTCGGGGGTCGAACGCGCACCTGACCAGTTGCATCGTGTCCAGGTCGGCGTCGCTGAACATCCGCGGCATGTAGCGGCTCTTGTCCACACCCACGCCGTGCTCGCCGGTGATCGAGCCGCCGTGCTCGATGCACAGGTCCAGGATCGCGCCGGAAACCACCTCGGCCCGCTCGCCCGCCCCCGGCTCCGCGTCGTCGAACAGCACCAGCGGGTGCAGGTTGCCGTCGCCGGCGTGGAAGACGTTGGCCACCCTGATCCCGTGCTCTGCCGACAGCCGGTCGATGGCGGCCAGCACGCTCGGCAGGGACGTGCGCGGCACCACGCCGTCCTGCACGATGTACGCCGGGCTGATCCGGCCCACTGCCGCGAACGCCGACTTGCGGCCCTTCCAGATCGCCGCCCGCTCGGCCGGACCGGCCGCCACGCGCAGCTCGAACGCCTCCGAGCAGATCTCCCTGAGCTGCGCGAACTGCCGCTCGACCTCCGCCTCCGGCCCGTCCAGCTCGACGATCAGCACGGCCCCGGCGCCCTCGGGGTAGCGGCAGGCCACCGCGGCCTCGGCCGCCGCGACGGACAGCGCGTCCATCATCTCGATCGCGGCCGGCACGATGCCCGCGGCGATGATCGCCGACACGGCCTGGCCGCCCTGCTCGATGCTCTCGAACGCGGCCAGCACCGTGGTCACGGCCTCCGGCGCGCGGCTGAGCCGTACCGTGATCTTCGTGGCGATGCCGAGCGTGCCCTCCGAGCCGATGAACGCGCCCAGCAGGTCGTAGCCGGGGTCCATGCGGTCCAGCGTGACCAGGTCGCCGTCCGGGGTGACGATCTCGCAGGCCTCGACGTGGTTGACGGTGAAGCCGTACTTCAGGCAGTGGGCGCCGCCGGAGTTCTCCGCCACGTTGCCGCCGATCGAGCAGATCTGCTGGCTGGAGGGGTCGGGCGCGTAGTAGTAGCCCCGGTCGCGAACGGCCTCCGTGATGGCGAGGTTGGTGACGCCCGGCTCCACCACCGCCCTGCGGGCGGCCAGGTCGATCTCCAGGATCGCGCGCATCTTCGAGGTGACGATGAGCACGCCGTCCTCGCGGGGCAGCGCGCCGCCCGAAAGGCCCGTGCCCGAGCCCCTCGCCACGAAGGGCACGCCGAAGTCGTTGCACAGGCGTACCACCCGGGCGACCTGCTCGGCCGTGCTCGGCAGCACGACCACGCCGGGGGTCGCCCGGTGGTACGTGAGCCCGTCGCACTCGTAGGTGCGCAGGCGTACCGGATCGGTGATCACCGAGTCTTGGGGCAGCAGCGAACGCAGCGCCGCCACCAGCGTGTCCAGCACTCGATCACCTCCGATTCTGATTATTCACGCCATTCGCGCGTAGGCCGGAAGAGTCAGGAACTCGGCGAAGTCGTCGTCCAGCGCCACCTCGGCGAACAGCGCGGTGGCCTGGTCGTACAGCTTCGCGTCGTATCCAGGCTCCGTGGCGATCTTGGCGATCTCCTCCAGGATGATCCGCTGGACCAGGTCCTTCGTCACCTGCGCGCCCGTGTCGGCGAGCGTGATGTCGTTGTGGATCCACTGCCAGATCTGCGAACGCGAGATCTCGGCCGTGGCCGCGTCCTCCATGAGGTTGTGGATCGCCACCGCGCCCAGCCCGCCCATCCAGGCCGCCAGGTAACGCAGCGCCACGTCCACGTTGTTGCGCAACCCCGCCTCGGTGATCTCGCCGGGCGTCTCGGAGACCGCCAGCAGGTCGGCGGCCGACACGTTGACGTCCTCGCGCAGCCGGTCGAGCTGGTTGGGCCGCGAGCCCAGCACCCCGTCGAACACCTCGCGGCAGATCGGCACCAGGTCCGGGTGCGCCACCCACGACCCGTCGAACCCATCGCCCGACTCGCGCGTCTTGTCCGCCCGCACCTTCTCCAGCGCCACGGCGTTCACCTCGGGGTCGCGGCGCGAGGGGATGAACGCCGCCATCCCGCCGATGGCGTGCGCGCCGCGCTTGTGGCAGGTGCGCACCAGCAGCTCGGTGTACGCGCGCATGAAGGGCGCCGTCATCGTGACCGCGTTCCGCTCGGGCAGCAGGAACTCCCGGCCCCTGGTGCGGAACTTCTTGATCACGCTGAACAGGTAGTCCCAGCGGCCCGCGTTGAGCCCGGCCGAGTGGTCGCGCAGCTCATAGAGGATCTCCTCCATCTCGAACGCGGCCGGGTAGGTCTCGATGAGCACGGTTGCCCTGATCGTGCCGTGCGGGATGCCGAGCAGCTCCTGCGCCCGGATGAACACGTCGTTCCAGAGCCGCGCCTCCAGGTGCGACTCGATCTTGGGCAGGTAGAGGTACGGGCCCTTGCCCTTGTCGATCTGCCGCTGGGCGCAGTGGAAGAAGTAGAGCCCGAAGTCGAACAGCGACCCCGACACCGGCTGCCCGTCCACGGTGGCGTGCTTCTCGTCCAGGTGCCAGCCGCGCGGCCGCACCACGACCGTGGCCAGCTCGTCGTCGGGCTTGAGCGCGTACGCCTTGCCGCCGGTCTCGAAGTCGATCGTGCGGTCGAGCGCGTCGCGGAGGTTGAGGTGGCCGGCCACGCAGTTCTCCCAGAGCGGGGAGTTGGCGTCCTCGAAGTCGGCGAGCCACACCTTGGCGCCGGAGTTGAGCGCGTTGATGGTCATCTTCTTGTCGACGGGCCCGGTGATCTCGACGCGCCGGTCCTCCAGACCGGGCGCCGGGGGCGCGACCTGCCAGGCGCCCTCCCTGATCTCCTTGGTCTCGGGCAGGAAGTCGAGCATGCCGCCCGCCGACAGCTCCGCCTGCCGCGCCTGCCGGGCTTCCAGCAGCTCCAGCCGTCTGGCGCCGAACTCCCGTTGGAGAGCCGCCACGAAATCGAGCGCCTCCGGCGTGAGGATCTCGTCGAACCGGTCGAGCATCGGGCCGGTGATCTCCATGGGACCTCTTTCTGCTCGTTTTCCATTCTATGGAAAGTCACTTCTGGATTGTGGAAGTGAAGCTACTCCCATGGTGCTTCCCGGGTCAAAGGCGGGGGTTCCCCCCGGGGGTCTTCGGGGGCATCCCCGATGTGGCCGGGGCCGCGCCACGAAAGGATTCCGGGCATGAAGACGATTGCGATCGCGGGCGGACTGCTGGCCTCCGCAGTGCTGCTGACGGGATGCGGGCTCGCGAGCATCGCCGGCCCCACGAATCAGGACACGGCGTCCTACCAGGTGACGGACAAGGTCACCAAGCTTCAGCTGGACAGCCACTCGGGTGACGCCGTCGTCACGGAGACCGACGGCACGGCCATCCGGGTTGTGGAGACCCACCGCTGGAGCGGCGACGACAAGCCCAAGGCCCAGCACAAGGTCGAGGGCGGCGTGCTGTTCGTGACCTACGACTGCCCGGCGAACTGGGGCAGGTGCAGCGTCGACTACAAGGTCGAGATCCCCAAGGGGCTGCCCGTCGACCTCGACAGCGGCTCGGGCAACCTCACGCTCAGAGGCCTGACCGGTGACCTCGAGGTGTTCGTCGGCTCCGGCGACGTGGACGCCTCGGGTCTGGCGGGCAAGAGGGTGGTCGCCGAGGGCGGGTCGGGGAACATCGAGCTGAAGTACACCGCCGCGCCCGACAGCGCGAAGGTGGAGGTCGGGTCGGGAGACATCACGCTCAACGTCCCCGACGAGGGCTATGACGTGTCGACCGACACGGGATCCGGCGACGCGAACGTCAAGGTCAAGAGAGACGACTCGTCCCCGCGCAAGATCTCGCTGACCGCGGGTTCCGGCGACGTCAGCGTGTTGCCCGGATAACCATGTGCTCACGCCGGGGATGTCATGCCACCATCGTGGGAAGACACCGAGGTGTCCAGACGTTCCCTATTAGAGATGACACGAATGCACGAATACACCGCGCCCGATGAGTTCGACAACGGCTTCGAGAACGGCGAGATGGACCTGGAGGAGCGCCAGGCGCTGCGCCGCGTGGCGGGCCTCTCCACCGAGCTCCAGGATGTATCCGAGGTCGAATACCGGCAGCTGCGGCTCGAGCGGGTCGTCCTCGTCGGCGTCTGGACCAACGGCACCGCGGAGGACGCCGAAAACTCCCTGCTGGAGCTCAAGCTCCTGGCGGAGACCGCCGGCTCGCAGGTGCTCGACGGCCTCATCCAGCGCCGTCAGAAGCCTGACCCGGCGACGTACATCGGCTCGGGCAAGGCGCTCGAGCTGCGCGACGTGGTCGAGTCCAGCGGCGCCGACACCGTGATCTGCGACGGTGAGCTGACCCCCGGTCAGCTCCGCCAGCTCGAGGACACGGTGAAGGTCAAGGTGATCGACCGTACGGCGCTGATCCTCGACATCTTCGCCCAGCACGCCAAGAGCCGCGAGGGCAAGGCCCAGGTCGAGCTCGCGCAGCTGCAATACCTGCTGCCCCGCCTGCGAGGCTGGGGCGGCAACCTGTCCCGGCAGGTCGGCGGCCGCGCGGCCGGCGGCGTCGGCATCGGCGGCCGCGGCCCCGGTGAGACCAAGATCGAGCTGGACCGCCGGCGCATCCGCGAGCGGATGGCGAAACTGCGCCGCCAGATCGGCGGCATGTCCACCTCGCGCGAGACCATGCGTTACCGGCGCCAGAAGCGCGAGGTCCCGGCCGTGGCCATCGCGGGCTACACCAACGCGGGCAAGTCCTCGCTGCTCAACCGCATCACCGGTGCCGGCGTGCTGGTGGAGGACGCGCTGTTCGCCACCCTCGATCCGACCGTGCGCCGGGCGCGCACGGCGGAGGGCAGGCTGTTCACGATCGCCGACACCGTCGGCTTCGTGCGCCACCTGCCGCACCAGCTGGTCGAGGCGTTCCGCTCCACGCTGGAGGAGGTCGGCGACGCCGACCTGATCCTGCACGTGGTCGACGGCTCGCACCCCGACCCCGAGGGGCAACTGGCGGCGGTGCGCGAGGTGCTCGCCGACATCGAGGGCGCCTCGGACATCCCCGAGATCGTCGTGGTCAACAAGGCCGACGCGGCCGAACAGGACGTGATCGACCGCATCACCAGGCGTGAACGCCACAGCATCGTGGTCTCGGCGCGGACGGGCAAGGGGATCCCCGAGCTCATGGCGCTCATCGAGCGCGAGCTGCCCAGGCTGGACCACGAGGTGCACCTGCTGGTGCCGTACGACAGGGGTGACCTGATCTCGCGGGCCCACAAGGAGGGCGAGGTGCTCTCCGTGGGCCATGTCGAGGACGGCACTATCCTGCACGCCCGCGTGCTGCCAAGCCTGTTCCAGGAGCTGGAACGGGTGGGCAAGCCGGTCGAGCGCGTCTCCTGAAGGTCATTTGGCGATTCGGGCCGGGCGGCCCACGGTGCTGAGGTACGGTGGGGGCCGCCCGGCCCGGGTATGTCGTCGGCAGAGCGGGCGGCACATCACGGCACGGTTGGGCAGGTCTTGCCGCAAAGCGTGCAGGGCTACCCAAAAGCGGCAGTGGTCCCCGAACCCCGGGTATTGCTAGGATTGGCCAGACCTAACGTAGGTCTGGCTTTTAAGGGTGTGGGTTCTGGGTTTCGGATGATGACTGCTGTTGCCGAAGTCGTCAACGGGGGCCATGGGAACGAGGCGGGGCTGGGTGACGGTTGGGATGTGTGGTCTTTCTTCCGAATAACCCTGTACACCAGCCCGACATGTGAAATAACGTAACTGAACTGAAATCGCCGGGTCATGACTCTGGCGATACGGTCACCGCACAACTCGACGCGGATGAGAGCAGGAGACCCCCCATGTCGTCCGGACCCGGAGCGGACTCAGTGGGCGCGGCACAGGCCGTGCGCTGGGCATGGCGCTCGCGCGGGGGCTCGCGCAGGGCGGTGATGCGGTGACCGTTCGGCTCCTGACCAACATCGGCCGCCTCTGGACCGGCAACGAAGTCCTGAGCAACGCGGCCATTCTCGTGCACAACGACCGCATCGCGTGGGTCGGGCGGGCGCCCGACCTGCCGCAGAGCGTGCCCGGGGTCGTCGACGACATCGTCGACGTCGACCACGTCGAAAACCTCGGCGGCGCACTCGTCACGCCTGGACTCATCGACGCCCACACGCACCCGGTCTACGCCGGCAACCGCTACGCCGAGCTGGCCATCCGCACCGGCGGCTCCAGCGCCGCCTCGATCACCGCGGCGGGCGGCGGCGTGGGCTCGACCGTCACCGTGACCCGCGGCACCGACCCCTGGACGCTGTGCAACGGCGTGCGCGAACGGCTGCGCGGCTGGCTGCTCAGCGGCACCACCACCGTCGAGGCCAAGACCGGCTACCACCTCACGCGCGACGGCGAGCTGGCCGATGTGCGGCTCCTGCGCGAGCTGGAGAAAGAGCCGATGATGCCGCGCGTGCACGTCACGTTCCTCGCGGCGCACGTCGTGCCTCCGGAATACTTCGGCCGCCAGCGTGAATACGTCGAGGCCGTGGGCGCCTGGTGCGCCGACGCGGCCGCGGCCGGCGCCGACAGCGTCGACGTCTACTGCGACGAGGGCCACTTCACCACCGAGGAATCCCGCTGGGTCCTCGCCTCCGGCCGCAACGTCGGCCTGCTGCCGCGCATCCACGCCGGCCTCTTCAGCCGCCGCGGCGCCGTCCAGCTGGCCGCCGAGCTCGGCTGCGCCTCCGCCGACGGCCTGCACCACATGTCGGACGAGGACATCGCGATCATGTCCCGCTACGGCGTGCCCGCGGTCGTCTGCCCCGCCACGGCCCTCCAGCGCGGCCATCTCCCGCCGGTCCGCCAGATGATCAAGCATGGCGTGCAGATCGCGCTCGGCAGCGACCACAACCCCGGCTACTGCGGCATCACGTCGATGTCGCTGGTGATCGCCATGGCGGTGTCGGCGTTCGGGATGAGCGTCAACGACGCGCTCCGCGCCGCCACCCTCGGCGGCGCCACCGTCCTGGGCGCTCCCGACCGCGGCGTCCTGGCGCCGGGCCGCCTGGCCGACATCGTGCAGTGGGACGCCGACCACGAGGGCGCCTTCGCCTGGTCCTTCGGCCTGAAGCCGCGCCGCGTGTGGCGGGGTGGGACGCCGGTTCAGTAACTTAATCTTGGGTCATGCCACCCTTGATTGCCGTTGTCACGGATTCGACGGCTTACTTGCCCGGTGTGCCTGGTGTCACTGTGGTGCCGTTACGGGTGGCCGTCGGCGGGAAGTCCTACGACGAGGACTCCTTCGTGGACGACCTCGCCTCCGCCACCACCTCCCGGCCTTCCCCGGCGAGCTTCGCCGCCTGCTACTCCTCCCTCGCCGAGTCAGGTGCCACAGGGGTGGTCTCGATCCACGTGTCGGGCCAGATGTCGGGCACGGTCGAATCCGCCAGGGCGGCCGCACGCGACGCCGCCGTACCCGTGGAAGTGATCGACAGCCGCTCGATCGCGATGGGCCTCGGTTACCCCGTGCTGGCCGCGGCACGCGCCGCCGCGACCGGAGCCTCCCTGGAGGAGGTGACCTCCGCGGCCCACCGCTGCGCCCGGACCACCCGGACGTTCTTCTACGTCGACACCCTTGACTACCTGCGCCGCAGCGGCCGCATCGGCACCGCGGCCTCCCTGTTCGGCTCAGCCCTCATGATCAAGCCATTGCTGCACCTCGTGGACGGCCAGATCTCGCTGCACGAGAAGGTCCGCACGTCCGCGCGTGCCATCGCCCGTCTGGAGGACCTGACGGTCCAGTCGGCCGGAGACGGTCCAGTGGAGGTGGCGGTCCAGCACCTGGCGGCGCAGGCCCGCGCAGAAGCACTCGCGGAACGGCTGACGAAGCGGGTGCCCGGACTGGTGGAGTTGCGGGTGGTGGAGGTCGGACCGGTGATCGGCGCACACGTGGGGCCCGGAATGCTCGGCCTGACCGTCACACCACACGACCTCCCGGGTCTGTAGCCGCGGTGCGGGTGTGCCGGCGGCCTTGAAAGCGCCTCTGCGGTCCCTCTGTCCACAGCCCCGTTAACCGCTACCTCGGCTGTCCCCAGAACGCCGCTCGGGCCGTTACAGCGGCCGCCAGGGGCCCTACCTTCTCTGGCGTGCGAACCTCCGTTCCGACCGCAGAGCGTGCCATAGCCGAGTCCCGGCTACGGTCGATCATCAACCCTGGCCGCCGCCCTCGCCGCCTTCTCCCTCGGCGCGCCGGCGGTGACGGGGCGCGGGCGGACGTTCGGAGGGGCGGCGGAGGCGCTCAGGCGCCAGAAAACCGCATCGAGGACCCTCTTCCCAGCGAAGGGCCCACCGCCGCAACCCCTCACCACCCTGAAGACCCGATCCCCGTACGCCCACGCCGTCACCCGTATGAGCCGATCCCGGCGCGCCCGCACGATCTGGATGAGCCGATCGCGGTAACCCCTCGTCCCGCCGTGGGGCCGGTCCCCGTACCGCCCTCCTTTCAGGCGTTCCGCGCGGCCTTGGCCTCACAGGCTCCTGCTCTCGATCCCGGCAAACCGGGCCTTCGCGGTCTGCTTGCCGTGGGCGCCCTGGCGATCGTCGTCGCCGCCTTCTTCGTCTGGCGAGCCCAACCCACGCCCGAGCCGCTACCGCCCCCCAAGCCCATCTCGCCGGCGACACCGTCCCCCACCTCGAAGGTGACCGTTCACGTCGCCGGCAAGATCCGCGAACCAGGCGTATACCTCCTCCCCTCGGGTGCCCGCGTCGCGGATGCCGTGACAGCGGCCGGAGGCGTGGCACGGGGCGCCTCCACGGGCCCGCTCAATCTCGCCAGGCGTTTGATCGACGGCGAGCAGATCGTGGTAGGCGCCACGGCGGGCTCGGGCGCTCCCGGCTCTCCCGACATGGATCCGGCCACCGCCGTCCTCGACCTGAACTCCGCCACGACCGAACAGCTCGAGCAACTGCCGGGCGTGGGGGAGGTCCTCGCCGCGCGCATCACCGAGTTCCGCGACAGCCACGGCGGCTTCAGCAGCGTGGAGCAGCTACGCGAGGTGAGTGGCATCGGCCCGAGGAAGTTTGAGGAGATCAAGCCGAAGGTCCGTGTTTGACATGGCCGAACCGAGCACGCGCCCAGCTCATGCCGCCCTGAACGGCCGACCGACGAGCACGGACGCCGGCAGGTCCGGCGCGGAACCTCTGGACGCCCGATCAACGAACCCCCACGCACGCACGCACGCCTGGCCGCTCGCGCTCCCCGCCCTGGCGGCCTGGGGCAGCGCCCTGATCCTCCTCGGCTGCACCGCGTTCACAGGCGCGGTCGTGGCGATATCCGCAACCCTGGCGGCCTGCGCCGTAGCGTGGCGCACTCGTCCGTCCGCCAGATCGGATGAGCGCCGGACAGTTGCGCCGCTTTCTCGCTCGCCGACCGTGATGCGCGCATGGCGCAACGCCGCCATCGCCACCCTCATCTGCGCAGCGGTGACCTCGGCGTCGGTCGCCTTCCGAGTCCAGGCCCTTACGTCAGGCCCGGCAGCCGAACTGGCGGCCAAGGGCTCGTCCATCACCGCCCGGATCGCCCTCACCGACGATCCCAAACGCAGACCACCCAGAGGCGGCCACTTCAACCAGGACAGCTACGTGATCCCGGCCGACCTGGAGACCATCCAGGTCTCCGGAACCAGACAAACCGTCAACGTTCCCGTCACCGTCTTCGCCAGCGGGCGCGACTGGAGCTCCTTGCTCCCCAGCCAACATGTGGAAGTCACCGGCCGCCTGGCGAGGCCGACCCCGGGCGACCTGGTGGCGGCCATCCTCCTGGTTCGGGGGCCACCACGAGTCCTGACGCCTCCATCACACCTCCAGACGGTCGCCGGCAGCCTGCGATCCGGCCTGCGAGCCGCCGCCGACACCCTTCCTCCGGATCAGCGAGGACTCCTCCCGGGCTTGGTCGTCGGCGACGTCTCCCGCATGGATCCCCAGGTGGCGTCCGACCTCAGGGAGACCGGAATGAACCACTTGCACGCCGTCAGCGGCGCCAACCTGGCCATCGTGGCGGGCGCGACCCTGGCGATCTCCCGCCTGGTGGGACTCTCCCTGCCCATGAGAGCAGGGTTCGCCGCCGTCGCGATGATCGTGTTCGCCGTGGTGGCCCGCCCGTCTCCAAGCGTGCTGCGAGCCCTTCTCATGGGCTTGGTGGCGGCCATCGCCCTGGGCACAGGCCGCGCCAGGGACGGCCTGGCGGCCCTGTCGGCAACGGTCCTGTTGCTGATGCTGTTCGCGCCCGAGCTGGCCCGCTCCTACGGCTTCGCCCTGTCGGTCGCGGCCACCGCCGGCATCCTCATCCTCGCCCCACGCTGGCGCGACAGGCTGTCGCCTGCTGAGAACGCATCACCTCCCGGACCTGCTGCCGGCGGCGTGAGCGGCCATGGCGTGAGCGGCCACGAAGCGAGCGGCCATGGCGTGAGCGGCCATGGCGTGAGCGGCCACGAAGCGAGCGGCCATGGCGTGAGCGGCCACGAAGCGAGCGGCCACGAAGCGAGCGGCCACGGCGCGTCCGAGCGGATCGGCGACGCTGCGGCCGGGCCGATGGGCGGCGAGCCTCGTCGCCCATCGGTTTCCGCAGGACAGAGCCGAGACGCGGCACACAAGGGATACCGGTTCGCGCTGCCGCGCTGGATGGCGGAGGCGGTGGCCGTGCCGGCGGCGGCGCAGGTGGCCGTGACACCCGTTCTCGTGCTGATGTCGGGACAGCTGACGCCCGTGGCGGTGCTCGCCAACCTGCTCGTGGCACCGGCGGTGGCCCCCGCGACCCTGCTCGGCTTCGGCGCCGCACTCATAGCGCCCCTCTGGCCCGATGCCGCGAGCCTGCTCGTCATCCCGGCCGGCTACGCCGTCGGCTGGATCATCACGGTCGCCGGCTGGGCCGTGGACCTGCCCTTCGCCACGCTGCCGTGGCCCAGCGGCCTCCTGGGGCTGGGCCTGCTCGGGATCACGGTGGCGATCGCCATCCCCATCCTGCGCCGACGCGCCTGGCGGGCTGTGGCGTTGACGATCGCAGGGGCCGCACTGGCGGCCGTCCTGGTGATCCGCCCCATCGCCGGGCCCTGGCCGCCCAAGGGGTGGCTGATGGTGATGTGCGACGTCGGGCAGGGAGACGGCATGGTCATCGCGGCCGGCCCGGGGCGGGGCGTCGTGGTCGACGCCGGGCCCGATCCGGTCGCCATGGACAAGTGCCTGCGCAGGGTCGGTGTCGAGGACGTACCGCTGCTCGTCCTCACCCACCCGCACGCCGACCACGTGGACGGCCTCCCAGGGGTTCTCAGGAACCGGCGCGTCGGCGCCGTGGTCGTCAGCCCGCAGGAGGCCGAAGCCAGGTCAGGAGCCCGGGTCTCGGCCACTCTGGCGCGGCGCCGGATACCTGAATGGGCAGCGGTGCCGGGAAGCCGCTGGATGTTCGGCCCGTCGGAGGTGACCGTGCTCGCCCCCGATCCCGCCATGACAGAGATGCGCGGCCAAGGGGAGGGCAGCATGATCAACAACTCGAGTGTGGTGCTCCACGTGCGCTGGCGGCCGGGGTCGATACTGCTCGGCGGCGATCTGGAGACGGAGGCCCAGGACGAGCTGCTGCGCCGGTTCCGCGTACGGGCCGACATCCTCAAGACCCCTCATCACGGATCCAACCGGCAGTCGCCGGCGTTTCTGTCCTCGCTCGGTGCGCGGGCGGCGCTGATCAGTGTCGGCGCTGGCAACGACTACGGGCACCCGGCCCCGTCCACGCTCGCTCTTTTGCGGCGGCTCGGGGCGGCGGTCTACCGCACGGACCGGTCAGGTGATCTTGCGGTCATCGAGCGCGATGGGGCATTGGCCGTGGTCGCCCGCGGACCGTAGCCCCTGCAGTCCACGACCCTTCAGGCCGTGGTCGCCTTCGGCCCAGGTCCCCTAGACAGCGGCTCGTGGTCGTGTGGCGCGGGGGCGCCGAAGTGGTCAGATCCGGCGAGGGGAAGGGCCGTGGCCCCAAGGGCCGTGGGTCCGGGTTCCGCCGGATTGCCGCAGACGGTTGGGTCACCCGGGTCGGGGGTGTGTGGGCTCTTGCGTACTTGGGCCACTTCGCTCGAGTACCGGGTTGCCGGCGGCGCATGGCATGCTGCCAGGCATGGCGGGAAGCGATCCAGCACCGGTGACCCTGGTTCTCGGCGATGAAGAGTTGCTGGCCGAGCGGGCGGTGAGCGGTGTCGTGGCGGCGGCGCGGGCCGTTGATCCGAGCGTCGAGGTGCACGACCTCGCGGGGAGCAAGGTGACGACCGGTGAGCTGACGCAGCTCACCTCGCCGTCCCTGTTCGGCGACCGGTCCGTGGTGGTGATCCGGTCGGCGCAGGACCTGCCGAAGGACGTGATCACTGAGATCGTGACCTATGCCAAGCAGCCGTCCGAAGACACCGTGCTCCTGCTGGTCCATCCCGGCGGCGTGAAGGGCAAGGCGCTGGTCGATGGTGTGAAGAAGGCCAAGGCCGCGGTGATCACCATCAACAAGGTCACCAAGGCGGGGGAGCGGCTGGACTTCATCAGGGGGGAGTTCAAGCGCGCCGGGCGGAGCGTTTCCGGGGACGCCGCGCAGGCGTTGCTCGACGCCGTCGGCAACGATCTGCGGGAGCTGGCGGCGGCGTGCAGCCAGCTCATGTTCGACACCGAGGACAAGACGATCAGCGCGGCGGCCGTGGCGCGCTATCACAAGGGACGGGCCGAGGTCACCGGCTTCAATGTGGCCGACTCGGCGATCGAGGGGCGGCTGGCCGAGGCTCTGGAGCAGTTGCGGTGGGCAATCGGCACAGGGGTTGCTCCGGTGCTGCTGGTGAGTGCTCTGGCGGGAGGGCTGCGGTCGCTGGCCAAGGTCGGCAGCGCGCCCCGCAACCTCCGGGGCGGGCAGCTGGCGAGCCATCTCGGCATGCCGCCGTGGAAGGTCGATCGCGTGAAGCGGCAGCTCAACGGGTGGGGGCCCGAAGGGCTGTCGAGGGCCATCCAGGCGGTGGCCGACGCGGATGAGCAGGTCAAGGGCGGCGGCGCCGATCCGGCGTACGCACTGGAGCATGCGGTGCAGGTCATCGTGGCGAGCCGTACGGGACGGTGACGCGGTCGGGAAGCGTGCGTCGCGGCCGATCGGGCTGGCCGTGGCGGCACCGCTGGCCGGGGTGACCGGGGTGACCGGGGTGATGGTGGCCGGGGAGTGCTGGTCGCCGCGGCTAACCTCGCTGCGATCGCCGGAGGGTCACGAGGCCACCGCGAGGCCGTGCGGTCAGGTGAGCCGTCGCCGGAGGCAGGCTCACGTTGACCGCACGGTCTCCCGCACCACGCCGTCGCTGATCTCCAGCACCCGGTCGGCCAGCGTGATCAGGCTGGGGTCGTGGGTGGCGACCAGGGCTGTGACGCCCTCGCTCCGTACGAGCGCCCGCAACAGCTCCATGATCTGCCGCCCGGTCTGCGAGTCGAGTTGCCCAGTCGGCTCGTCGGCCACCAGCAGCCGCGGCCGGTTCGCCAGCGATCTGGCGATCGCCACGCGCTGCCGCTGCCCGCCCGACAGCTCGTACGGCCGCTGGTTGGCGTGCTGCTCGAGCCCCACCAGGGCGAGCAGCACGCGGACGCGGGAATCGCGCTCGCCGGCCGGCACGCGCGCGAGCCGCATCGGCACCCCCACGTTCTCGGCGGCCGACAACACGGGGATCAGCCCGAACGACTGGAACACGAACCCCACCACGTCCCTGCGCAGCTCCAGCAGCGCCTCCTCCGCCATCGCCGTCACATCGCGCCCGGACACGGTGACCCGGCCCGCGTCCGGCCGGTCCAGGCCGCCGATCTGGTTGAGCAGCGTGGTCTTGCCGGACCCGGAGCGGCCCCTGATGGCGACCAGCTCGCCGGGGAAGACGGAGAACGACACGTCGCGCAGCGCCACGACCTCTTTTGGTCCGCTCCGGTAGACCTTCCGCAGCCCTTCGACCTCGACCAGCGGCGAATCAGTCATCTGACGGCTCCTCTCGGGCGGGCCACACGCCGATGTGGTCCGGCTCCAGCTCCAGCCGGACCCGGCGCTCCATGTGCAGGGCGTTCATGAAGTCGCGCGGGAGCTGCAGCCGCCCGACGCGGTCGAGGACGGCGTACTCCTCGGCGATGATCTGCCCCTCGGCGCCCTCGCGGCGCAGCGTCTCGCTGCTGGTACGCCCGTCGCGGATGCCCACCGTCCGGTCCACCTGCTCCGACACCAGCGGGTCGTGCGTCACGATGACCACCGTGACGCCCAGCTCCCGGTTGGCGGTGCGCACGGCGCCGAACACCAGCTCCGACGTCTCGCTGTCCAGCTCGCCGGTCGGCTCGTCGGCCAGGATGAGCTGCGGGGAGTTGGCCAGGGCGACGGCGATGGCCACACGCTGCTGCTCGCCGCCCGACATCTCGGCGACTTTCCGGTTGGCGCAGGAGGCCACGCCCAGCAGCTCCAGGAGCTCCAGGGCCCGGCCCTTCCGCGCGGCGCCGGCGAGCTTCATGGGCAGCTCGACGTTCTCCCTGGCGTTCAAGTACGGCAGCAGGTTCCTGGCCGTCTGCTGCCAGATGAACCCGACGACGGACCGGCGGTACCGCAACCGGTCCCGGGGGCTCATCGCCAGCAGGTCCATCCCCGCCACCCTGGCCACCCCGGCCGTGGGCACGTCCAGCCCGGACAGGACGTTGAGCAGCGTCGACTTGCCGGACCCCGACGCGCCGACGATGGCGACCAGCTCACCCTCGTCGATCACGAGGTCCAGGCCCTGCAGCGCGACGACCTCGACGCCTTCGGTCTTGTAGATGCGTACCAGGTTGTCGCACACGATGTGCGCGTCGCCGCCGAACGCGGCCGTCGTCTGCGCGGCCCTGGCTTCCAGCTCGGACAGGGTCGGGTTCATGAGGGATCTCCCACTCGGAGGGCGGCGCCGAGGCTGCGACGGCGTCCGATGGCGGTGTGCGCGTACGCGCCGAGCACGGCGACGACGGTCAGCCCGGCCGCCATCGCACCGGGCGTGAGCAGGTCGGGTGAGTAGTCACCGACGGGCAGGTCCCCGGCGTACGCGGACAGGTCCACGCCGGGCCCGAGCGCGGACGGCAGCCCGAGCCCCAGCCCGAGGCCCGCCAGGGCGGTGACGAGGATCATGGGCAGCACCTCGAGCACGGTCAGCCGCCGCGCCTGCCGGTCCGACAGCCCGAGCGTACGCAGGAACGACACGGCCCTGGCCCGGTCGGCGCCCCCGACAACCAGCGACAGGACGACGGCCACCAGTGCGTACAGCCCCAGCGCCACCGTCACCACGATCAGCGTGGAGCGGACCGTGCCGGTGAGCGGATCCTCCCGGATGGCGGCCAGCGCCCGCTCCTGCGAGTCCACGGTCGCCAGCGGGACCAGCCGCGCCAGCTCGGCCGGCGAGGCGTCGCCCTTGATCAGCAACGTGTTCACCTGGGGCTGGGGCAGCACGCTCAGGGGCATGACGATGAACTTCCCGCTGAAGTAGAACCCTGGGACCGAGTCGATCACTCCCTGGGTGGTCAGCTTCACCCGCGACTGCCACCCGATCTCGAACGCACCCCGCCCTCGCAACTCGGGCGAGACCAGCGCGGACGTGCCGCCGGACAGCGCCGGCAGATCGATGGGCGCGTCCGCGAAGAGTCGCCGCCACCGCGCCACGTCCACCGCGATGGCGGCGGCGGCCTCGGAGGCGTATCCGAGTTGCACCTGCCCTGTCTGCGCGACCACCACCTGCTCCACCCCGTCCATCGCGCGCACCTGCTCGACGACGGAGGCGGGGATGATCCCGCGCGACGTCACCTTGATCGGCGCGCCTACCTGCTGCCAGGACGCCAGCCGCTGCGTGCTCGCGATCCCGCTGGAGATCACCGCCGCGAACACCGACACCGCCAGCGCCGGCAGCAGGATCAGCACCGGCAGCCCGCTGGCGGAGCGCGCTCTGGCCGCCCTGGTCAACCCCAGGAACGGCACGGCGGCCCGGCCCCGCGCGGCCACCCGGACGAGCAACCGCAGCGGGTACGGGTAGCAGCGCAACGTGATGAGCGCGGCCGCGAGCGTCAGCGCGACCGGCACGAACAACAGGAACGGATCCTGGGAGAGACCGCGCGCCCGCAGCAGATACGCCCCCGCCAGCGCCATCCCCACGACCAGCACCTCCAGCGTGATCCGCCGGACGGACGGCCGGGCGGCGGCCACGTCGTCGTGCCGCTCGTGCAGCGGCGTGTGATGCGCGCGCGACACCCGTGCCCACGCGAACCCCACCGCGGTGACCACCACGACCGCCGGGCCGATGTGCACCACAGGGAGAACCGGCCCGGGCACGAGGAAGGACAGGGCGTATCCGGCCAGGGCCGCGGGCACGACGGCGAGCCCGGTCAGCGCCGCTCCGGCGCCGGCCACCTGCCGCAGCGATCCGCCCCGCGCCCGCGCCATCGCCAGCGTGTGCTCCATCCGGTCGGTCAGCAGCCGCACGCTCAGCACGATCACGCCGAGCGCGACCGCGAGCAGCCCGCTGAGCACCAGGTACATCACGGTCTCCGCGGTGGCCTTGGCCGCGCTGAAGTCGCCGAGCAGCTTGGGCAGCCCGGTGTCCAGGCGGTGCGGGGCGGTGCTCATCGCCTGGACCGCCACCAGCCGCCGCAGCTCGCCGACCGCCGCGCTGACGTCCGGAACCTCCAGCGCGTTCGCGGCCCGCCCGTTGAGGGGAAGAACCCAGCGGTACGTCAGGTTGCGGGCCTCGCCGCTGAGCGCGGTCAGTCCGGCGTCGGACATCAGCGTCGTGATGTGGAACTCGAAGTCCCCGCGCGGAATCAGCCGCTTGGTGACGTGCAGGATGTCGACGTCGTGGCTCCAGGAGCGGTCGCCCGGGTCCTTGGCCTTGAAGACACCGACGATCTTCACCGCGACGTAGTCGCTCTCGCCCAGTGTTCTGATCTGCCCGATCGGGAGGTCCATCCCGCGCACGGCCTCCTCGACGACGCCCACCTCGAACAGCGGGATCGTCTCGCCTTCATGGCGCGTCGTGGACGGCGGGCCGGGCGCCCTGCCCTGCACCCAGTCCACCCGCCGGTCGGCGTCGGACAGCCAGCCGAGGTTGATGAACTTCATCCCGCCGGTCCCGGTGACGGGCGTGCGGGAGGTCTTGGCGCTCATGTGACCCGTGGGCGCGATCAGCGGCCGCAGCGCCGCCGGGACGATCTGGCGCCAGTGACGGTCGCGGGCTTCGAACTGGGCGCGTTCGTGCAGATCCTGATCGGGTGTGTCCGGCTCCGTGGCCACCGTCAGGTCGGTGTGCACGGGGGCGGCGGCGGTCAGCGCCCGGCGCAGCGCCTCGTCGAACGACGCCTGCATCGCCCGGGGCACCCCGGCGACGAGCAGGCAGGCGACCGCCGTCAGCGCGACGAGCACGGCCAGTGTGCCCGCGTGCGCCCGGGCCAGTAGCGGGATCCTCACCGGTCCTCCACGATGTGCCCGTGCCGCAGGCGCCGTGCCAGCCCGGCGACGATCGCGAAGAGCACCCCCGCCACCAGCGCCAGCATCGCCGCCGTGGCCGCCCACGGGATGTCGAGCAGCACGCCCGGCGTGACCGCCGACGCCTGCCCGGTCAGCACGATGTGCGGCACGACCAGGGTCCCGACGGCGACGGCGAGCCCGGTGCCGGCCGCCAGCGACAGCCCGATGACGAACGCCTGCTCCGTCGCCAGGAGCCCGAACACCTGCCGGGAGCTGGTTCCCAGCGCCCGCAGGACGGCGAACTCGGCCCTCCGCTCCCGCGCCGCGACCGCCGCGTTCACCAGGAACCCGAGCGCCGCGAACCCCAGCGCCGCGGCGAACCCCAGCATGAGCGCCCCTTGCAGCCCGCTGGCCAGCGGGTCGTCGCGCAGCGTGGCGGCCAGCTCGCGCTGGTCGACCGGGGTCACGTCCCAATCGGGGTTGTTCCTGAGCGCCGCCCGTGCCGGTGCGGTGTCGGCGGCGGCGAGCCACCACTCGGTGGCGGGCCTGGGCGGCTGCGCCGCGGCCAGCTCGTGCGCCTGCAACGTCCCCCAGTCGGCGAGCATCGCCTTCTGCCCGGCGGTGGTCGTCGGCATGCTCTCCACGACGCCCACCACCTTGACCTGCAGGACCCGATGGGTGATGCTGGCCGGCCCGACCTGCCCGACGCCCAGTTTGAGCAAGGCGGCCAGGTCGGCGGTGAGCACCACGGGCAGCGGCCCGAGCTCCCGCAGCGGCGCGAACGCGACCACGCCGGGCACGTCGCCGGCGGGCCGGGGCACCGCCACGTCACGCCCGTCGGCGCTCAGCCCGCTCAGCCTCAGCCCGGCAGGCTCGCCCGCGACCAGGCCGCGCAGCGACAGCGGGTACGTGATCTTCCCGGACCGTCCGGCCAGCGACCTCAGGTCGAGATCGATCCGGTTCTCGCCCTGCCGTAACACGCCGAGCAGAAGGTCCCGCCACACGCCCAGCCCGTCGGACAGCACCAGCCGCGCCGGCACTTCGGCGCCCGCCTCGACCCGGACAGTCAGCGTGCGAGGTTGTCCGGGCAGGTCCAGTTTGCCCGCCTGGCCTCCGGCGAGGGCCCGGGACATCTCCGTGACCGACTGCGCCGACAGGTCCGGGCGCAGGTGGAACAGCTCGCCGAGCCCGGCCGCGTCGAGCCCGAGCAGCAAGGCGCTCTCGCCGCTCACCTCGGTCTGCCCGCGGAAGGCGGGGGAGGCCGTGGTGACCCCGGGCAGCGCGGTGAAGGCCGTGCCGCGTCCGAGCGGCCCCAGCTCGCCCCCGTCCGGCGGCCCCGGCAACCGCAGGTCGGCCCCGGCCCGGTGGCGGGCCTGGTCGAGCTGCGAGGCCCGCCAGGTGGCGGCGGTGGCCATGGACACGATGCCGATGGCGATCGCCATGGTCAGCAGCAGCGCGGGGCCGGCGTACCTGAGGGGCCGCCTGCTGACCTGCCAGGCTCCCAGCGCCGGGGTGAGCGTGGGCCTGCGCGAGGTCAGCCGCTCGGCCAGCCGCGACACGCGCGGCACCAGCCGCAGCCCGAACATGCCGCCCGCGAGCAGCGCCAGCGCGGGTCCGGAGATGATGAGCGGGTCGATGCCGAGCGCGCCCGCCGCCGTCGTGGTGACCGGCGCGCCGTAGTGCCGCAGCTGCCAGATCGCCAGCGCGGCCACCGCCAGCAGCGCCAGGTCCGCACCCGCCCGCTCGATGAGCCCGCGCACGCCGCCGCGGCCGCGCGCCGACTGCTCCTCCACGTACGTACGCCGCGCGCCCGCCAGGGCCGGCAGCGCGATCAGCACGGCCGAGGCCAGGGCCACCCCGAACGACACCAGGAACGTGCCGAGATCGGCCGACGGCGACAGGCGAACCCCCGAGGCCCTGATCCACGGCAACTGGTTGACCAGCGCGAGCAGCGGCGGGCCGAGGAACGGCGCGACGACCGCGCACGGCAGGGCCACCAGCAGCGCCTCGCCCCCGGCCAGTGCCGCCAGGCGGACCGTGCCCGCGCCGCGCGAGCGCAGCAGCGCCACCTCCATGCGGCGGTGTTCGGCCAGCAGCCGCGCGGTGAGCATCAGCGCGTACGCGGCCAGCAACAGCAGCTGCAGCACCGGGATCAGCATGGTGGAGCGGGCCACCAGGGACGCGGTGTCGAGCTGGGTGAGGATCTCGGGCAGGCGGCTGGCGGCCACGCAGTTCGCGCAGCCGGCCGCTTTCAGCCGCTCGTCCACCTGATCGATCGCGCCCGCCAGCGGGCGCAGCCGCTCGGGCGTCAGCGCGCTCAGGTCGGGCTCCGCCGTCCAGGTGGTCCTGACGTTGCTGGCGAAGCGCGCGACGAACGTCTCCCGCGCCACCATGAGCGGCCCGTACGTGGTGAACTCGCCGCGCTCGACGCCCCTGCTCAGCAACGGCTCGCCCGCCCAGCGCTCGCCGGCGGGGTCGTCGAGCTGGAAGACGCCGACGATGCGGACCGTGACCGGGCGCGGGTCGAGCCGGCCCTTCGTGACGAACTCCCTGCCGACCTCGAACCCGGTGGCCGAGGCCGCCGGCAGCGAGATCGCCGCCTCGACCGGCGACGCGCCGGCCTGCGGCCAGGTGCCGGAGACCAGCTCGGCGTGCCGGTCGAGCCCGTCGTGACTGCCGAACCTGAGCAGCTCGGGCAGTTCCTTGCCGTCCTGCCCCGGCATGACGTACGAGTCGGAGCGGAAGCTGGTGGTGATGGCCGGGGCCCTGGTGTAGGCGCGGGCGAGCTCGTCGCGTACCGCCCGGTCGTACCTGGGGAAGGTCTCGGCGGTGACCAGGGTGCTGATGGTGGCGGCCGTCTGGTGGTACGAGGCCGTCTCCATCGTCCTGCGGACACCGGCATCGGCGATGGAGGAGGCGTACATGGTCAGCGCGACCAGCGTGGTCGTGGCCAGCAGAATCGACCCGAACGCGGCCAGGAGGAGGAGCGGCTCGCTGAACGCCCGTTTGACGACCAACGGCCCCCGCATCCGTCCCCCTTCACCCGTTTAGTGCACCATCGGGGAGGGGCCGGACAGAGGGCAAGACGATCTAGGCAACGGTGACGGACCCGATATGCCCATGTGATATCGAAATTGTGACAAAAGCGCGCGCAAAACAAGAACGCCGCACCCCCGAGGGCGCGGCGTCTGTTCTGCCAGGCCTTACTTGGCAGCCAGCGCCGCGGCCTGCTTGGCGATCGCGGACTTGCGGTTGGCGGCCTGGTTCTTGTGGATGACGCCCTTGCTGACGGCCTTGTCCAGCTGGCGGGAGGCGGCCTTCTGCAGCGCCGCGGCCTGCGCGACGTCGCCCTGCTCGGCGGCCTCGCGGAACTTGCGGACAGCCGTCTTCAGAGAGGACTTGACCGCCTTGTTACGCAGACGAGCCTTCTCGTTCTGCTTGTTGCGCTTGATCTGGGACTTGATGTTCGCCACGAAGAAGCCTCGGTGAAGGTCAGGTGATGGATGGGGCGCGCGGGCTCGAGAGAGGGCGCGCCACACGCAGTTGAACAGATTACCAATAATCCAGGCGGCTGCCCAAATCAACGGCCCGGACGAAGAGGTGTGTCTACGAGTGTACGGCCATCCACCGGGTCATGTACTCCTGCCAGTCCTCCTCGGTGGCCGCGAAGTCCACGTAGAGCGCCAGGCCGTAGCGTTCCCGGCGGCCGTGCTCGGACAGGGCCAGCCGGGCGCCCTCGGCGGCCATCGCGACGCTCTCGGCCGCGTCGAGCCAGGGCAGTCCGTGGTCGTGGTAGGCCGGGGCGCCGATGAGCAGGTGCTTCTCCTCGGGGACCAGGTCCAGGGCGAGCTCGGCCTGCCTGGCCACATAGCCGCCGTAGAGGGACTGCGCGGGCGTGCCCGAGTCGTAGGTCATGATGGCGACCTGGTCGACGCGGCTCACGACCTGCGTGAAGTAGCCCTCCGACCAGTATTTGTCGTGGCCCAGGATCGCCCTGGTCGCCAGGCGCATGCCCGCGTACGGCTCGATCTGCGGGACCGAGGTGGACAGGAGCTTCGTGTGCTGCCTGGTCCGTTCCAGCAGCTCCAGGAACTCCGTGTCGCCGTCGCCGATGGGCTCGAAGTTGTAGTGGATGCCGTCGTAGCCCTGCTTCGCGATGGCGGCGACGCCGGCCAGGACGTTGTCGCGCGACTTGGGGTCGTCGAGGTCGAGGCCGTTCTTGACCGCCTGGCCGAGCCAGGCGGAGACGCGGACGGCGGGGAGGTGCTTATGCATCCATTTCACGAAATTTCCGGCGTTGGGGTATTTGGCGGGGTCTAAGCTGCCGTCCCACTCGAAAGGGCCGGAGTGGACGTACACGTCCTTGACGCCCGTGGTGCGCAGCCGCACGGCCAGCTGCTCGACGTCGCGCTCCGCGCGGCGGCCGTCCACCCACATGTGGCCCAGCCACAGGGCGTCGTTGCCGGTGCTCTTCGCCCAGGCCTCCGGGGCACCGGTAAACTGGACACGGAGCGCGGCGGCGAGGAGGCCGGCCAGCGCCACCACGATGACCAAGGCAAGCGCGAGCAGGCGCAGGCCGCGGCGGATGACGGTTCGGGCTATCACCCGGGCATGTCACCATGAAAGACGCTTGACCTCAACCCTGTCGAAACGGACTTCGGTGCGCACTCAGCCTGGCCAGACCGACCCCGCGTTGATCCGCAACTTCTGCATCATCGCGCACATCGACCATGGCAAGTCGACCCTTGCCGACCGGATGCTGCAGATCACCGGCGTGGTCGACGACCGCTCCATGCGCGCGCAATACCTCGACAGGATGGACATCGAGCGCGAGCGCGGCATCACGATCAAGTCGCAGGCCGTCCGGCTGCCGTGGGACGGTCACGTACTCAACATGATCGACACTCCCGGGCACGTCGACTTCACCTACGAGGTGTCCCGGTCGCTGCAGGCGTGCGAGGGCGCGGTCCTGCTGGTCGACGCGGCCCAGGGCATCGAGGCGCAGACGCTGGCCAACCTCTACCTGGCCATGAACGCCGACCTGCACATCATCCCGGTCCTCAACAAGATCGACCTGCCCGCGGCGCAGCCGGAGAAGTTCGCCGAGGAGCTGGCCGGACTGATCGGCTGCGACCCCTCCGACGTGCTCAGGGTGTCGGGCAAGACCGGCGCGGGTGTGCGCGAGCTGCTCGACCACGTGGTCCAGACGGTCCCCGCGCCGATCGGCAACGCCGACACGGCCGCCCGGGCGCTGATCTTCGACTCGGTCTACGACACCTACCGCGGCGTGGTGACGTACGTCCGGGTCATCGACGGGCACCTGGGCAAGCGTGAGCGCATCCTCATGATGTCCACCATGGCCACCCACGAGACGCTGGAGATCGGCGTCATCTCGCCCGAGCCCAAGGTCTCCGACCTCGGCCTCGGCGTCGGCGAGGTGGGCTACCTCATCACCGGCGTGAAGGACGTGCGCCAGTCGCGCGTGGGTGACACGGTCACCTCGGCGACCAAGCCCGCCCGCGAGATGCTGGCCGGCTACGAGCACCCGAAGCCCATGGTCTTCTCCGGGCTCTATCCGATCGACGGCGACCAATACCCCGAGCTGCGCGAGGCGCTCGACAAGCTCCAGCTCAACGACGCCGCGCTCGTCTACGAGCCGGAGACGTCGGCCGCGCTCGGCTTCGGCTTCCGCGTCGGCTTCCTCGGGCTGCTCCACATGGAGATCGTGCGCGAGCGGCTGGAGCGGGAGTTCGGGCTGTCGCTGATCTCGACGGCGCCCAACGTCGTCTACCGCGTCGTCATGGAGGACGGCAAGGAGCTCACGGTCACCAACCCGTCGGAGTTCCCGACCGGCGGCAAGATCGCGCAGGTCTTCGAGCCGGTCACCAAGTCCACGATCCTGGCCCCGTCCGAGTTCATCGGCGCGATCATGGAGATCTGCCAGGGGCGGCGCGGCCAGCTGCTCGGCATGGACTACCTGTCGGAGGACCGGGTCGAGATCCGCTACACGCTGCCGCTCGGCGAGATCATCTTCGACTTCTTCGACCAGCTCAAGTCGCGCACCCGGGGCTACGCCTCGCTCGACTACGAGCCGGCGGGGGAGCAGGAGGCCGAACTGGTCAAGGTCGACATCCTGCTGCAGGGCGAGCCCGTGGACGCGTTCAGCGCGATCGTCCACAAGGACAAGGCGTACACATACGGTGTCGACATGGCGAAGAAGCTGCGCGAGCTGATCCCGCGGCAGCAGTTCGAGGTGCCGATCCAGGCCGCCATCGGCGCCAGGGTCATCGCCCGCGAGAACATCCGTGCCATCCGCAAGGACGTCCTGGCCAAGTGCTACGGCGGTGACATCTCCCGTAAGCGCAAGCTGCTGGAGAAGCAGAAGGAAGGCAAGAAGCGGATGAAGATGGTCGGCCGCGTCGAGGTGCCCCAGGAGGCCTTCGTCGCCGCGCTGTCCACCGACTCCAGCGGCGCGGACAAGGCCAAGAAGTAACGGTCAGAGGCCCAGTACGTCCGGCGTGCGCGCCAGCGAGCGCCAGCGTGCCATGGGGTCGTCGAGCAGCCGGCGGGCGCGCAGGTCCATCAGCCCGCCGACGCCCGTCATCTCGGCCGCCAATGCGCCGTCCGCGCGCCTGAACTCCTGCCTGACCAGGAACGTCTTTCCCTCGCCCCACTCGAACGCGCAGGTCACGTCGACCTCGTCGCCGCCGCGCAGCTCCCGGTGGTAGCGGATCGTGTTCTCCAGCGTCACGGGACCGACGCCGTCGCTCAGCAGGTCGTCGACCGAGATGCCGGCGGCCCGCAGGCACTCCCAGCGGGCGTGGTCGCCGTACTGGTGGTAGACGGCGCCGTTGACGTGGCCCTGCGTGTCGAGCTCGTAGCCGCGTACGGCGATGCGTACCGAGAAGGTCATGATCGCTCCTCCAGCCAGGCGTGCGATTTGGCGGTGAGGTAACGCAGTCCGTCGTCGCCGATCTCCACCCAGTCGCCGCGCGCCCATCCACCCGTGGTCTGAGGCGCGAACCCGTGCCGCTGGAACAGCTCTGACGCCTCCTTCTGGGTGAGCCCCCGCCGCCCCCACTCGTGGATGACGCGCGCCGTCCGCTCGTCCTCGCCCGCCTCCTGCTCGCCGAGCGCGCCCGCCAGCTCCTCCAGTCCGCGCGCGATGAGCCTCAGCGCCGCCTGGATCTTCGATACGTCCACCTCGTCGCCTAATCGATCGGTAGCGATTGCCTATCGATCGTAACGGCTACTCTGAAAGCATGGAAGTGGTGCAAACGGCTCGGATGTTGCTGTCACGGGTCACAGCAGATGACCTGCCGGCCGTGCACGAGATTCACTCCGATCCGCGTACGAGCGTGTACAACCCCGCAGGTCCTTCCCCCGACCTGGAGTCCAGCCGGGCCATGCTGGATCTGTGGCTGGCCGACTGGGACGAGCGCGGGCTCGGCTACTGGGCGGCGCGGCTCCTGGGGGAGCCGGAGGTGATCGGCATCGGCGGCCTGCGCCGCGCCGTCGTCGACGGGGACGAGGTGCTGAATCTCTATTACCGATTCCGGCCGTCGGCGTGGGGTCACGGGTACGCGCTGGAGCTGGCCGAGGCGGCGCTGCGGCTCGGCGAAGGGCTCGGGAGGGTGGTCGCGGTGATCCGCGACATCAATGCGCCGTCTCGCAGGGTGGCGGAGCGTGCGGGCATGCGCAAGGACCGCACGATCCCGTACGGGGGAGTGCCCAGCGACGTGTACGTCGCCTGAGACGGCACTCAGCTCGCGCTTCTCTTCCCCGCCCGCCACACATAACCCGCCAGCACCGCCACGCCCGTCACGGCCTGAGCCGCCAGGAACACGCCGATCCCCGCCGGCGAACACACCAGCGCGACCGCGGCCGGCAGGCATCCGACCACGGCCAGATCCGGCCCCGTGGCCGCCCACAGCACCGGTCCGAGCGGGATCGCGCCGCCGGGCGTGTCGATGACGGGAAGCGAGTGGTCGACCGGACCCCGCCGGGCCATCCGAAGCGCGGCGGCGGCCAGGGCGGGCGCGACCAGCAGCCCGAACAACCACCACACCTCGGAACCTGCTCCGACCCCGGCGGCGACCGGCACTCCGGTCCCTGGCTCGGCTACGGAACTCCCCCCGGCCGCAGCGGCTCCGGTGGCCGCCAGAGTCAGGCCGGCCAGCGCCGTCGTCGCCCATGCGCCGCTGAGGAGGGCGGGCAGGAGCGAGCGGGCCGCCAGTGCGGGGCGATGGCCCACGCCGAGCAGCCTGGCCAGGGCCGGGTTGTCGCTGTCGCGGCGGGCGCCCGACGCGCTCGCAGCCGCCACGACCAGGCCGCCCGCCAGCACGGCGGCCCCGAGTGCCACCGGAGGGCCGCCTGCCTGCGCCAGGACGGCGGGCGACGCGGCGGTCGCGAACATGGTCGCCAGCCGCCCCGGCCTGCGGGCCAGGCGGCGCCAGTCCTGCCAGGCCAGCGCGAAGGGCGCCGGCAGCGACGGCCATCGACGGGAGGTGAGCTTCCTGGCCCGCCAGTGGTTGTCCTCGGCGATCCAGGTGAGCGCCCCGGGATCGACGCCGACGGCCGCGCTCGTCACGTGTCCCGCCCGGGTGGAGGTCGCCAGGATGTCACGGGCGGGGATCTTGTGGAGCGATGCCCACGCCTGCCGTACCAGTAAGGCCGAGACCACGGCGGCGCCGGAGGCGACGGCGGTCACCGCCGTCAGGGGCGCGCTCGCGGCGATGGCCAGCACCGTACGGGCCTGCCCGCTCACGGCCATCACCGCCAGCACCAGCAGCGCGACCGTCGCGGCGGTCAGCCAGACCTGCCATGACTGAGAAGCCTGCCCGAGCACGGCCAGCGCCATCGCGCCCACGGTCGCCGAGACCCCCAGCGCCAGCGCGCCGAGCAACCGCCACACGAGCTGGTCGGGCGCGCCGAGCACCGCCAGCACCCCCAGTCCGAGCACCGCCCCCGCCACCACCGCGACCAGGAGGAGCGCCCGTCCGGTACGTCCGAGCAGGTGCCGCCGATTCAGTGGCGACAACAGCAGCCAGGACGCGTCGGGCCCCGGCAACAGCACGGGTCCCGCCGCCCGGGCCGCCGCCAGGAACCCGGCCATCGCCAGCGCGACCAGCGCCGCCCCCGCGCCCATCCGCGCCGGGTCGGCGGGCCCTGCCAGCCCCGCCAGCACGTCGGAGAGCGGAGCGCCGAACACGGCGAGGAACATCGCGACGCAGAAACCGGTCACGTAGCGGTCGAGCCCGGTGGATCGGGTGCGGCTGTGCGAGCGCACGAAAGCCCGCACCGAACGCACGCTGACTTCGGACCCCGTCACGCCCTCACCCCGATCGGCGGTTGCAGTCCACTCGCTCGTGCCGCACCCCGACCGGCGGGGGGCGCCGTTGACGCGGTCATGCGGTCACGCCCGACGGTGAGACCTGGCGGGCGCGGGTGGCGAGGCCTGGGTCGTGGGTGGCCATGACCACGGTGCCGCCCTCGTCGGCGTAGGCGCCGAGCAGGTCGCCCAGGCGGCCGCGGAAGCCGGCGTCCAGGCCGCGTTCCGGCTCGTCGAGCAGGAGCAGCGTGCTGGGCCTGAGGAGTGCGGCGGCCAGCGAGAGGCGTTGGCGCTGGCCGGTCGACAGGTTCAGCGGTGGCGCGTCGGCCCGCTCCAGCAGGGCGAACACCTCCAGCGCGGCCTCGACCGTCATACGAGCCCGGTGGTGCACCGCCGCCATCAGTTCCAGGTGCTCGCGTGCGGTCAGCCCCGGATACCAGGCCGGTTCGTCGCCCAGCAGCGCCACCCGGCGCCAGAAGGGACCGTCGTCGGCGGGCGGCTTCCCGAACACCCGCACCTTGCCGGCGGCTGCGGGCTGAAGCCCCGCCAGGCAGCGCAGCAGGGTCGACTTGCCGGATCCGTTGGGCCCGACCACGGCCACGATCTCACCCCTGGTCACGGTCAGGCGCATCTCCCGGAGCACGGGGTTGCCGCCGAGCTCGACCGTGAGGTCCTCCACACTGATGATCGAATCGTGCACTGTCCGAGCCTAACGACTCATCCCGCGGCCCGCGTTGTCCGGCGGGATCCCCGTGGACGCAAGGGATTCTGTCGGTGGCACCGTCTACCTTCTATTCCCGAACACCTGTGCGACTGGAGGGTGACGTGATTGCTTCTGAGCGATTCGAGCGTGCCGCGGTGCTGGGGGTGGCTGTGGCCGAGGAGGCCAGGCGGCTGCTGCGGCGCCATCTGGACGCGGCGGGTGAGGAGGGGGACGACGGCACCGTGCTGGTCGACGTGCCCTATCCGGACGCCGCGGTCGTCACCGCGCTGCTGGACGTGGCGGCGGAGTGTTTCGGCGAGCAGGGCGACTCGGTGGAGGAGGCCCGGCAGGCGGCGCTGGAGACGTTGTTGCAGCTGGCCGGGTTCGACGACGAGTCGCAGCTCAACTCCGGTGGGACGAGCCCGGGGATCTCCGCCTGGGATCATGACCGATAAAGGAGTCGATGGTCGAAGCATCGCTCGGTTACCGTCCAGATATGCGAATTCTCTCCGTAAATGTGGGCAAAACGGTCGACGCTGAGTGGGCCGGGAAGATGGGGCGTACGGCGATCGACAAGCAGGCCGTCGCACTTCGCGTGGAGGTGCGCCCCAACGGGCTGGCCGGGGACGAGCGGGCCGAC
This sequence comes from Nonomuraea sp. NPDC049480, assembly GCF_044465905.1. Lineage (NCBI taxonomy): Bacteria > Bacillati > Actinomycetota > Actinomycetes > Streptosporangiales > Streptosporangiaceae > Nonomuraea > Nonomuraea sp. NPDC049480. The sequence continues at coordinate 123,216 of NZ_JBITMD010000027.1, forward strand.
AAGGAAAACCACGGCGCACCCGACCACGCCGTCTACTCCTACGCGCGCGAGGACTACGACTGGTGGCAGGCGGAGCTCGGGCGGGAGCTGCGTGACGGGCGATTCGGAGAAAACCTCACCACCTCCGGCCTCGACGTCAACGGGGCCGTGATCGGCGAGCGGTGGCGGGTGGGCAGCGCGGTGCTGGAGGTCACCGGGCCCCGGACGCCGTGCGTGGTGTTCCGCAACTGGATGGACGAGCCCGGCTGGGTCAAGCGGTTCACCCATGCGGCGCGTCCCGGGGCCTACCTGAGGGTGGTCGAGCTCAGCGAGCTGGGTGCCGGCGACGAAGTGGAGATCGTCTCGCGGCCCGAGATCGGGGTGACGGTGGCCGACTGGTTCCGGGCCCGTCACGGGGACAGGGGCGCGCTACGCCGCATCCTGGCTGTTCCCGGACATGACAGCCAATGGGATGACATGGCCGAGAAGGTCCTCAGCGAGAGGGCGGCCGGGTAGGGGCAGGTTCCACCCGGCCGCCGGTCCTCAGCGCAGGACGGAGTACAACGCCGACGTGAGGGAGGCGCGTGCGTCGTCCTGGTCGATCGACCACATCATCGAGCCGCCCAGCCCCTTGAGCCGGATGTACGCCGCCTTCTGCCGCAGCATCGCCGGGTCGTCATACGACCAGAACTCGTTCCCGTCGTAGAGCCACATCGCCCCGGTGCGCAGGTCCCGGTAGCGCTTGCCGGGCTTGCTCACCAGGTCCTTGTAGTCCTCTGAGCCCGGCGCCCACTTCCCGGGGGCGGGCCCGGTGGCGGGCTTGTAGACGCCGTCGCCGCCTCCGGTGACGCCGGTCCAGCCCTGCCCGTACGCGGGCACCCCGACCACGATCTTGCGTCCGGGCGCCCCGCGCGACAGGTAGTCGCGGACGGTCTGGTCGACGCTGTACCTCACCGGGTTCGGGTCGCGCCGGTCGGTGAACAGATTGCCGTTGTGCCCGGTCTGCGGCTCCCAGGGGCCGTGCAGGTCGTACCCCTGGATCGTGGCGAAGTCGAGCGCTCTGAACACGCGCCGCACCTCGAACCCGGCGTCGATCTTGGCGGCCGCGGCCGGCAGGAAGGCCGTCAACTGGGCCGAGCCCGAGAACGCCGTCAGCTGTTCCCGCAGTTCCTCGACGAACAGCGTGAAGTTCCGCTTGTCCTCGGGCCTGATGACGTTCCCGTCGGCCCCGGACGAGCCCGGCCACTCCCAGTCCAGGTCGATGCCGTCGAACACGCCGGCCCCGGCGCCCGGCTCGAGCCCCGGCAGGTTGCCGCGCAGCCACAGGTCGACGCAGGACTGCGCCAGCTTGGCCCGCGACTCGGCGGTGAGGACGGCGTCGGAGAAGTGCTTGGACCCGGTCCAGCCGCCCAGCGAGATCAGCGCCTTGAGTCCCGGGTGCTTGGCCTTGAGCTTGCGCAACTGGTTGAGGTTGCCGTTCAGGGCCTGGCCCGGCGCGTCGGCCACGCCGTCCACGCTCTGCTCGGCCGGCACCGGCCGCTGCCAGTCCGCCCACGGGTCGGCCGAGTAGCACGTGCCCTCGGCGTTGACGAACCCGAACGCGTAGTTGAGGTGGGTGAGCTTGGCCGCGGCGCCCGTGACGTCCACGTCCTTGACGTGGTAGTCGCGGCCGTAGATGCCCCACTGGATGAAGTACGCGACCCGCTTGAAACCGGTGTTGGCCTCGGCCGGCACGGAGAACGCCGTGAAGCCGAGCAGGAGCGAGAGTGTGACCAGGATCTTTCTCTTCACGAGCGTCTCCGAGAAGCCTCAACTTTTAGGAAACTTTCCTAAAAGTTGAGGCCGATCGTAGAGCCCTCACACCATGGCGTCAACGAGCCGGTTCAGTACGCCTGCCATGCGTTTCCCCCTTCGATCACTGATCGGTGAGACAGCAGTGGACGCCAGGCGTCCTGCCGCCGGCTCGGAGCACTCTTGGAGGCCCGGCAGACTGGAATACGTGCCATCCACCCTGCCTGACGGCGACCCCGTGCCCACCTCGGGCGAACTGCCCGAGAGCGCCCTGAGCGGCCTCGGGGAGCGTCCGTTCGGCTTCTACGTCCATGTGCCGTTCTGCGTGACCCGCTGCGGTTACTGCGACTTCAACACCTACACCGCCGGCGAGCTGGGCCCCGGCGCCTCGCACCGGGACTACGCGGACACGGTCGTCGAGGAGATCCGCCTGGCGCGGCGCGTCCTCGGCGACGCCGACCTGCCGGTGGAGACGGTGTTCTTCGGCGGCGGCACGCCCACCCTGCTTCCACCGGAGGACCTGGCCAGGATCCTGGCCGCGATCGACTCCGAGTTCGGGCTGCGGCCGGAGGCCGAGGTCACCACGGAGGCCAACCCGGAGTCCGTGGACCCCTCTTCCCTGGAGAAGCTCCGCCACGGCGGGTTCAACCGGATCAGCTTCGGCATGCAGAGCGCCCGCGAGCATGTGCTCCAGGTCCTCGATCGCAAGCACACGCCGGGACGGCCCGCGGCGGCCGTGCGCGAGGCCAGGCAGGCCGGGTTCGACCACGTCAATCTGGATCTGATCTACAGCACGCCCGGCGAGTCCGACGACGACTGGCGGGCCTCGCTGGCCGCGGCGATCGAGGCCGGGCCCGACCACGTGTCGGCGTACTCACTGATCATCGAGGAAGGCACCAGGCTGGCCGCCAGGATCAGGCGCGGCGAGCTGCCGATGCCCGACGACGACGTGGCCGCCGACCGCTACCTGATCGCCGACCGGATGCTGGCAGAGGCCGGTTTCCGCTGGTACGAGGTGTCCAACTGGGCCGTGTCCGACGCGGCGCGGTGCCGCCACAACCTGCTCTACTGGACCGGCGGCGACTGGTGGGCGGCCGGTCCGGGGGCCCACAGCCACGTCGGCGGCACGCGCTGGTGGAACGTCAAGCACCCGGCCGCGTACGCCCAGCGTTTGGCCGCGCATTCCTCGCCCGCGCACGCCCGCGAGGTGCTCGGCGAGGACGACCGCGCCGCCGAACGGCTGATGCTGGAGCTGCGGCTGGTCTCCGGCTACCCGCTGGCCGAGGTGGCGCCCGGGGCGCGGACGGCTGTGGCGAGCGCGCTGGCGCGCGGCCTGCTGGAGCCCGAGCCGTTCAGGTCCGGGCTGATGGTGCTCACGTTGCGGGGCCGGTTGCTCGCCGACGCCCTTGTGAGGGATCTCCTGGTCTAGGTTCTAGGTGATCATGCGGATGGAGATCGGATAGCGGTAGTTCTGGCCCTTGTTCGCCGCCATCGCGGCCTGGATGTGGAAGATCAGGGACACGATCCAGATGATCGGCAGGAGCAGGGCGCCGATGAAGATGATCATCAGGATGCCGGAGACGATGTAGCCGATGAACATCGTGATCTGGAAGTTCAGCGCCTCGGCCGACTGGTCCCTGACATACGGGGACTCGTCCTTCTTCATCAGGTAGATGACCAGCGGGCCCACCCAGGAGACGAGCAGGCCGAGCAGGTGCGACAGCATGGCCATCGTGGTGTCGTCGGTGCCCGGGCGGGGGCCGTACCGGCCGGGGATGTACGGCTCGCGCGGTCCTGGCGGGTAACCGTGGCCGGGCGGCTGTGGCCCGGGACCGTAACCGGGCTGGGGCGCGTAGCCGCCGGATTGCGGCTGGCCGTAGCCCTGCGGCGGCTGGCCGTAGCCGTAGTCCGGCTGGGACCCGGGTTGCTGGCCGTAACCGTAGCCCGGCTGCGGCCCGGGCTGCTGGCCGTAGCCGTAGTCCGGCTGGGATCCCGGTTGCTGCCCGTAGCCGTAGCCGGGCTGAGACGGCGGCTGCTGCCCATAGCCGGGCTGCTGGCCGTAGCCGGGTTGCTGAGGGCCGGAGCCCTGGCGCGGCGGGATGTCCGACGGCGGTACGTACCGGGTCGCGTCGTCGTCCGGCGGCGGTTGCGGCGGGTCCTGGCTCATGATGCCTCCGTTACGAAGTCGATCAGTTCCTCGACCCGGCCGAGCAACTCCGGCTCCAGGTCTGTGTAGGTCGAGACGGCGCCGAGGATGCGTCGCCACGCGTCCGCGGGCTCCACGCGCCAGCCCAGGGCGGCGATCACGCCTTCCTTCCACGGCACCCCGCGCGGCACGTCGGGCCAGGCCTGGATGCGCAGCACGGAAGGCTTGACCGCCTGCCAGATGTCGACGAACGGATGCCCCACCACGAGCACGTCCGGCGAGGTGATCTCGGCGGCGATCCTGCTCTCCTTGGAGCCGGGAACGAGATGGTCGACCAGCACCCCGAGCCGTCGCCCCGGTTCGGGCCCGAACTCGGCGACGATGGCCGGCAGATCGTCCACGCCCTCCAGGTATTCGACCACGACCCCCTCGACCCGCAGGTCATGGCCCCAGATCTTCTCCACGAGGGCGGCGTCGTGCACGCCCTCCACGTAGATCCGGCTCTCCCTGGCCACTCTCGCCCGCAGCCCTTCCACGGCGATGGAGCCCGACGCGCTGCGCCTGGGCCCCGCCGGGGCGGCCGTGGGGCGAACCAGGGTCACGGGCCCGCCCTCCAGCAGGAACGCGGCCGGCGCCAGCGGGAACAGCCGCCGCTTGCCGAACCGGTCCTCGAGCGTGACGGCCTCCTTGTCGCAGGCCACCACCGCCCCGCAGAAGCCGCTGTCGGCGTCCTCCACGACGAGGCCCGGCTCGGCGGGCACCTTCGGAATCTTGCCCTTGCCCGGCCGCCGCCAATTACCCGCCAGCACATCGCCCTCGTACACACGGGGACCGTAGCAAATCACCCGCCGACCGCAAGGCGCTTCCTGGCGGAGCCACGGCGCATCAGGATGACGACGGTGCCGGCGATCCCGACGAGGAGCCCGGCGCCGGGGATCAGGAACAGCGCGGCCGTCCCGCCGACGAGCCCGCCCGCGGCGGAGGTCAGGGGCTTGCCCACGCCGTACCGCACGGTGGCCGTCTCCTGGTTGGTGCAGGTCAGCTGGTAGGCGCCCTTGGCCGGCACGTTGATCACGAGGATCTGCTCCCACACCACGCTGCCGACCGTGAGGGTCTGGGAGCCCGCGGTCTTGGCCAGCTTGGCCTGGCCGGAGCCGCCGGAGATCTGGCACTCGTAGGTGACCGGTGTGTCGTTGGCGATGTACACGGCAGGCTTGTCCGCCGGGTCGACGGTCAACGTGATGCTCTCGCCCGGCGCGAACGTCTTCTTGGGGGCCAGCTCGGACACGCTGTTGACCAACCCGCCGACGAAGATGACGACGCCGGCGATCCCGCACACCACGGCCACACCCCAGGCGAGCGCGATCCACCACAGACTAGGTTTTATGGCTTTGGAATCGATCCTTGGGGGGAACTGAGGCGGTTGGCCGTATTGTCCGTACTGAGGTGGTGGGCCATAGGACTGTGGCGGGCCGTACGGCGGCGGCGCGCCGTGGCCGGGCTGGGAGCCGGGTTGCGGACCGTAGCCGGGCTGGGAGCCGGGTTGCGTACCGTAACCCGGCTGGGAGCCGGGCTGTGTGCCATAGCCGGGCTGGGAACCGGGTTGCGGACCGTAGCCGGGCTGAGGAGGCTGTGGTTGGCCGTGGTAGGGGCCCTGTCCGGGTGGCGGGCCGTACGGCGAGGGCTGTGAAGCGTCCGACATGTCCGCAAGTGTGAAGCCTGTCGCTTGTAAGGCGCTAGCAACAGGATGGGAGCCGGTGTTATCGCACCTTGTGGGTGAGAGCCGTACACTTGGCACTCGGGAACACAGAGTGCTAGACACCGCGTTCCCCGTAAGGCAGGAGGCAGGAGGTGAGCACGTGCTCGACGATCGGAAATTGGCGGTGCTCCGCGCCATTGTCGAAGATTACGTGTCCACCAACGAACCGGTGGGCTCCAAGGCGCTGGCCGAGCGCCACAACCTGAAGGTCTCCCCGGCGACGATCAGGAACGACATGGCCGCGCTGGAGGAGGAGGGCTACATCACCCAGCCCCACACCAGCGCGGGGCGCGTGCCGACGGACAAGGGATACCGCCTGTTCGTCGACCGGCTCTCGCAGGTCAAACCCCTCTCGGGGGCCGAGCGCAGGGCGATCGAGACGTTCCTGGCCGGCGCCGTCGACCTCGACGACGTGGTCACCCGCACGGTCCGGCTGCTCGCGCAGCTGACCAGGCAGGTGGCGGTCGTGCAATACCCGACGCTCACGCGTTCGACCGTCAGGCACGTCGAGCTGGTGCCGCTGCACGACCGCCGGGTCATGCTCGTGCTCATCACCAACACCGGCCGCGTGGAGCAGCGCGTGATCGAGCTGCCCGAGGTGGTCGACGAGACCCGCATCGCGCACCTGCGCGCGGTGCTCAACACCGGCCTCGACGGCTGCGGCCTGAGCACCGTGCCCGAGCTGGTCGCCGACCTGCCGGAGCGCCTGCCCGCCGAAGACCGGCCCGCCGCGGCCACGATTCTGTCGGTGCTGCTCGAGACGCTGGTCGAGCGGCACGACGAGAAGATCGTGTTCGCCGGCGCGGCCAATCTCGCCGGCGCCGGCTTCTCCACCGGCCTGCGCGACGTCCTGGAGGCGCTGGAGGAGCAGGTCGTGCTCATGCGGTTGCTCGGCGAAACTACTTCAGACACCCCGTCCGCGCTCACCGTGCGCATCGGTTCGGAAAACCCTTACCTGCGGGGCACATCCGTCGTCGCGACCGGATACGGTTCTGGCGACAACCAACTGGCCAGGCTCGGTGTGCTGGGGCCCACCAGGATGGACTATCCCGTGACGATGGGCGCCGTACGCGCGGTCGCTCGCTACGTCAGCCAGATCCTGGCTGCATCATAAGAGGTCGATAAGTGGCAAACAGCGACTACTACGCCACCCTCGGGGTGCGGCGTGACGCCAGTCAGGACGAGATCAAGAAGGCGTACCGCCGCCTCGCCCGCGAGCTGCACCCCGACGTGAATCCGGACCCTGAGACCCAGGAGCGGTTCAAGGAGATCACGCAGGCCTACGAGGTGCTGTCGGACCCGAGCAAGCGCCAGATGTACGACCTGGGCGGCGATCCCTTCGCCGGCGCGGGAGCCGGCGCGGGCGCCGGAGGTTTCGGGGCGGGCTTCCCGTTCAGCGACATCATGGACGCCTTCTTCGGCACCGCCGCGGGCGCCCGTGGTCCGCGCTCGCGCGCCCGCCGTGGCCGCAACGCCACCATCCGGGTCGAGCTGGACCTGCGGGAGACGGCGTTCGGCACCACCCGTGAGCTGGTCGTCGACACGGCCGTGCTCTGCGACGTCTGCCACGGCGCCGGGGCGGCGGCGGGCACGCACCCCGACACGTGCGACATGTGCAACGGGCGCGGCGAGATCTCCCAGGTCACCCGCTCTTTCCTGGGCCAGGTCATGACCTCGCGGCCGTGCCCGCAGTGCGGTGGGTTCGGCACCATCATCCGCCACCCCTGCCAGGAGTGCTCCGGCGACGGCCGCGTGCGGACCCGCCGTACGATCAAGGTCCGCATCCCGGCGGGCGTCGAGGACGGCACCCACATCCAGCTCGCCGGCGAGGGCGAGGTCGGACCCGGTGGCGGCCCGCCCGGAGACCTGTTCCTGGAGATCGTCGAGCGGGCCCACGAGATCTTCGAACGGCGCGGTGACGACCTCCACTGCACCGTCCAGATCCCGATGACGGCCGCCGCGCTCGGCACCATACTCACGGTGGAGACCCTCGACGGCGCCGAGGAGATCGACGTCCGCCCCGGCACCCAGTCCGGCCAGGTCATCACCATGTACGGGCGCGGCGTGCAGCGGCTCAACGAGTCCGGCCGGGGCGACCTGCTGATCCACGTCAACGTCGAGACCCCGACCCGTCTCGACACCGCCCAGGAGGATCTGCTCAAGGAGCTGGCCAAGCAGCGGGGCGAGGAGCGGCCGCCGGGCAAGTTCGCGCCGGGGCAGCAGGGCTTCTTCTCGCGCCTGCGCGACGCCTTCAACGGCCGGTGACCGCACCCGTCTTCCTCTCGGAGCACCTCGACGGTCCCGAGCTGACGCTCGACGGCCCGGAGGGGCGGCACGCGGCCTCTGTGCGCCGCCTGCGCGCCGGTGAGCGTGTGGACCTGACCGACGGCGCCGGCCGGGTCGCCGAATGCGTCGTGCGTGAGGTGCTCAAGGACGCGCTCAGGCTCGACGTGATCGGCCGCTACAAGGCCGAGGCGCCCCGGCCGCGGCTCGTCGTCGTCCAGGGGCTGCCCAAGGGCGACCGCGGCGAGCTGGCGGTCGAGATGATGACCGAGGCGGGCGTCGACGTGATCGTGCCCTGGGCGGCCGCGCGCAGCATCACCCAGTGGAAGGGCGACAAGGTCGCCAAGGGGCTGCACAAGTGGCGCTCGACGGCTCGCGAGGCGGGCAAGCAGGCCCGCAGGTTCCATCTGCCCGAGGTGACCGAGCCCGCCACCACCGCCCGGGTCGAGGCGCTGCTGGCCGGCGCGGCGCTGGGGTTGGTGCTGCACGAGGAGGCGGCCGAGCCGCTCTCAGGCGTGGCGCTGCCTCCGGGAGGCGACATCGTGGTGGTCGTGGGGCCGGAAGGGGGCGTCTCGGAGGAGGAGCTGGCCAGGTTCCGGGCGGCCAAGGCCGTGCCCGTGCTGCTGGGACCGACGGTCCTGCGTACGTCCACGGCGGGGGTCGCGGCGGCGGCGGTGCTCCTCACGCGTACCGGGCGCTGGTGACGCTCTAGGGCGTGCTGGAGGTCTCCAGGAGCGGGCTGGCCACGTCGGTGGGGCCGTCGGTCGCGTCGTCGGGCGGGCACTCCTCGAGAGGGCACGCCGAGGGCTGCGTGGGGGACTCCATGTCTGTGGGTGTCGGCGTCGGCGTGGGCGAGGCCGACGGGCACTCCTCCGACTCGTCGGACTGCTCGGCGGACGACGGGCACGGGCTGGTCGTGGTGGTCCGGGTCGGCGACGGCCGGCTGGTCGAGTCGGCCGTCTTGGCGGGACGAGGGGACGGGGACCTGCTGGGCTCGGGGACCACTACCAGGTTCTGCTCCTCGGGGGCGGATGTCGACGGCGGCGGCTGCTGGGAGCGGGTGGTGGAGGAATTGGACGGGACCTTGGACGACGTCTCGTGGCCGGCTTCCTGCGCGGGGACCTCGATGATCTGCGAGCGCAGCCCGGGGACGGCCATCACGATCGCCCCCGCCACCAGGACGGCACTGACGGCGGCCGCGCCGGCCCGCCACCAGAAAAGATTACGGACGCCGCGCCGCTCGATGCGGGCGCGGATGATCTCCAGTCCGTCCGGCGAGGGCACGACCGCGTCCGCCTCCGCGCGGAGCGCACGGCGCAGGAGGTCGCCGTGCTCGTCGGGGGGGTGGGTCATGACATTTTCTCCAGAACGGATCGCAAGGCGGCCATGCCACGTGCGGTGTGGCTCTTGACCGCGCCCTTGCTGATGCCCATGGCGTGGGCGATCTCAGCTTCGGACAGATCACCGTAGTACCGCAGAACCAGTGCTTCTCTCTGTCGGGTCGGCAGGGCCCGTAACGCCTCGATGACGGCGGAGCGTTCCAGCTCGCCGATCGCGCCGTTCTCGGCGCTCGGGGCGTCGGGCAGGCCCTTGGGAGCGTACTTCTCGACGACCGCGCGGTGACGCAGCACGGAACGGGACCGGTTGACGACGGATTGACGGAGGTAGGCCAGTGCTTTGTCGGGGTCACGCAGCCTGCGCCAGGCACCGTGGATGGCCACGAACGCATCCTGCACGACCTCCTCGGCGGTTGCCGTGTCGCGGACGAGCAACACAGCGAGACGCACCAATGACCGAAAGTGCGCGCTGTACAGCGCGGTAACAGCCATGTCGGCATCCCACCCGACCTGCACCGCCCCCATCGACCTGTCGGCCAGGAGGGTTTCGGTGGTCACATCAGTGGGACGCGCGGCTTTCCCAGAGGGTTTACGCTCTTCCGGTTCTGGAGGTTTCCCCGGTTCCTTAGGCTGCATTACGCCAGTCGTGTCCTCGCCAGGTGGCGCTCGCCCGACCCTGAATCGTCTTTTTTGCTGAAGTGTCGCACACACACCCTAACCGCGTGGATCTTCCCACGCACGACACCGAGGATTACCGATTCGCAACGGACTCGCCGGCAGGAGGAGGCTCGATAAGCTACTGCTGTGAACGACTGTCTCTTCTGCAAAATCGTTACCAGAGAGTTTCCCGCCGAGATCGTCTACGAAACCGGCAGGACACTGGCGTTCCGCGACATCAAACCGCAGGCCCCCACCCACGTGCTGGTGATCCCGAAGGAGCACCACGCCGACGCCGCGGCGCTCGCCGAGGCCGACGACGGGCTGGCCGACGACGTGCTGAAGACCGCACACGCCGTGGCCGCCCAGGAGCAGGTGGCGGAGGCCGGTTACCGGGTGGTCTTCAACACCGGGCCCGCCGCCGGGCAGACCGTCTTCCACGTGCACGCCCACGTTCTCGGCGGGCGTGACCTGACCTGGCCTCCCGGATAGCCGAGCCCGCCTCACGGACTGCGGCCCGGAACGCGTGATATTGACGCGAGCAATCCGCCTGGCCCCGGATACGATGGGCGGAGAAGAACACCGAAAGAGACCGGGAGGCATCAGGCCGCTGGCCTGCCCATGTCCGAACTACACGAATCCCGCCGCACGGCACCTCCCTCGCGCACTCAAGCCAAGGTGCTGATTCCGGACGAATATCCGATGGTCAGCCTCCTCGGCTCCCGCGACGAGCTGCTACGCGTCATCGAGGGCGCTTTCAGGGCCGACATCCACGTTCGAGGCAACGAGATCACCGTCACCGGCAGCCCCGACGAGAGCGGCACTGTGGTGCGGCTCTTCGAGGAGCTCGTCGAGGTGCTGCGCAGCGGCGGCGAGCTCACCCCCGACGCGGTCGAGCGCAGCATCGCCATGCTCCGCATGACCTCCGACCGCCCCGCCGAAGTGCTGTCGCTCGACATCCTGTCCTCGCGCGGCCGCACGATCAGGCCGAAGACCGTCAACCAGAAGCGCTACGTCGACGCGATCGACAAGCACACGGTCGTGTTCGGCATCGGCCCGGCCGGCACCGGCAAGACCTATCTCGCCATGGCCAAGGCCGTGCGGGCGCTGCAGGAGAAGCGGGTCAACCGCATCATCCTGACCCGCCCGGCCGTCGAGGCGGGGGAGCGGCTGGGCTTCCTGCCCGGCACCCTCTACGAGAAGATCGATCCCTACCTGCGGCCGCTCTACGACGCGCTGCACGACATGATCGATCCCGACTCGATCCCCAAGCTGATGGCCGCCGGCACGATCGAGGTCGCGCCGCTGGCGTACATGCGCGGCCGCACCTTGAACGACGCGTTCATCATCCTCGACGAGGCGCAGAACTCCTCGGCCGAGCAGATGAAGATGTTCCTCACCAGGCTCGGGTTCAACTCCAAGATCGTGGTGACCGGCGACGTGACGCAGGTCGACCTGCCCACGGGCACGGTGAGCGGTCTGCGGGTCGTCCAGGAGATCCTGGACGGCATCGAGGACATCCACTTCTCCCGGCTGACCAGCGCCGACGTGGTCCGGCACAAGCTGGTCGGCGAGATCGTGGACGCCTACGGGCGCTACGACGCCACGCAGGCCACCCAGGAGCCGAAGCCCATCCAGCACCGGGGAAAGCGACGGCCGTGAGCATCGAGATCAACAACGAGTCGGGCGTCGGCGTCGACGAGGAGAGCCTGGTCGCCCTGGCCGCCCACGTGCTCGGCGAGATGGGCATCAACCCGCTCGCCGAGCTGTCCATCGTGATGATCGACGAGGACGCCATGGCCGAGCTGCACGAGAAGTGGATGGGCGAGCCGGGCCCGACCGACGTGCTGGCGTTCCCGATGGACGAGCTGCGTCCCGGTGGCGGGGCGCGTGGCGACTCCGAGAGCCCCGCCGACCCCGCGCTCCTCGGGGACGTGGTGCTGTGCCCGCAGGTGGCCGCCAGACAGGCCGATGAGGCCGGTCACAGCACCGCCGACGAGCTCGAGCTGCTGTGCACGCACGGCATCCTCCACCTGCTCGGCTACGACCACGCCGAGCCGGAGGAGCACAAGGAGATGTTCGGGCTCCAGGCGCAGCTCCTGGAGTCGTGGCAGGAGGTGCGCAACCCGCGGTGAACGCCTGGTTGTTGTCGGCCGTCGCCCTCGTGATCGTCGGTGGCCTGATCGCCAGTGCGGAAACGGCACTGACGCGGATCTCCAGGGTGCGCGCCGAGGAATACGTGCGCGAGAGCAGGCGCGGCGCCGTGCGGCTGCAGGCGATCGAGAACGACCCGCCGCGCTACCTCAACCTGCTCCTGCTGCTCAGGCTGAGCTGCGAGCTGGTCGCCACGGTGATCGCGACGCTGCTGTTCATCGACGTCATGCACGACCAGGGCTGGGCGTACGTCTGGGCCGCGGCCGTGATGATCGTGGTCAGCTACGTGGTGGTCGGCGTCATGCCGCGGACGCTGGGCCGCCAGCACGCCGAGCCGATCGCGCTGGCCAGCGCCCCCATCGTGTACGGCCTGACCCGCATCTTCGGCCCCCTGCCCAAGCTGCTCATCCTGCTGGGCAACGCCCTGACCCCCGGCAAGGGGTTCCGCGACGGCCCGTTCACCTCCGAGGCCGAGCTGCGTGACCTGGTCGACCTGGCCGAGGAGCGCCGGGTGATCGAGCCCGACGAGCGCGAGATGATCCACTCGGTCTTCGAGCTGGGTGACACGCTGGTGCGCGAGGTCATGGTGCCGCGCACCGACATGGTCTACATCGAGCGCGGCAAGTCCATCAGCCAGGCCCTGTCGCTGGCGCTGCGCAGCGGCTTCTCCCGCATCCCGGTCGTGGGCGAGAACGAGGACGACGTCGTCGGCATCGCCTACCTCAAGGACATCGCCCGCAAGATCCACGAGTCGGGCGAGGGCGGCGGCAAGGAGCCGGTCGAGTCGATCATGCGCTCGGCCGCGTACGTGCCCGAGAGCAAGCCCATCGACCAGCTCATGCGGGAGATGCAGGCCAGGCAGATCCACATCGCCATCGTCATCGACGAGTACGGCGGCACCGCCGGCCTCGTCACGATCGAGGACGTTCTGGAGGAGATCGTCGGCGAGATCACCGACGAGTACGACCAGGAGGCACCCCGCGTCGAGCACGTCGCCGGCGGCGGGCTCCGGGTGACGGCCCGGATGCCGGTCGACGAGCTGGCGGAGCTGTTCGACGCCGAGATCGAGGTGGACGACGTGGAGACCGTGGGCGGGCTGCTGGCCCACGCGCTGGGCCGGGTGCCGATCGCCGGGTCCACCGCGGAGGTGTACGGCCTGTCGCTCACCGCGGAGACGCTGGCGGGGCGCCGCAACCGCATCAGCACGGTGGTCGTCCGCCGCGTCACGCCTCCGGAGGACGAGGTCGTCCCGGCCGCCGCGGAACGCGACTAGCCCCTCACGCGGGTCCTGCTCCCCGTGCCGTCCTCCTCCTGCCTCTCCCGTGGTTCACCCTGCTGTCCTCTCGGGGGAGAGCAGGTGGAGCGGGTGGGGACAAATGTGGGCGGAGGCCGCAAGCGTTTTATAAGTCTTCTGCAAGCCACGTCCGGCACTCTCTCATCACGACATCCAGTGCGGTGGGTGTCAGAGGGGAAGCATCCGATCGCCGGGTGGGGTTCGCGGCGGGAGGATGGATCCAGGGGGGACGACAGCGTCCCGGTCGGGTGGCCGACTGAGACGCGGGTCGGCGTAAAGGGTGTTCTCGTCCGGAAAGCCGGATGGGGGCACCCTTTTTGCGTGTCGGTGGAAACTCCGATGGATTGCCGCATTAGTCGGTTGGGGAGGTTTCGCGCCAAGGGGGGATCATGAGACGAAGACGGGGGATCGTCGCCTGTGCCGTGCTCGCCTGCGCCCTGGCGGGATGCGGCGGCGACGGCGCGGAGAGCTTCATCGACCCGCAGGACATGGCGCGGCTGCGCGAGGTGCTCAGCAAGGAGCCGCGGCTGCCGGACGGCTTCACCGCCCGGCCGGAGCAGGCATGGCGGATGCCGTTCGGCGCGGTGGACCGGAACTGCCGGATGTTGCTCGAACCGGCCGCCGGGCGCGCGCCCGGCCAGGCGCTGACCGCCCAGGCGGCCGTCAGCTACCAGGGCGACGGGCTGGGGGAGCAGGCCGGGGTGGGCCTGGCCCGGTACGCGGGCGAGGTGGCCGAGGAGCACCTCGACGCGCTGGCCACGGCGCTGGAGTCGTGCCGTGCGGTACGCACGTCCTCCGGCACCGACCTGCGGCTGCGCAGGCTGCCGGTCGAGGACGCGGGGGACGAGTCCGTGGGCGCGCGGCTGCAGGGGCGGCTGCACGGTTACCCGTACGCGCTGGACGTCGTGCTCTCCCGGGTTGGCGACACCCTCGTGTCGGTGGTCCACATGGGCATGAATCAAGTGGACACCGCCCGCACGCGGAAGGTGGTCGACGCGGCCATAGCCATGGCCGGCGCATAATCTAGACCACGTGACTCTCGATCCTGAAGACAGCAAGATCATCACGTTGGCGCGGGCGACCAGGGCGCGCAACGGCTCCGAGGAGGGGGCCGCCGTGCGCGACGAGACCGGGCGCACGTACGCGGCGACCAATGTGAAGCTGGCCTCGCTCACCCTGTCGGCGGTGCAGGTCGCGGTGGCCATGGCGATCTCCAGCGGCGCGCGTTCCCTTGAGGCCGTCGCGCTCGTGACCGCCGGCGAGCCGGGCGCGGACGACGCGGCCGTGGCCGCGGAAATGGGCGTCAAGTCGCTGCTCGTGGCCGGCCCCGACGGCGCGCTGCGGAGCTGACATGCCGATGTCGCCGTTCCTGGCCAGGTTGCGGGAGAAGGTCGGCTCCGAGCTGCTCATGCTGCCGTCGGCGGCCGGGTTCGTGTTCGACGACGCGGGCAGGCTGCTCGTGGCCCGCCACGGCGACGTGGGTCTCTGGGCGGCGCCGGGCGGCGGCATCGACCCCGACGAGCGCCCGCAGGACGCCGTGGTGCGGGAGCTGCGCGAGGAGCTCGGCATCGAGACCGAGGTACGCGGCCTGATCGGCGTGTACGGCGGCCCCGAGTTCCGCACCACCTACCCGAACGGCCACCAGGTCGGCTACGTCATCGCGGTCTACGGCTGCGTGCTGGCCTCGGGCGTCCCGCGGCCCGACGGCGTCGAGATCACCGACTACCGGTGGGTGACCGAAGAGGAGCTCTCCGGGCTGCGGACGACCACCTGGACACCCGGCGTGGCGCCCCAGGCGTACGCCTGGTGGCGTGAACATGCTCGTTGATGGGCCACAATGCAGAATGTGACTTCGCCAGACAACCATCGCGCCGGATTCGCCTGCTTCGTGGGAAGGCCGAACGTCGGCAAGTCCACGCTCATGAACGCCCTGGTCGGGAGCAAAGTGGCGATCACCTCGTCCAAGCCGCAGACCACCAGGCGGGCCATCAGGGGCATCGTGCACCGCCCCGACGCCCAGCTCATCATCGTCGACACACCTGGCCTGCACCGGCCGCGCACGCTGCTCGGCGAGCGGCTCGACAGCCTGGTGCTGTCCACGCTGACCGAGGTGGACGCGATCGGCTTCTGCGTGCCGGCCAACGAGCCGATCGGCAAGGGTGACCGGTTCATCGCCGACAAGCTGTCGGCGGTGAAGAAGACGCCGCTGGTGGCCGTGGTGACCAAGTGCGATCTGGCGTCCAAGGAGCAGATCGCCCAGCAGTTGCTGGCGGTGTCGGAGGTGGCGGAGTTCGCCGCGATCGTGCCGGTGTCCGCGCAGGCGGGCGACCAGCTCGACGTGCTGGCGGACGTGCTCATCGAGCACCTGCCCGAGTCGCCGCCGCTCTACGAGGGCGGGCAGCTCACCGACGAGCCGGAGCAGGTGCTCGTGGGGGAGCTGATCAGGGAGGCGGCGCTGGAGGGCGTGCGCGACGAGCTGCCGCACTCGATCGCCGTGGTGGTCGACGAGATGCTGCCCCGCGAAGGGCGGGACGATCTGCTGGACATCTACGCGCACATGTTCGTGGAGCGGCCCTCGCAGAAGGCGATCGTCATCGGGCACAAGGGGGAGCGGCTGCGCGACGTGGGCACCAAGGCCCGCAAGCAGATCGAGGCGCTGCTGGGCACGCGCGTCTACCTGGACCTGCGGATCAGCGTCCTCAAGGACTGGCAGCGCGACCCCAAACAACTGCGGCGGCTGGGCTTCTACGACTGACGGTCCCGCGCGGCCCGCCTACGCACGGCCCCTATGCACGGCCCGCCTACGCACGGCCCCTATGCACGGCCCGCCTACGCACGGCCCCTATGCACGGCCCGCCTACGCACGGCGGAACAACGCGAGGGCGCCGAGGACGATCACGCCGAGCGAGCATGCCAGCGCGGCGAACCAGCCCAGCCTGATCACCTGTGCCACCGACAGCACACCCAGGTCGATGGAGATCCGGTCCTGCACGCCGCCGCCCTGGGTCATGAACATCACCACCGCCGGCACGGCGACAGCCCCGGGGACCACGGCCAGAGCGGCGAGCCTCGGGTGGGCCAGCAGTCCCGCCAGGCCGCAGGCGACCGCGACCAGCCCGGCCACCAGCGCGTAGACGCCGAACGCGTCGTCGATGCCGCGCACGTCGGTGGTCACCCCGCTGCCGAACAAGCCGATCTTCGCCTCGGTGCCCGCCCAGGGCAGGACCGCGCAGACCACGAGGAGCGCACCGGTGACGGTGACGGACAGGGCCGGCGCGTAGCCGCGGCGGGTCCTCGGCTGGGCGGACGTGGGCTGGAGGTCTTCGGCCACACGATCACTGTATGCGGGGTGCACGCCCCTGGCCACTGAACGCAACGAGGTCGTCACCATCGACGCACACTGCTCTTTCCCCCCATTCCAGGCGCGAACGCAGCTCGACCGCATCCCCGGCCAGGGCCGACACCAGCGTGCCGGAGGCCGCCAGAGGCAGGACCGCGACCCCGTCCGCCACCAGCGGCGACTTGGCGGTCGCCGTCAGGAACGTGGTGCCGACGCAGCGGGCCGAGCCGAAGACGGCCGATGAGGTGCCGAGCGCCGGGTCGCCGACGGTGAACTCCTGCCTGAGCACGGGGCGGCCGTCGCCGGAGGTGGCGTCGAAGCGGGCGTGGCAGCGGCCGGGCTCCTCGCCGTACCGGCCGAAGACGATCTCCTCCCGCCACAGCACGGTCGCGTCCGGCTCCAGCATGAGCCGGACGATCAAGCGGTGATCGCAGCCGGCGGCGAGCACCGTCGGCTCGGGCGTGAAGCGGAGCGTCGCGCCCGCGCCGACCCGGGCGGTGACCAGCATCTCGGACTCGCCCTCGCCGGGCAGGACGAGCGTGGCGGCGACCGAGCCCAGCTCCAGGGTGGTACGGGGGGCGATGTCCAGGTCCAGCGCCAGCCGATCGCCGCCGAGCGGTCCGGCCGCCGTGGAGATCAGGTGCACAGTGCACGGGCCCGTCTGGCGCAGCGTCAAAGGCGGCGCCGAGGCCATGCGGCTGATCACAGTCCGGCCGTCGGAGGACAGGCCGGTCGCCACGGCGGCGTCGGCCCGCATCGCACGCCTTCCACGCCCTGCCCGGGCGGCCAGGGGCTGGGGAGACATCAGGAGACGGGAGAGGCGTGGGCGTGGGACCAGGCCTTCACCTGCTCCGAGACCCAGTCGGCGATCGCGGCGGCGGTGGGGTCCTGCCGGATCGACGTGAACAGGACCGGCCGATGGCCGCGTACCGCCGCCGCGTCGCGGGCCATCACGCCCAGATCGGCGTCCACCATCGGCGCCAGGTCGGTCTTGTTGACGACCAGCAGGTCCGCCGTCGTCACCCCGGGACCGCCCTTGCGCGGCACCTTGTCGCCGCCCGACACGTCCAGCACGAAGATCTGCGCGTCCGCCAGCCCCCGGCTGAACGTCGCCGTCAGGTTGTCTCCGCCGCTCTCCACGATCACCAGGTCCAGCGGCCCGAACCGGTGCTCCAGGGTCTCGACGGCGTCGAGGTTCGCGGCGATGTCGTCGCGGATGGCGGTGTGGGGGCAGCAGCCGGTCTCGACGGCGAGGATCCGCTCGGGGTCCAGCACGCCCGCCCGGCGCAGGAAGTCGGCGTCCTCGGTGGTGTAGATGTCGTTCGTCACCACTCCGAGGGACAGGGATGAGCCCAGCGTCCGGCACAGCGCGGCCACCAGGGCCGTCTTGCCGCTGCCCACCGGGCCGCCCACCCCCAGCCGCAGCGCCCGGCCGCGGCCGTCGGGTGCGTGGTGATGGTCGTCATGATTGGCGCCCATGTTCGAGGTCCTTCCTATGAGACGAACAGCCTGACCTCGGCCTGCGCATGCTGCTCGGCCAGGAGGTCCAGTGCTGGTGCTGAGTGCGCGGGCAACGCGCCCCAGCGGGGGGCGCGGTCGAGGTCGGAGAAGGCGCTGGTCGCGGCGACGTGGGCTTGTGCGGCCACGGCGGTGAGGCCGGGGGTGAAATCGGCCAGCAGGGCGTGTACGGCGACCGGGTCAAGGCCCAGCAGCCGGACCGCCGCCGTGGCCGGGCCGCTGATCGCATGGTACGCCGCCGCCATGGCCGCCTCCTCGGGCGTGGCCCCGGCCGCGTGCGCCGCCACGCCGAGCGCGATCGGGTGATGCGGGTTCGGCACGGCCCGCGCCAGCTCGTCCAGCAGCTCCGACGGCCACACTCGCCGGGCGACCCTGAGCAACAGCCTGCCCTGCGTCCTGGAGACGTCCCGCTGCGCGGGCGAGGCGGTCCTGGCGTCGATCTCGTCGTCCAGCAGCACCCATGGAGAGCGATCCCCGCCACCCGCGTCCGCGTCGCGGGCGGTGCCGGCGTCGCCGGGAACCGGGTCTCCCGTGCCCGTACGGGACGCCTGGAGGGCGGCCGCCGCGGTGAGGGCGGCGGCGAGCATGCCGGCCGTGTGCAGGCGGCCCCGCAGGAAGCCGGCCAGTGACGGCACATCGTGCACCGCCCCCGACACGATGGCGCGTTCGGTACCGCCCGAGTGGGCGTGACCGCCGGCCGGGAGGCGGGAGTCGGCGAGAAGGAGCAGGGCTGGATTCATCAAAACAGAAAGTAACGCTGGGCCATGGGCAGGCTCATGGCCGGGGACGGCTCGATGAGCTCGCCGTCGACGCGGACCTCGAACGTGTCGGGCGCCACCTCGATCCTGGGCAGGGCGTCGTTGAGCGGCATCGAGGACTTGCCGCGCCGGCGTACGTCCGCCACCGGGACCAGCCGGCGGCGTACGGCCAGCCGGTCGGCGAGCCCCGACTCCAGGGCGAGCGGCGCGACGAAGTGGAGCGAGGTGGCCGCGGCCGTGACCGGCGAGGCGCCGAACATGGGCCGGGGCAGCACCGGCTGCGGGGTCGGGATGGAGGCGTTGGCGTCGCCCATCTGGGCCCAGGCCACCATGCCGCCCTTGAGCACCAGGTCCGGCTTGACGCCGAAGAAGGCGGGGTCCCAGAGGACGAGGTCGGCGAGCTTGCCGGTCTCGACGGAGCCGATCTCGGCGTCCAGGCCATGGGCGATGGCGGGACAGATCGTGTATTTCGCGATGTAGCGGCGGGCGCGAAGGTTGTCCGCGGGGCCGTCGCCGAGAGCGCCGCGCCGGGCCTTCATCACATGAGCCGTCTGCCACGTACGGATGATCGTCTCGCCGATCCGCCCCATGGCCTGCGAGTCCGAACCGATCATCGAGATCGCGCCCATGTCGTGCAGCACGTCCTCGGCGGCCATCGTCGTCGGCCGGATGCGGGACTCGGCGAAGGCCAGGTCCTCCGGGATCGACGGGTTGAGGTGGTGGCAGACCATCAGCATGTCGAGGTGCTCGTCGAGCGTGTTGACGGTGTGCGGCCTGGTGGGGTTCGTGGAGGAGGGCAGGACGTTGGCGTAGGCGGCGACGCGGATGATGTCGGGCGCGTGGCCGCCGCCCGCCCCCTCCGTGTGGTACGCGTGGATCATCCGGTCGCCGATCGCCTTGAGCGTCGACTCGACGAAGCCGGCCTCGTTCAGCGTGTCGGTGTGGATCGTCACCTGCACGCCGGACGCGTCGGCCACGCTCAGGCAGGTGTCGATGGCGGCCGGCGTGGTGCCCCAGTCCTCGTGCAGCTTGAAGCCCGAGGCACCGGCCCTGAGCTGCTCCATGAGAGCGTCGGTGCCGACCGTGTTGCCCTTGCCGAGCAGCGCGAAGTTCAGCGGGTACGTGTCCAGCGACTCCAGCATCCGGCCGAGGTACCAGCTGCCGGTGACGGTCGTCGCCTTGGTGCCCTCGACGGGTCCTGTGCCGCCCCCGACGATCGTGGTGACACCGGACCCTATGGCCTCGTCGAGCAGCTGCGGGCAGATCAGGTGGACGTGCGAGTCGACGGCCCCGGCGGTGAGGATCTTGCCGTTGCCGGCCAGGACCTCCGTGGACGGCCCGATGACGATGTCCACGCCGTCCATCGTGTCGGGGTTGCCGGCCTTGCCGATGGTGTGGATGCGGCCGTCGCGGATGCCGACGTCGGCCTTCACCACGCCCCAGTGGTCGAGGATCACCGCGCCGGTGATGACCAGGTCGACGGCGCCTTCGGCCCGCGTGGTCCGTGCCTGTCCCATGGACTCGCGGATCACCTTGCCGCCGCCGAAGACCGCCTCGTCGCCGGCGCCGGCCGGTCCCATCGACAGGTCCTCGGTGACCTCCACGAACAGGTCGGTGTCGGCCAGCCTGATCCGGTCGCCGGTGGTGGGCCCGTACAGCGCCGCGTAGCGGGCGCGCGAGATCCGAGTTCCGTCAGTCATCGAGCGGTCCCGCCCACTCCGGCCGCAGCCCCGGCACGACCCGGTGGCCGGCCAGCGGCACCAGCGTCACGTCCCGCTCCACGCCGGGCTCGAACCTGATCGCCGTCCCGGCCGGGACGTCCAGTCTCATTCCCCAGGCTGCCTTCCTGTCGAATTCCAGCCCCGGATTGGCGGCCGCGAAGTGGTAGTGCGAGCCCACCTGCACCGGCCGGTCCGCCGTGTTGACCACCCGCAGCGTCACCCGCTCGCGCCCGGGGTTGAGCGCGATGAAGCCGTCGGGGTGTACGTACTCGCCCGGGATCACGGGATCGGCCTGTGCACGGTGACCAGCTTCGTGCCGTCCGGGAACGTGGCCTCGATCTGCACGCTCTCCAGCATCTCCGGCACGCCCTCCATGACGTCGGCCCGGCCGAGCACCGAGCGGCCGGTCTCCATGAGCTCGGCCACGGTGCGCCCGTCCCTGGCGCCCTCCATGAGGAACGACGCGATGATGGCGGTAGCCTCGGGGTGGTTGAGGCGCAGGCCCCTGGCCCGGCGCTCGCGCGCCACCCCGGCGGCGACGTGGATGAGCAGCCGTTCCTGCTCGTGTGGGGTAAGCCGCATGGCCGGACACTAGGAACCGGCCGTTTCCGGGCTGTTGCCGCTATATGTCGTGTTGGTTTCGCCCTGCGAGGAACGCCAGCACAGCGAATTATGTGCATTTGTGAAGGTTTGGCAAATACCTCTTAACGCCCGGGATCTTCCTGGGAAATTTCGCGGAGTCACCTTTCTCGCATGAACGCTCGGCAGGAAGGAACCGCTGTGCGCATATCTCGCGCGATCGTCTCCGCGCTCGTCGTCCTCACCCTCGCGGCCTGTGGATCCGATGCTCAGCCCGCCGCCGAGTCCAACGAGATCAAGGTGGGCCTCCTCCACTCCCTCAGCGGCACCATGGCGATCAGCGAGGTCACCGTGCGCGACGCCGAGCTGCTGGCGATCGAGGAGATCAACAAGGCCGGAGGCGTGCTCGGCAAGAAGCTCGTCCCCGTGGTCGAGGACGGTGCCTCCGACTGGCCGACGTTCGCCGAGAAGGCCACCAAGCTCATCAGGCAGGACAAGGTCGCCACCGTCTTCGGCGGCTGGACCTCGGCCAGCAGGAAGGCCATGCTGCCGGTCTTCGAGCGTTACAAGGCGCTGCTGTGGTATCCGGTGCAGTACGAGGGCCTGGAGAGCTCGCCGTACATCTTCTACACCGGCGCCACCACCAACCAGCAGATCATCCCCGGCCTGGACTACCTGAAGGAGCAGGGCAAGAAGAAGATCTTCCTGGTCGGCAGCGACTACGTCTTCCCGCGTACCGCCAACAAGATCATCAAGGCGTACGCGGCCGCCAACGGGATGGAGATCCTCGGCGAGGAGTACACCCCGCTCGGCCACACCGAGTACTCCACGCTCGTGAACAAGGTCATGCAGGCCAAGCCGGACGCGGTGTTCAACACCCTCAACGGCGACAGCAACGTGGCCTTCTTCAAGCAGCTCAAGAGCGCCGGCGCCACCGCCGAGAGCATGCCGGTCCTGTCGGTGAGCATCGCCGAGGAGGAGGTCACCGGCATCGGCGTGGACAACATCGTCGGCCAGCCGGTCGCCTGGAACTACTACCAGACCACCGAGACCCCGGCCAACGACGCCTTCGTGAAGGCCTTCAAGGCCAAGTACGGCGCCGGCAAGGTCACGTCCGACCCCATGGAGGCCGGCTACAACGCCGTCTACCTGTGGGCCGAGGCGGTCAAGAAGGCCGGCACGACCGAGGTCGAGGCCGTCAAGAAGGCCGCGCCCGGCATCGCGCTCGAACGCCCTGAAGGCCTGGTCACCATCGACGGCGAGAACCAGCACATGTACAAGACCGCCCGCATCGGCATCATCCAGCCCGACGGCCTGATCAAGCAGGTCTGGGACTCCGGCAAGCCGATCAAGCCGGACCCGTACCTCAAGGGCTACCCGTGGGCGGCCGGCCTGGCGACCTCCTGATGCCGGCCTTCGTCAACCAGCTGCCGATCGGGCTGTCGATCGGGGCGGTGCTGCTGCTCATCGCGCTCGGGCTGACGTTCACGTTCGGGCAGATGGGCGTGATCAACATGGCGCACGGCGAGTTCATCATGGCGGGCGCGTACACCGCGTTCCTGCTGCAGGACATGGTGCTGGCGCTGCCGGTCGCGTTCCTGGTGGCCGGGATCATGGGGCTCATCCTGGAGCGGGCCACCATCCGGCACTTCTACGGCCGGCCGCTGGACACGCTGCTGCTCACCTGGGGCGTGAGCCTGGTGCTGCAGCAGCTCGCCCGCGACCTGTTCGGGGCGCCGAACGTGCAGGTGCCCGCCCCCTCGTGGCTGGCGGGCGGGGTGGGCATCCTGCCGTACAACCGGCTGTTCATCATGGGGCTGGCGATTACGGGCGTGGTCGCCATCTGGGTCTACCTCAACAGGACCGGGCTCGGACGGCGCACGCAGGCCGTGGTGCAGAACCGGCAGCTCGCCGCCACCAGCGGGATCGACACCGGGCGGGTGGACATGCTGACGTTCTTCATCGGGTCCGGGCTCGCGGGCGTGGCCGGGGTGGCGCTGACGCTCATCGGGCCCGTCGGGCCCGCGCTCGGCACGTACTACATCGTGGACGCGTTCCTCGTCGTGGTCGCGGGCGGGCTCGGGCAACTGCGCGGGGCGGTGCTCGCGGCGATCGGGCTCGGGCTGCTGAACTCCTACGCCGAGTTCTGGTCGGACGCCTCGCTGGCGAAGGTGATCGTGTTCGCGGTGATCATCGCGTTCCTGCAGGTGCGGCCCCAGGGGATGTTCGTGCTCAGGTCGAGGGTGCTCACATGATCAAACGGAACCTGCCGTTCGCCGCCATCGCCGTGGTGGCGCTGGTCGCGGCACCGCTGCTGCTGGAGCCATTCCGGCTCGGGCTGCTGGCCAAATACCTGTGCTACGCCATCGTCGCGCTCGGGATCGGGCTGGCGTGGGGGAAGGGCGGCATGCTCACGCTCGGCCAGGGCGTGTTCTTCGGGCTCGGCGGCTACTCGATGGCGATGTACCTGAAGCTCACCGAGGCCGGCGGCGGCGGGCTGCCGGACTTCATGGTGTGGAGCGGGGTCGAGCAGCTGCCCGCGCTGTGGGCGCCGTTCGCCAACCCCGTCTTCGCCCTGGGGATGGCCGTGCTCGGGCCAGTGGCGCTCGCGCTGATCCTGGGCACGCTGGTGTTCCGGCAGCGGGTGCGCGGGGCGTACTTCGCGATCCTCACCCAGGCGCTGGCCGCGGCCCTGGTCATCCTGCTCGTCGGGCAGCAGGGGCTGACCGGCGGCACCAACGGCATGACGAACTTCTTCGAGCTGTTCGGCCAGGACCTCGCCCAGGACTCCACGCAGCGCGGGCTGTACCTGGTGGTGGCCTCCGTGCTCGGGATGCTCTACCTGGCCACCCGGCAGCTCGTCAACAGCCGGTACGGCCGCCTGCTCGTCGCCGTGCGGGACGGCGAGGACCGGGTGCGCTTCCTCGGCTACGACCCGGCCATGGTCAAGACCGTCACCTTCGCCGTCTCGGCGGGCATGGCGGGGCTGGCGGGCGCGCTGTTCGTGCCGGTGGTCGGCATCATCTCGCCCGCGCTGCTCGGCGTGGTGCCGTCGCTGGAGCTCGTCGTCGCGGTGGCGGTGGGCGGGCGGCACGCGCTGGCCGGAGCCGTGCTCGGCGCCGTGGTCATGGGGTACGCCAAGACCGCCTTCAGCGAGCAGTTCGCCGACGGCTGGCTCTACCTGCAGGGCGCGCTGTTCATCCTGGTCATGACCCTGGCACCGAAGGGCATCGCCGGAATGGCGCACAGCATAGTCGGGAGGTTGCGAAGTGCTCGAGCTACGTGACGTACGGGTGGAGTTCGACGGTTTCCGCGCGCTCGACGGCGTCGACCTGACCGTGCCCGAGGGCGAGCTGCGCTTCCTCATCGGCCCCAACGGCGCCGGCAAGACCACCCTCATCGACGTGATCACAGGCCTGACGAAGCCCGTCTCCGGCGCCGTGCGGTTCGCCGGCTACGACCTCGTGGGCAGGAAGGAGCACCAGATCGTCCGGCTCGGCGTCGGACGCACGTTCCAGACCTCGGTCGTGTTCGAGGAGCTCACCGTCGTCGAGAACCTCGACCTGGCCGCCAGCTTCCGCAAGCCGCTGTGGTCTCTGGCCCGGCGCCGCAAGGGCGTCTCCGAGGCCGTCGCGGAGGCACTCGCCAGGACCGGGCTCGAAGAGCTCGCCGAGCGTTCAGCCGGCGTTCTCTCCCACGGCCAGCGGCAGTGGCTGGAGATCGGGATGCTGCTGGCGCAGCGGCCCCGGCTGCTGCTCCTGGACGAGCCGGTGGCCGGCATGTCCAGCGACGAACGCGAGCGCACCGGCCGGTTGCTCACCGAGATCGCCGACGACCACACGGTGATCGTGGTGGAGCACGACATGGAGTTCCTGCGGCGGCACGCCTCCAAGGTGAGCGTGCTGCACGAGGGCAAAGTGCTTGTGGAGGGGTCGGTCGACCAGGTCAGCGCCGACCCGCGGGTGCAGGAGGTCTATCTGGGGAGGAGACCCAGCGATGCTGCTGTCGGTGAGCGATCTTGAGTCGGGGTACGGGAGGGCGCGCGTCCTCTTCGGAGTGTCGCTGGAGGTCGGGCCGGGCCGGCTCGTCTGCGTCATGGGCCGCAACGGCGTCGGCAAGACCACCCTGCTCAACACCGTCATGGGCGTGCTGCCCGCGACCGCCGGCACGGTCACCTTCGACGGCCGCGACGTCACCAGGCTCAAACCCCACGAGCGGGTGCGGCTCGGCATGGGGTACGTCCCTCAGGGCCACCAGTGCTTCCCCCAGCTGTCCGTCCTCGGCAACCTGCTGGTGACCATGGAGGCCGCCAAGCAGCCCAAGGAGGCCCTCGACGAGGCCCTGGACGTCTTCCCCGCGCTCAAGCCCATGCTCAAGCGCAGCGCCGGCCACCTGTCGGGCGGGCAGCAACAGCAGCTCGCCATGGCCCGAGCCCTGGTGACCCGGCCCAGGATGCTCATCCTGGACGAGCCGACCGAGGGCATCCAGCCGTCGATCATCCTCGAGATCGAGGCGGCCATCGAGCGGCTGCACGCCGCGGGGCTGGCGGTGCTGCTCGTGGAGCAGTATCTGGACATCGCGCTGCGGCTGGCCGACCAGTTCCTCATCCTCGACGCCGGGCACGTCGTACGCACCGGCGACGCCGAGGAACTGCACCGCGAGGACGTCCGCCGCCTGCTGGCGGTCTAAGCGCTCCGAGCGGTGCTCGGCAATCAGCTCGCCAGCAGCGCCCGGGCGTTCGCGCCGCCCTGGCGGTCGCCGGTCTGCTCGAAGACCTCCAGCGCCGCCGTGGCCAGCTCACGCGAGCGACCGGCCGCGCCCTCGGCCCGGTTGACCCTGGCCAGCGCCAGCAGGGCGTTCGCGTCGAGCAGCCGGTCGCCGAGGCGTACGGCGATGCCCCTGGCCTGCTCGGCGGCGGCCCTGGCGTCCGGTTTGGCGCCCTGCGCCAGCCGTACCGCGGACAGCTCCAGCAGCGTGTCGGCCTGCCGGTGCCGGTCACCCAGCTCGGCCAGATGCCCGACGGCGGCCCGCAGCCGGTCGGCGGCCTCGTCGAGCCGGCCCGCGCGGCGCAGCACGACGCCGAGCACCTGCTCGGCGTCCCCGGCGTCGCGCTGGTTCTCCGCGCCCTCCAGGCAGGTGAGCAGGGCCCGCTCCGCCTCCTCCAACCGGCCCAGCTCCAGGTACACGCGGCCGAGCCGGCGCCTGGTGTGGTTGACGTCGCGGGGGCGGCCTTGGCGCAAGAACATGCCGAGCGCCGGCCTCAGCGTCTCGTGCGCGCGCTCCCACTCCCGCTCCGCCAGGTGCAGGTCGCCCTGGTCCAGCAGGACGAGTGCCTGGCCCCGGTCGTCTTCGGCGCGCCTGGCCGACGCCATGGCCGGCGTCGTCACGGTGCGCCAGTCGTCCAGGAACCGGTGCCGTTCCAGGAACGGGGCCAGCAGGTGCGACAGCCGCCAGCACGCGTCGTCCAGCCCCGCCTCGTGCAGGTCGGCGACCAGGCTGACCAGGAACGCCCGCTCGGCCGCCAGCCACTCGACGGACTCCCTGATGTCCCTGGTCGCCACGGTGGTGGCAGGATCGCCCGACACCAGCGAGAACCGCGAGGCCCGCACCCGGCCCAGCACCACCTCCGACAGCCTCGCCAGCACGCCGGGCACCGGCTGCTCGCGGGCGAACAGCCGGGTCAGGTCGTGCAGCCGGTAGCGGATTTGGCCGGCCACGTCCACGCCGTGCGTCTCCAGCAGCCCGGCGTCCACCAGCGCCTCCGCCTGCCCGCCCAGCCGCTCGGTCACCCAGTCCGCGAAGTCCGGCGCCGACAGCGCGCCCAGCCCGCGCAGCGTCAGCTTGGCCGCCTCGGGCAGCCCGTCGAACCCGATCGCGAACACGCTGCGCACCGCCAGGTCGCCCGCGTGCAGCCGGTCCAGCCGCTCGTGCTCGTCCTCCAGCAGTCTCACCAGGTAGTCGACGGTCCACTCCGGGCGGGCCGCCAGCCGGGAGCCCGCGATGCGCAGCGCGATCGGCAGGCCGCCGCAGAAGTGCGCAAGCCTGCGCAGGGTGTCATCCGCGGCCCGCCCCGAGCTCCTGATCAGCAGCTCCAGCGCGTCGGCGTCGTCGAGCACGCCCACGGACAGCCGCAGCGCGCCGGTCAGGCCGCCGAGCGGGGAGCGGCTGGTCACGACCGTCGGGCACGAGCTCAGCAGCGGCCGCACCTGGGCCTCGCCGGCCGCGTTGTCCAGCACCACCAGCAGCCGGCGGTTGGCGGCGTAGGTGCGGAACAGCCTTTCGCGCTGCTCCAGCGAGGCCGGGATCGCCTGGGCCGGGCAGCCCAGCCAGCGCAGGAAGTCCTCCAGCACCGCCGCGGGGGCCGTGGTCTCGCGCAGGTCGGCGTACAGGATGCCGTCGGGGAAGCGCTCGCGCCACCGCCAGGCCGCGTGCACGGCCAGCGCCGACTTGCCCGCCCCCGCCTGGCCGTGCACCACGACCAGGCCGCCGATCACCTTGTCCAGCAGGTCCGCCCGGCCGGTGAAGTCGGCCACGTCGGGCGGCAGCAGCACCGGCGGCCCGGCCGACACGTGCAACGACACGTCGTCGTGCAGCATGCGGTGGTAGAGCAGCTGCAGCTCCGGGTCCGGCTCGATCGCGTGGCCGCCGTCGAGCTGGTCGCGCAGCACCGCGTACGCGGCCAGCGCGTCCACCCGGCGGCCGCTGCGGTAGAGCGCCAGCATGTACTGGCCGCGGAAGCGCTGCCACATCGGGTGCTGCTTGGTCAGCCGCTTCAGCTCCGCCAGCAGCTCCCGGTGCCGGCCCGCGTCCAGGTCGGCCTGCACCCTGCGCTCCAGGGCCAGCAGCCGCAGCTCCTCCAGCTCCTCGCGTAACCGCCGCGTCTCCACCCAGCGCTCGCCCTCGGGGTCCACGTCCGCCAGGACCTCGCCCCGCCACAGGGCCAGGGCCTCCTCGTACGCTCCCCGGTCCACCAGCAGCCGGAACCGGTCGACGTCCAGCCCGGCATTGCCCAGACTCAGGACGTACGAGCCGGACACGGTCGTGATCACGTCCTGGCCGATCAGGCGGCGCAGCTGGCCCACGTAGCCCCGGATCAGGGAGTCGGACCGGTCGCCGTCCTCGCGCGGCCACAGCAGCTTGCGCAGCCTTTCCACGGTCAGCGGCCGTCCCGCGTTCATGAGGAACATCGCCAGCAGGTCGCGGTGCTTCGGCACGGTCGGCGTCCGATCCTGGCCGTCGTCGTCGCACACCTCGAGCGGCCCCATGATGCGAAATTCCATGCAACCTTCTTTCACGGGGGAGATGTTGATCAGAATGGCACACCTGATGGCTCCGTTCACTCCCGCAGACCGCACCGGCTCGGCGAGTACTGGTGGTCCGGACGGCTGGGCGCGGGTGGCCGGGGTGTGGTGCACGAGGCGTGCGGGTTCGGCGGCGAGCGCGTCGCGGTCAAGGCGCCCAGGTTCGACAGCGCCGACGCTTCTTCGACCTGTGTTCGGCGGAGGGCTAGTCAGAGGTAACGAAAAAGCCACCCGGTCACAACGCGCGTAGAAGAAGAGTTATACGTAGTAATGGTTTATTCTCTCCACTGCCGCTGTTTGCCTGGGCGGTGATGGAGCCACTGACCAGGCAATCAGCAGCGCACTCAGCAGAAGCCCTGACCGGCTTCCCGCTGAACATCGATGGAAGGTGTCTCGCCTTCATGGGGCGGCATCGTGGACGCGACCATCAGCGCGCCGTCCGCGGTGCCGTCCACTCTTTCCAGGAAATCCGCCCACGCGGACGACATGGTGAAAGCCGTGATCGAATACCACTGGCCCGCCGTCTTGGGATTGTTCGCTTCGAGGGAGACCGTCACATTCCATTGCCCGGTAGGGCGGACGGTGTCGACGCGGTAGAACTGCGTCTTGGCCCGCGGCATGCCGGTCGTCCGGCGTACCGCGACCATCAAGGCCATTCCCTCGGCTACCTTGGCCGTGCCTCGGACCATGGGACAGGCTGACGCGGTCGCGCCGGCTCCCGTCTCTGGTGCGGTGATGATGATGGCGGGGGAGTCGCCCCCGGTGCTGACCCGGGTGAAGGACACCACGGCGCTGGTGAGGCCGACCAGTGCCGTGGCCGTGCCAATGACGGCGGTCGCCTTCTTCCACCTGTGCCAACGTCCAGCCGGGGCGAGCCCGGCGTCGTTGGCGGGCGTCGATTTGTCCGACATATTCTGCAAATCCTCCTCTGGGTGAATTGCCGGGCTGGAGACGGCAAAGCATGCGATATGAGGAAAATAGCGGTATTGGGGGCCTGGTGCGGTGAAGTGCAGCGAATCATGCCATACTTGCTGATTTTAGGTACGCCAAGATGGCGTTACCGCCGGAGTGCGCTAACGCCGAATGTGAGAGTTGTTCTGAAGTGCCCGTTGGGCGGCCCCAGCATACACCCGGATAGACGATTTGTGACGGTAACTACCTAATGGTGATATGGGTGGTGAAGGTGCAGGTAGGTGGCCGTTTGGAGATCAACTCGAAGTGCATTCTAGAAGGAGCTCATGAGGAAAGTCCCCTTACCTATTTGCGCGAACAGTCGTTAATGTGCGCTATTGGTCCATGCACGTGCCGACTGCACGATTTCCTCCAGCCGGTCGCTGTGCGCACCGTGCCAGTAGACCTGGCCGCACTCCAGGCATCGGCCGTACGCGTCGTAGTTGCGCCTCGTGCCCGCCTCCAGGAGAGGCGCCACCTCCTGCTTGGCCACCGGCTCCAGCCGGCCGTTGCATGCCGTGCACCGCGTCCACGGGCGCAGCGGTGGGGAGAAGCGTTCGAGGAGGTCGCGGAGCTGGTCGGTGGGGCTGGAGCCGCGTACGTACGCGCCCAGCCACAGCGCGCGGCGGCGCAGCAGCCCGCGGTCCTGGGTGAGCAGCACCCGGCGCTCCTCGTTGGCCTGCACCACGAGGGCGGGGTCGTCCATGTCGTTGTGGTACGCGGCGTCGATGCCGAGCAGCCGCAGCCGCCGGGCCAGCGTGCCCAGGTGCACGTCCAGCAGGAAGCGCGGCTCCTCGGGCAACTGCTGCGGCCGGGGCATCGGCCGCACCTCCACCACATCGCCGTCCGCCGGCTGGTAGGCGGGCGCGACGCCGCGGCCGTTCACGGTCATCGGTCCCACCTCGGTCAGCGGGATGCCGATCGACTCGACGTGGTGACCCAGCGTCGAGGTGCCGTCCGGCGTCACCTCCTGCCATTCCTGGCGGCGGCTCACGGGCAGGAACATCCTCAGCTCTGGGGCGATGCGCAGGCGTGCGGTCACGAAATCCATTCTGTGTCACCGGATACCGTGAATTCATACCTATAACGCGCGTGCCCCGCTCGGGGGCCGCCCTGCCGGCGGGCGGGTGTCCACCATCGAACGCTATCGGCCACTAGACCTGAAAGAACTCCAGGTGACCGTACCCCTCCCAGCTCGCGGCGTCTCCCGTAAGGACCGGCCAGCCCCGATCCATGGCGAGGTAGGCGGTGTGGGCCTGATGCAGGGGCACATCGAGCGGGCGGGGCGCATGCCGGGCATGCCGGACGACCCGGAAGACCTCCTGTCTGGTCAGGTCCTCGATCACGCAGGACCGGAACCCGAACAGCCACATGATCTGAGCGGGGTCCGGGTCCCCGAGGATTGCGGCCTGGGCGAGAGTGGTGACGGGGAGCAGGAGGGCGTCGCCCTCCTGAGTGAGCACTTCCAGGGCGTGGCGGGCGTCGCTGCCCTGCTCGTTGTCGGACAGGACCCGCAGCACCGCCGTGAGGTCCGCGACGTATCCAGCGATCACGTGGCGTTGATCTTCTTTACGGCGGCTGCGGCTTTCGCGGCGTGCATGCGCTGGCGGATCTCCTCGCGGCGCTGATCGTAGGCGTCGGGGTCAGCGGCGCGATCCTTCGAGGTCAGCCGGGCGAGTCGTTCGCGGGACGTCCGGTCGGCGTCAGCACGCTCCTTCGCGAGGCCGGCGAGGTAACCGGATACGGTGGTGCCTTCCTGCTCGGCCATCTCCTTGACGAGGTCGTACACGTCGTCGGGGAGGCTCATGGAGAACTTTTGTGCCATACCTGCACCCTACCCAGTAGGGGGCTGTGTGTCTCGCGACCATCGAAGCCGCGTTGGCTCATGCTCAGGGACGACGAAGAACGGCTCTTGCTCGTCACATAGTGACCGCACGTTCGCCGTGCGGAATCTGAGCAGCTGTCCGTTCCCCTATCGGCCCATCCTGAGGGCGATCATCGCTGGATCAGCCTCAGGAGGCACCGCGACGAACTGTGTGAGCGCGCGGCGCAGACGGTCTTCGAGGTCCACGAGCAGCGGACGGGCCAGGGGAAGGCGGGACTGCCCGGATGGCGCACCAGACGGTACGGCCAAGCCCTCGGCCGTGCTCTCGAACCCCCCAGTCCTGGGAGATCTTACTGATGATCAGGAGCCCACGACCGGTCTCGGCCTCCGGCTCCTGCCGGAGGTAGGGCGCGGAGAACGTGGAACCGGGGTCGCGTACCTCCACGTAGATCACTCCGTCGGTGACGGCGACGGTGAGGCCGATGAGGTCATACGGCCTGGCATTGGAGTGGCAGAGGGCGTTCGTCAGGAGTTCGGACGCGGCCAGTGCGGCATCCTCGACGGAGGGGTGGTCGTCTCCCAGCCATCTGCGCACTTCGGCGCGTGCGCGCGAGACGGACTCGCGAATGGCCGCCAGATCGATCGACCCGACGACCTTCGGCTCGACGCTCGCTTTCATCACTTCACCTTCCTGAAGAAGCCGATCTCGATCTGCCTTGTCCACCCTCTCAAGATTTGGCTACACTCTGTAGTCAGTTGACTTCGACATGGCATCAACCGTTCCGCTGAAACCTTCGTTGAAACGGTGGCGATCCCCCAGGAGGTCAGGTGCCGAGGGAAAGCGAGCTTTGCCCCGCCGACTCGCCGACGGCGCTCTTCGGCTTCGAGTTGCGGCGACACCGCAAAGCCCGAGGCTGGTCCCAGCTCCGTCTGTCGAAGGCGGTGTCGTACTCCGTCGGGACGATCAGCATGATCGAGACGGCCAGGCGGTCACCGACGGAGGAGTTCGCCCGCCTGTGCGACGAGGCGCTGGAAGCGGAGGGGGCGCTGATGCGGCTCTGGCCGATGGTCAGCCATGCGTCGGCCCCGCCGTGGTTCCGGCCTTGGCTCGACGTGGAGGCCACGGCGGAGGCGATCCGGACTTGGGAGCCGCTGGTGGTGCCCGGCCTGCTTCAGACCGAGGACTATGCCAGGGCCGTGCTGAGCGGCGATGTCGGCGCGACTTCTGAACAGGTCGAGGAGCATGTGATCGCTCGTATGGAACGCCAGAGCATCCTCAGGCGGCCCAAACCACCGTTGTTGTGGATCGTGATCGATGAGGCTGTCCTCCATCGCCCTATCGGCAGCCCCGCCGTAATGTCCGCGCAGCTTGCCCGCCTCATCGAAGCGGCCCAAGCTCCCCGGATCACGATCCAAGTCCTCCGTCTCAATGCCTACTCCACCACCGGTCTTGCCGGCGGATTCGCCATCGCGCAAGCTCATGGGGTATTCGACACGGCCTATGTCGAATCCGCTGGGATCATGAGCCGAGTAACAGAGCGACCGGAGGACGTAAGCGTCCTAACATATCGATATGAGGCGATTCGCTCCGACGCACTGCCCCAACGCGAATCCCTAGATCTGATCAAGGAGACGCTGCAGCAATGGACGAGCTGACCCGAGAACTCAACACAGCCACGTGGCGCAAATCCACCCGATCGGGACCTGACGGCGGCAACTGCGTCGAGGTTGCGGAGCTGTCCGGTGGACGCCGAGGCGTCCGCGACAGCAAGAACCCTACCGGACCTGCACTGGTCTTTACTCCAGGCGAATGGAACGCCTTCATCGGCGGCGTAAAAGCCGGCGAGTTCGACTAACCCATACCGGACACCCACCGGCACGGCCAGCGGCTCTGCTGACCGTCGTTCGGGAGTCCCCAAGCCATCCGGCGTACCCCCACTTCCCTTGGCCTGTCACTTGGCCCGCTCGATGACGTCGTCGGCGTTGACGGATGTCCGCTTGACCATCATCACCACCACCGCAATCGGTAGGCCTGGGCGGTATTCGAGCACGTAGCCCGCGCTCAGTTGCGCTCTCTGCCGCGGCCTGCCTCGTGGTGGCAGGGATCTTCTGTTTCAGTTGATGTTCAATCACCGCTGCCGATTTCATTTTCCGTCGAGGGAAAAAGATCCGCGGGTCGCAGTCGACTATTCCCCGGCAAGCTTGGCGGAAGATCGACTCCGTATGCGCCTATCAGGCAAAACACCTCATTCTCGAACAAACCTCGAACGTGCTATACCTTTCACTGCGTTTAAGCTTGTTCTGTTGACGTGATGTTGATTACGGTGTGAACGACGTGGGAGACGCCGCCTCCTGATCTGTTCTGGTGCAGCGAGCCGTACGAGGGGATCATCTTGGCCGACCTCGACCGCCAGGCGATGCGGGCCGTCGCGGAGCGGATCCAGCGGCTGTCGGACGAGCACTGGTGGGCGCTTGATCCGTCCTGCCGCCTGATGGAGAACGACACGTGGGTGGGGCCGGCGGGTGGCCGGTTCGACGCTCAGGTTCACGCCGACCAGCGGGAGCTGCGGGACATGCTCAGGGAGGCCGTCCACAGCGCGAACCAGAAGCTGGCGTCGCTCCCGGACAAGCCATGACGGAGTTCACCGGGGTCAAACAGCCCGAGTTCGACACGATGGCGAGCAAGCACACCGAGAGTGCGAGGCGGCTGGAGGAGCTGGCGCAGGCTCTGCACGGTGAACTGCAGGGGGCCGGGCTCGACACCGCTCCGGCGGCGCGGCTGCGGCAACTGGCCGGGAGGGTCACCACACAGGCCGAAGATCTGCGGCGGCGGCAGAAGCTCGTCCACGAGTTGCAACGGCAGAAGGTCACCTTCGGCAGGAGCACGCCTGCCGGGAGCTTCCTGGAGATGCCTGACAGCCTGGATGCGGCCAAGGGGCTGTTGGACGGGACACTGGCGGCTCGTGCCGCGGTGAAGGCCGCGGACGGAGATGCAGCCAAGGCTGGGGCCGAGCTGGAGAAGTACGTGTCACGGATCGGGGACCCGGAGTTCGTCAAGGCGTTCCTCGCCGCGCTGGGTCCCCGGGGTGTGACGCGGGTGCCAGGCTCGCTCGCCATGCAGTTGCGCGACGCCAGGGCTCGTGGGGACTCCGCTCGCATGGCCCAGCTCTCCAGCCACGGCAAAAAGGTGCTGGGCATGCTGAGCACGGCTCTGTCCAAGGGAACCGACCCGAAGAATCCCGCGTACATGGGCGATGACTTCCTCACGGAGCTGGTGAAGGAGGGGCGGGCCGAGCACAAGGGTGGTGGCACGAAGTACTCGGGTTACCAGGCGCAGGCGCTCATCTGGCGGGCCCATGACGGGAAGCCGCCGTTTTCGAAGGAGTTCATGGAGGTCGTCGGGCGCGACGTCATCGTCTACGAGAACGAGCAGCGCAAGAGCGAATGGGCGGCGAGCAAGGATCCGCTGGGCGGTAGGTTCGGGGGCGTTCAGCTCCCCATAGTCGACCTGGCCGGCGCGCTGGGCCTCGGCACCATGCTGCGACCGGGAGCGCAGATGGGCGGTCCAGGTGTGAAGAGCCAATCATCGGTGGTGGAGGACCTTTTCCATGCGGCGAAGTTCAGCCGGGAGGCGTCCCACGCCCTCCTGGACCACACCCCGGCTGGGTGGAAGGAGTCCGTGCTGGATTATTTGCTGACGACTCGGTGGGGTGCTTCCCGTTATCTGAACGACTACAAGCCCATCAGTGACATGCTGGTGACCGCGACGACCGGCCAGGACGCGACCTCCAAGAAGTTGGCCGCCGAAATGACGAAGGCCCTCGCTGACGAGGTGCGGGGCGCCTTCGGCAAGGCCGACAGCGGCAACCTGGAGATCAAGAACAGAGACATATTCGATCGTCACGCCCCCCTGCGCTATGCCCTGGGCCGCGCGATCGCCGCCAACATCGACCAGGTCTCCCGGCTCCTCCTGAACCATGCGACCTTCGGCCAGGTCGCGGCCAAGGAGATGTCCTACGCGCTGGCGCTGGCCACCGCTGACGATCGCGCGTTCGAGGCACTGATTCGAGCGCAGACCGAACACATGCGGGAGGCGTTCGGGACCGTGCCTCCGGTCGGGCTCAACGCCGCCAACGCCGAGCGGCTCGGTTTCACGAAGGCCGACGTCAAGGAGTTCGACTTCGACGAGGATGGACGGGTCGACAAGGCCGACATTAAGCAATTCCTGACGGACCGGACGGTGGCGGAGGCGCGTCCATTTGGCCACATCGTGGAGATCCGCCGCCAGGTGCTGATCGCTCAAGGGCTGGACGACAAGAAGGCGGACGAGGCGCTGAAGAACATGGTGGGCAACGCGCTGGGGCTACTCCCCGTCCCGGGAGCCAAGCAGATGGGCCAACTGGCCACCGGCGCCTTCGGCGAAATGCTCGGAAAGGGATACGACAAGCTCGCCGGAGCCGCATATGACGAGATGGCCAGACAGGTCGCTCAGCGGATGTTCGAACAAAAGCGAGGATTGGACGAAACGCACCAGACGCTGGCGGACAATCGGCTAGCAGTGGAGAGGCTCGCGGAGCAGATGCTTGCCACAGCCATGTTGGACAAGGGCCTGCTTGACGGACTGAACCTGCACAAGCAGACATTCGTGAGCGGAAATCCACCAACACTCAAGCCCTTCACCGAGATGACTCCACAGGAATACAGCGAGTTCCTTGAGTGGACTCGCGTAGTGGGAGGAAGTAACGACCTGCTGGATCGTTTCAACGGCACCTTCCGCCGGACCAGCGAGGTGGATGACTATCTCGGCCTTCAGATCCCCTCCTCCTCCGGAGGTGGCAAATGAGATGTTCTCGCCTACACGTTGCTCTGACCACTCTCGTGTTGCTCACCGCAGCCTGTACCCCAGACAAGCAGACCATCTCCACGCCGGCCCCAGTTCCACAGCCGGTCGTGGATTCCGCACCGTACGTCTGTAAGTTCCTCCCAGAGCAGGCATTTCGCCTCGTCAGTGGTGCGACCGGACCTCTCGTCGAGAGAACCAACGGCACCGAGAAAGATGGCGACTGCAGGACTTCTGATACGACCCCTCGGCCTCTCAGAGTGTGGTGGATGCAGGAGGGTCCCGGGATGTCGCGAGAGCATTTGGACTTTCTCATGGACGACAGGCGTTCGGTCTACACCAGGCACGGCGGAGTCACGCTTCCCAAGGACCTTGGTGATGGCTTGGCCGCATTCGTGCAGAGTGCCCCGTTCGCCGACCAGCCGTACCGAGTAAGCGCGAAGTTCCGCTGCGGCAGTAAAGAGCGACTGATCGACATCTACCTGCCCCAGGTCGCCAAAGGCAGGGATGCGATCAAGGACATGACCGAGCTCATGCGCATCGCCCAGAAACGCTACGGCGCCCTGTACGACTGCACTCCCGGCACATAAAACCCACAAACGACTCGACCGCGCCTCCCATTGATCACGGGCCGCGGTCGAGCGATCAGGGCGTGGCCTTGTGGGCGCGTGCCGAGCGACGGCCTCGCAGATCATTGCGGGGCCGGGCGTGGAATTTACCCGGTCAGCGGGAAGCGCGATTCACCGCGGAGATGATGGCCTTGAGGGCGGCCGTGGTGGTGTTGGCGTCGATGCCCTGAGGGGCCTCGGAGATTCCGGACAGCGTCTGGTGGTCTGACCTACGCTGCGGAGTGCCGGGTCAGGTACTGGTCTTCGACTTCTTGGGGAGTCTGATATCCGAGTCCCGAATGTAGACGCTTGCGATTATAGAACCCTTCGATGTAACGGACAACCTGACGGCGGGCCTTATCTCGCGTACTGAACGTGAACCGGCTGAGCCATTCGTTCTTCAGAACGGAGAAGAACGACTCGGCCATCGCATTATCCCAACACGCCCCGGTCCGGCCCACAGACTGCCGCATACCCATCCGCTTCAGCTTCTCACCAAAGACTCCCGACGTGTAGTTCGACCCACGATCGGAATGGAAAATAG